>JBOFCQ010000097.1:0-6659 GCA_051646145.1 Hyphomicrobium sp.
AGCCGAATTCACTGAGCGTCGCATAGAGCAGATCTCCGGCATAGTCGCCGGTGAACGGGCGGCCCGTGCGGTTGGCGCCGTTGCGGCCGGGTGCGAGCCCGACAATGAGCAGTTTCGCGCTCACATCTCCAAATGACGGCACCGCGCCGTTGAACCATGTTGGTTCTGTGGCGGCATTCGCGCGGCGATAGGCGACGAGGCGGGGACAGAGCCCGCAATCCGGCGGCGCTTCCGGCGGCGCGACTTGGCTCTGTTTCATGGCAATTGGTTTGGATTGGCGCACCATACCGCGCCCCGTAGCACGATCGCTTGCGACCGGTCGATGATCATGTGAGCCGACACGCGAACGGCGGCGCGTTACTGAGACGTGCCGCCGTCGAACTGTCTGCGATGTCGTGGCTCATTCGGCGAGGCGCATGATGACACGAGGGACAGGCAGCCAGGTGCCCATCCGCGCGCGTCACACGGCTTTCACACTTCCTCCGGCATATCGTCGTCTTCGAATGTCGTCTCGCGCGGGGCGTAGCTGCCGCTGCGGGGCGCAAACGAGCGCGGCTCGCGCACGGGCCGCGTTGCCGGATCGCGGCAGATCTGGCTTTCGAGATCGGCAAGGTCGATAAACTGGTCGGCCTGCCGGCGCAGATCGTCGGCCACCATCGGCGGCTGTGTCTGCAATGTTGACACGACGCTGACGCGCTTGCCCTTCTGCTGCAAGGCGGCGACGAGCGAGCGGAAATCACCGTCGCCCGAGAAGATGACGATATGGTCTAGGCTGTCCGACAAGCGCATGGCGTCAACCGCCAGCTCGATGTCCATATTGCCTTTTACCTTGCGGCGGCCGGTGGCATCGGTGAATTCCTTGATCGGCTTAGTCACCATGGTGAAGCCGTTGTAGTCCAGCCAGTCGATCAGCGGCCGGATCGACGAGTATTCCTGATCTTCCGCGAGTGCCGTGTAGTAAAGCGCGCGGACCAACTGACCTTTTTGACGGAAGAACCCAAGCAACCGCTTGTAGTCGATGTCAAAGCCGAGCGATTTCGCGGTTGCATACAGATTGCCGCCGTCAATAAATAGAGCAATGCGCTCAGTAGAATAGAAGTGCATCAGCCACCTTTTTTTACATTCTTACTGTCGGGGCATCTGCGGTCGCCGGTCCGCAAAATCCGCCATTTTGAAATCAGCGAAACCTTCCGAGTGGGTACCGTCTTACGAAATCAACCCGCAGAGGGAAACATCTATGATCGACAATAAACAATTTAGAAACCCTGCGGTTCCAAAAAACAGATACTTCCGAAGGCCGCAAGTGCTCCTTACGGCTGCCTAATATCGATATTCCGCGTACCTGGTTTGTGCGCAATCATCCGTTTGCAGACATTATAAGCCGGATTGTCGCAGCAAGGCCAGGGGGCTTATCAGCGTTCATGTTCTTGATTTGGCCGGCCAGACGTGCTCTAGTTTGAGCAATTGGCGTCGTTCGGTAGCTCCGTCCCTTGAGGCGAAGCGTCCGGCGCTCGTATTCGTTTGTGGCATTGGACGTGGTTTTGCACTTCGCCCACTTTGTACTTCGCCCAGGTGGATATCAGTGTTGATCGTAACGCACGCGCCGCCCCGAAGCTCAGCCCAGATCACAGAGGACGTTTAGCCGATGGCCCGCGTCACCGTCGAAGATTGCGTCGATAAGATCCCGAACCGTTTCGAACTCGTTTTGCTCGCCGCTCATCGCGCGCGCGCCATTGCGAACGGCAGCGCCGTCACCATCGCGCCGGACGACGACAAGAACCCCGTCATCGCCCTGCGCGAAATCGCCGAGCGGACGGTGCCGGCTGAAGACATGCGCGAAAGCCTGATCAGTTCGATCCAGAAGAACACCGAGGTCGACGAGCCGGAATCGGTTGCAGCACCGCTGCTGCCGGCCGAGCGCCGCGCGCCGACCCTTGGTCGCGACGACATGTCGAGCGACTCGCAGGTCGATGTCATGACCGAAGAGCAGTTGTTGCGCGGGCTGGAAAGCATGACGCCGCTTGAGCCGTCGGCCAGCATCGGCGCCAGCGGTGGCCCCCGCGAGCGGGAACGTGATCGCGATCCGCGCGACCGGCTGCGCTGAGGCCTGCGACCTGCCGGTCGGCAGCGCTGCGGCGATACGCCATCCAGCACGAATTCGGCACGCCGCGCGCTGATACGCGTGGCGTGCTTTTCTATTTGGGTACGATTCGGTTACGCTCGATCCCTTGTTCGTTGAAAGCGGCGAGCCATGATGCGGCAGTACGAACTCGTCGAACGAGTTCTCAAATACGATCCGAAGGCTGACGAGGCGCTGCTCAACCGCGCCTACGTCTATGCCATGAAGGCGCATGGCAACCAGAAGCGCGCGTCGGGCGCCCCCTATTTTTCTCATCCCCTCGAAGTCGCGGCCATTCTGACCGAGCTGAAGCTCGACGATGCGACCGTTGCCACCGCGCTGCTGCACGACGTCATTGAGGATACCGACGCGACACGGGCCGAAATCGATCAGATGTTCGGCGCCGAAATCGGCCATCTCGTCGACGGTCTGACCAAGATCAAGCGTCTCGATCTCGTGTCCAAGAAGGCCGAGCAGGCCGCGAATTTCCGAAAGCTGCTGATCGCCATTTCCAGCGACATCCGCGTGCTGCTGGTCAAGCTCGCCGACCGCTTGCACAACATGCGCACGCTCGAGCACATGAAGCCCGAGAGCCGCCAGCGCAATTCGGAGGAAACGCTCGACATCTACGCGCCGCTCGCGGGCATGATGGGCATGCAGACGCTGCGCGAGGAACTCGAAGATCTGGCGTTCCGCTGGCTGCATCCGGAAGCCTATCAAGCCGTCACGGAAAAGCTCGTTGAACTGAGGACGCGCAACAAAGGGCTGGTCGAGGAAATTCGCCAAGCTCTGGCGCGGAAGCTGTCGGAAGCCGGCATCAAGGCCGATACCTACGGCCGCGAAAAGACGCCGTACTCCATCTGGAGCAAGATGGAGCACAAGCAGATCAGCCTCGAGCAGTTGTCCGACATCTACGCCTTCCGCGTGCTCGTCGACAGCATCTCCGATTGCTATCAGGTGCTCGGCATCGTGCACACCACGTGGAAGACGGTGCCGGGCCGCTTCAAGGATTACATCTCGGCGCCGAAGCGCAACAACTACCAGTCCATTCACACCACGGTTTACGGCCCGCGCCATCAGCGCGTGGAACTGCAGATCCGCACTATTGGGATGCACCGCACGGCCGAGTTCGGCATCGCCGCGCATGCGCATTATAAAGAGGCGCGCGCGCCCGTCGCCGACAAGGGCCACGTCAATGGCACGGCGAACGGCGTTGCACCATCGGCCAGTGGCGGTGCTCCCAGCACCGACAAGGATGACAGCCCCTATGGCCGCTTGAGATCGATCATCTCGAATCTTCTGGAAGCAGAAAATCCGGAAGAGTTTCTGGAACACACCAAGCTCGAACTCTTCCACGACCAGGTCTTCTGCTTCACGCCGAAGGGCCGCCTCATTGCCTTGCCGCGTGGGGCGACGCCGCTCGATTTCGCCTATGCCGTGCATACCGACGTTGGCAATGAAGCCGTCGGCGCCTACGTCAACGGGCGTCATGTCCCCATCGATACGCGCCTGCGCAACGGCGACGAAGTGGTCATCGAAACCGCCAAGGGCCACGTGCGGCCGGCGGCCTGGGAAGCTTTTGCGGTAACGGGGCGCGCGCGCACCGCTATTCGGCGTGCGTCGCGCGAGGCCGAAAGAAAACGCTATGTCGCCTTGGGGCGGCAGTTGATCGCCACGGCCTTCAGCCAGGCCAACGTGCCGTTCAACGAAGATAAGGTGCGGTCAATCCTTCCCAAGGGCAACCTGAAGTCGCTCGATGATGTGTTTGCCGCTGCCGGCCGCAACGAACAGCAGCACGATGAGATCTTGAAGGTGCTGCTGCCGGCCGATGGTCAGCAGCTTGGCTACAGGCCGACGCGCCGCTTTGGCCGCGCGCAGGGCGAAGACGGCTGGTTCAATATCGAGAAAGTTGCGAGCCTGCGCTTCCGCACCAGCGATGCCGACAGCGTGGTTTCGATCCGCGGGCCGAACGATGACTTGCCGATCCTGTTCGAGCCGGGCGGCGCGGTGCCGGGAGACCGCATCGTCGGCGTGCTTTCGCCGGGCGCGGGCATTCGTATTTTCCAGATTCACTCGCCGCGTCTCAAAGATTACGAAGACCAGGGCTGGATCGACGTGACGTGGGATCTCGACCCAACGCGCCAGGATCGCTTTCCGGCGCGCCTGTCGGTGACGGCTGTGAACGCGCCAGGCTCGCTTGCTGAAATTGCTCACGTTATTGGCGAAACAGGCGGCAACATCGAAAATCTGCGCATGGAGCGCAAGGCCGCCGATTTCACCATTCTGCACATCGAACTTGAAGTCTTCGACCTAGTGCATCTGAACCACATCATCGCCGGATTGCGCAGCAAGGATATTGTGGCGAAGGTCGAAAGGCTGTTCGAGTAGGGCAGGGAATCACGCCGCCCTGCACGTGCGCCGCGCGGCCGTATTGTCGGCGCGTGCAACAGCATGAGTGAGACATCCAGTTTGCAGCGGTCACCAACACAAGGCGCGGGGAGCAAGGGATCGCATACCGGTTCCGATGACGCCGTGCGCCCGACGGGCGACGCGCGTGGTCGCAGTGGCGCGCGCCGCGCAGGTGCTCGGGCAGCCGGTGGTCGCACCACGGTCCGTCGCGCACGCTACATCTGGCGCCGCATGCTGCGGCTGAGGGCCACGCCGCACGAAGTGGCGCTCGGCTGCGCAGCCGGCATCTTCGCGGCGTTCACACCGTTCGTTGGTTTGCAAATGTTGCTGGCCGGCGTTTTGGCCTTCGTGTTGAGGGTTAATATTCCAGCGGCGCTGATTGCAACCTGGGCCGGCAATCCGCTGAGTTGGCCGATCATCTGGGCTTCCTCCTATGTCGCCGGGTCGTGGGTGCTCGGCACCGATCCGATGCTGTCGGGAGGCGAGGTGACGCATGGCGCCAACGTTCTCGGCCAAGCCCTGAAGGCGCCCTCGACGGCCGCGCTCGACCACGCGGTTAACGCACTCGCGCCGCTGTTCAAGCCGCTCGTCATCGGCAGCCTCGTCGTTGGCTTGATTGCTGCTGCCGGCAGCTACTATCCTACGCGGCGGGCGGTGCGCATCTTCCAGAAGCGGCGTATGATCGCCTGACATCCCGGCGTTACGCCGGTGTCGATCTCGATCGGTTCAGGACCTCTATGACCGCCTCGTCTCATCCGCCGGCCCTCCGTCTCGGCGTCAATATTGATCACGTGGCGACCGTGCGCAACGCGCGCGGCGGACATCATCCCGATCCACTGCGTGCCGCGCACCTCGCCATCGAGGGTGGCGCGGACGGCATCACCGCGCATCTGCGCGAGGATCGCCGCCACATCTCCGACAGCGACATCACGCGCTTGAAGAACGAGATCACGCGCCCGCTCAATCTCGAAATGGCGGCGACGGAGGAAATGCTGGCGATTGCGCTCCGCCATGTGCCGAATGCGTGCTGCCTGGTGCCCGAGCGGCGCGAGGAGCGCACGACTGAAGGCGGGCTCGACGTGCTGTCCGCGAGGGCGACGCTGAAGCCGTACATCGCGCGCCTGCGCGGCGCGGGCATCCGTGTGTCGCTGTTCGTTGAGCCAGACATCAAGGTCGTCGAGGCATCGGCCGATGTCGGCGCCGACATCGTCGAACTGCACACCGGCCGCTATTGCCATCTGGCCCTCGATCACGACGCGGCCGGCGTTGCCCGCGAAGTCGCGCGGCATGCCAGCGCCGCGCGCGCCGCCGCCGCGTGCGGGCTCGAAGTGCACGCCGGGCATGGCCTGACCTACAACACCGTGCAGCCGATCGCGCGCATCGCGGAATTCGTCGAACTGAACATCGGACATTTTCTGATCGGCGAGGCGATCTTCGGCGGCTTGCCGTTGGCTGTGTCGCGTATGCGCAAGTTGATGGACGAAGCCCGCGTGCCTAATGCTCAGACGCGTGTCGCCGCGGGCGTCACGGAGCGCGTGCGCTGATGATCCTCGGCATCGGCAATGACATCGTCGACATCCGCCGTATCGAAAAGACGCTCGCCCGTTTCGGCGACCGGTTTCTCGAAAAGGTTTTCACGGCCGACGAACGCAGACGCGCCTTTGCCCGCGCACACCCGGCAGCAACGCTCGCCAAGCGCTTTGCCGCCAAGGAAGCCATGTCGAAAGCGCTCGGCACGGGGTTTCGCTTCGGCGTGCACCTGAAGGACATCGGCGTCGTCAACAGTGCCACGGGGCGTCCGACACTGGCGCTGCGCGCGGGCGCCGCGCGTCAGCTCGAAAGTCTGGTACCGGCCGGATACCGCGCCCGCATCGATGTGACTTTGACCGACGATTACCCGCTGGCCGAAGCGGTCGTCATTCTATCGGCGGTGGCCGACACGGCGCCGGCGCGCTAGGCGTTGCGTGTTGGGAGACGCTGCAGTCCGCGCGACATGCCGCAGGCGCGGAAATATCTTTTAATATATTGTAATACTTAAGTTATCTAGAAACCTACCGTTCCAGAGATTGCGCCCAACGGGCAAACTCGTTATAGCGGGCCGGGTCGAGAAGATGCCCCGGCGACGGCCGAC
>JBOFCQ010000105.1:0-2533 GCA_051646145.1 Hyphomicrobium sp.
CCGTAAGCATCCGGCGAAGACCGCAGGGATGAAGCGTCAGGCGGCGTGAGTTGCTTTGGCGCGCGCGGTCTTCCACTTCCAGGGCAGGAGGTCGCCGATCTGCTTTGCCGGATGATCGGCGATGCGGGCGAGCACGTCGGCGAGCCAGACGCGGGCGTCGACGTCATTGAGCTTGCATGTTTCGATGAGCGTGAAGATTGCCGCCGCTCGATGTCCGCCGCTATCGCTGCCGCAGAAGGTCCAGTTGCGGCGTCCGACGGCAATGCCGCGCACGGCGCGTTCGGCTGCGTTGTTGCTCATGCAGAGGCGCCCATCATCGAGGAACCGCGTGAACGCGCGCCATCGCTTCAGTGAGTAGTCGATCGCCTTGGCCGTATCGTTCTTCGATGAGAGCTTCTTGCGCTGCTCACGCAGCCACGTTTCGAGCGCGTCGACGAGCGGCTTTGTGCGCTCCTGTCGTGTGGCGCATCGCTCATCCGGTGTCCTACCGTTGATTTCGCGCTCGATCGCGAACAGTTCATCGATGCGCCGAACAGCTTCGATCGCAACCGGTGCCTTTTGCAGTTCCGCCAGCTCGAAGAACTTACGCCGGCCATGGGCCCAACAGGCGGCTTCTATAATCGCGCCGGGCACGCGGCCCGTGGCATAGAGGTTGTTGTAGCCGGAGTAGGCATCCGCCTGCATCAGGCCACTGTAGGCGGCGAGATGCCGTTCCGGATGCTCACCGCCGCGCGTTGGTGAGTAGTGGAAGAGAGCAGCTTTTGCGGCGTGGCCGCCGAACGGCGCATCATCACGCACATAAGCCCACAGCCGGCCCGTCGTGCATGCTCCCTTGGCCAGAACAGGCACGGTGGTGTCGTCGGCATGGATGCGTTCAGCGGCGAGAACGTGTTTCTCGATTTCCTTGACGAGAGGATCGAGCGTCGCCGCGCACGCGCCGACCCAGTCGGCCAGTGTCGAGACATCCAGATCAACGCCCTGCGCGGCATAGAGATCGCTCTGGCGATTGAGCGGCAGATGCGCCCGGTACTTGTTGTGCAGCACTTCGGCGAGCAACTGCGGGCCGGCACGGCCCCGTGCGATCGGATGTAATGGTGCCGGCGTTTCGGTGATCTTCTCGCAGTCCCGGCAGGTGAACACCTCGCGCACATGCTGGATCACCTTCCAGCGCTCCGGCACGAACTCCAGCGTTTCCGTGATCTTCTCGTCGAGCTTGCGGATCTTCGCCGAGCCGCAATGGCGGCAGGCACACGGCGCCGTATGAACCAGCCGCTCGCGCGGCAGCTTGTCATCGAGTGGGCGGCGTGCGGGCTTGTGCGTCAGTTCTTCGTTCGCAATGCTGGGTCGGTCGATTACGGCGGCGACTTTCCCCTCGCTAGCTGTTTCGAGGAGTTCGCCGAGCTGCATCTCGAGCTGATCGATCAGCCGCGCGCCCTTCTCGGATGAGGCGCCGTAGTCAGCGCGCTTCATCTTGGCAATCGTCAGTTTCAGGTGCGCAATCTGACCGTCGAGATCGGCAGAGCGAGCCTCGGCAGCGCTGGCGCGGTGTTCGAGAGCATCGGCGCGGGCATGAGCCGCGAGAAGAAGCGCTTTCAGCTGCGCCGCATCGTCAGGCAATGTCACGGGATCGAGTGCCATGCCTATAGTTTACACTGCTTCGCACGACCCGCGAATCGGCCATCCACGCCGAAGACGCCCTCGCAGCGTTCAACCGGCTATCTGTGGCCGATACGTCGCTTGCGGTGCCCGCCAGTCGATACCCTCCAGCAGATAGCCGAGTTGCGCCGGCGAGATCGTCACGGACGCGTCGGCAGCGTCGGTCTTCGTTGCCGGCGCTGGCCAGATAAAGCGGCCCTTTTCCAGCCGTTTCGAGAACAGGCATGCACCCTGGCCGTCGTGCCAGATCACCTTGATCAGATCGCCGCGCTTGCCGCGAAAGACGAACAGATGGCCCGAGTGTGGATCGGTCTTCAGCGTCTCCTGCACTTGCAATGCTAGGCCGGGAAAGCCGCGCCGCATGTCGGTGTGCCCGGTCGCGAGCCACACGCGAACGCCGGCAGGAACAGGAAACATCACGCCGTCTCCAGCGCGGCGATGATCCGCCGCAGCTCGCCGGCATCGATATCCGAACTCACCCGCAGCTTGCGCCCGAACGCCAACTCGATCTCGATCGTGGCGGCCTTCGCCGGCGGCGTTGCCTTCGTGGCAGACGGCGTCTCGATCGATACGGCCAGGAACCGACCCGCCGGCGGCTGCGGCGCGCTCGCTGCAAAGTCTCGTCGCCAACGGAACAGCAAGCTCGGCTTGATGCCGTGACGCCGTGCCACCGCCGATACGTTCACGCCATGACCAGACGCCTCGGCGACAATCGCTCGCTTCTGTTCGCGACTGAACACGCGGCGCCCCACGACGACGTCGTATCGACCACCGCTATCTCCAGACATGCCCACGGAACAGTCCCCAGATCCAACCGAGGACACAATCACTACGCTTCAGACCTATCTCCACAAGGCGGTGCTCACCGGGGGCTTAC
>JBOFCQ010000109.1:0-15394 GCA_051646145.1 Hyphomicrobium sp.
CGACCACCGCATCCGGCCTGCAGTTCACCGATACCTCAGTCGGCACCGGCGCATCGCCCAAAACCGGCGACACCTGCATCATGCACTACACGGGCTGGCTCTATCAGGATGGCGCCAAAGGCGCGAAATTCGATTCCTCCCTCGACCGTGGGCAGCCGTTTGATTTCACCATCGGCGTCGGACAGGTCATTAAGGGATGGGACGAAGGCGTCTCATCCATGAAGGTCGGCGGCAAGCGAACGCTCATCATTCCGGCCGCCCTCGGATATGGCGCGCGCGGCGCAGGCGGCGTCATCCCGCCGAACGCGACGCTGTTGTTCGATGTCGAATTGCTGGCCATCGAAGCCGACTGAGCCACGCGGTAACGCGACAGCTTTATTGATCGCATTTCAAGACGGCGGAACCAGCCCATGGTTCCGCCGCTTTTGTTTATGCGGCATCGCCGAACTGCGCTGCTCCGTAGAACAAAGCCGACGAGCATTCGCGATCTTTCGGCGCTGTGCATGAACCTTTGCCGGCGTCAGCGCGTCTCACCGCTATGGCCGAGCGCCAAGGAACTCGCGCGCTGTGCCCTTTGGAACAGCCGCGGCGTGCGGCGCATGACACGTTCGAGTGGATTGCGCTGCGCCACGCAGCCTCAAGAAAGGATATCACATGACCCATTTTCCAGCGTCGGCTGCGCCGCGCCGTCTCGCGTTCGCCGTACTTTCCGCGCTCTCAGTCTCGAGTGCCGCAGAGGCCGCCGAACCGGGCGGCGTGTGGCTGAACGATACCGGCCGCGGCGCCATCGAAATCAAAGCGTGCGGCGAGAAGCTGTGCGGACATGTCGTGTGGGTCAAGGATAGCGCCGACACGCACGGTTGCGGCAAGCAGATCATCGGCGACGTCGTGCCATCAGGCAGCGGACGCTGGGGCAATGGCTGGATCTATTCGCCGGAAAAGAAACGCCGCTACGACGTGGAATTGAAGCCGTTGGAGAGTGGCAAGCTCAGCGTCACGGGATATGCCGGCGTCAGGTTTCTGTCGCGCACGATGATCTGGACGAAGGCGCCGGATACGATTGCGCGCTGCGGCACGGACGCAAAAGCGGCGACTGCTGCACAGCCCGCGCCACAGGCGTCGGGATCGGTCGCAACATCGCCGCCTACGCCGACAGGCCCATCAAGCTCTGCGGCTCAGATCGGCGCACCTGCCGCCAAAACGAAGGCTGCAACCGCTGAGCCTATCACACCGGCAGCAAAACCGGCCGATGCGCCGCCAGCGCCCAAAGTGACCGAAGCGCCGGCTAACGACGCACCGGCGAGCGATGAGACGGATACCGCAGAGGCTGAGGACGACGCCAAGGACGCGCCCAAGGCCAAAGGTCTGCGCATCGGCAATATCGATCTGGAAAAGGTTCTGCGCCGATCGGCAGATGGCACGTGCAAGCTCGATCTGCCGTGGGTGAAAGTCCGCTTTGACTGCGACGGCTAGACACCCTGCCCCGTGCGGTCTGGCGAAAGCGCGTCAGGCCGCCGGTGTTTTGAAGAACGGTTCGACGGTGCCTTTCAGCTTGATGGTAATGGCATTGCCGAAGCGGTCCTTCGATTTGCCCGCGGCCACGCGGATCCATCCCTCGCTGACGCAGTATTCCTCGACGTTGGTCTTTTCCGCGCCGTTGAAGCGGATGCCAACATCGCGGGCCAGAATGGCCTCATTGAAGTGCGGGCTTTTCGGATCGGTCGAGAGGCGGTCTGGCAAAGTATCGGTCATGGCATCCTGGCTCGGTTTAAGTCGGAAATGGAATTGCGCGGCGGGCGATCAGGCGATCGACGCGCGATCCTTGAACAATTTATAGTTGATGCTGTCGACCAGCGCTTCAAAGCTGGCGTCGATGATGTTTGGGGACACGCCGATCGTGAACCAGCGCTCGCCGGTTTCGACGTCGAGGCTTTCAACGAGAACGCGCGTCACAGCATCCGTGCCGCTGGCACCGGCGTTGGTCAAAATGCGCACCTTGTAGTCGACGAGCTCGATTTTCTCGATGTGCTTTTGATAGCGCCCTAGGTCGCGTCTCAGCGCCGTATCCAGCGCGTTGACAGGGCCGGAGCCCTCACCGACCGACCACAGCGGCGCGCTTTCGCCGGCAATGGAAACCTTGACCGTCGCTTCCGAGACGGTGACGAGTTGCCCGACGGCATTGCGGCGGCGCTCTACCATGACGCGGAAACTGTCGACCGAAAAATAGCGCGGCACCGTATCGAGCATGCGACGCGCCAGGAGTTCGAAGGAGGCTTCCGCCGCTTCATAGGCATAACCCGCGTCTTCACGCGCGCGGACTTCGTCCAGCAAGGCGACAACACGCGCGTCATCCTTGTCGGCGCCAAGGCCGAGGCGTTCGAGCGCCGCAAGGATCGATGACCGCCCGCCCTGCTTCGACACCAGAATACGGCGCTCGTTGCCGACGCTTTCCGGCGGTACGTGCTCATAGGTCTGCGGATCTTTCAGAAGCGCGGACGCATGAATGCCGGCCTTGGTCGCGAAGGCGCTTTCGCCGACATAGGGCGCATGGCGGTTTGGCGCTTCGTTCAAAACTTCATCGAGCACGCGGCTCGCGTGCGTCAGATGACGCAGCCGGTCGGGCGAGATGCCGGTCTCGAAATGATCGGCGAATTCGCTCTTTAACAGCAGTGTTGGAATGATCGACGTCATGTTGGCGTTGCCGCAGCGCTCGCCAAGGCCGTTGAGTGTGCCTTGGATCTGCCGGCAACCTGCGCGGACTGCCATGAGCGTGTTCGCGACAGCGTTATCCGTGTCGTTGTGGGTATGAATGCCGAGGTTGCCGCCGGGGACATGCCGCGCCACATCGGCGACGATGCGCTCGACCTCGTGGGGCAGCGTCCCGCCGTTGGTGTCGCACAGCACAACCCAGCGCGCACCGGTGTCGAAAGCCTTACGCGCGACCGCAAGCGCGTATTCGCGGTTGGCCTTATAGCCGTCGAAAAAATGCTCGCAATCGATCATCGCTTCGCGCTGCGTTTCAACGATGGCCGAGACGCTCTGCGCGACGCTGTCGAGGTTCTCCTCATTCGAAATACCGAGCGCCACGCGCACGTGATAGTCCCACGCCTTCGCCACGAGACAGATGCTATCGGCCTGCGACTGCAGGATCGCCTGCAGCCCTGGATCGTTGGATACGGAACGTCCGGCGCGCTTGGTCATGCCGAAGGCCGTGAAGCGGGCGTGCGCGAGGTCGGGGCGCTTAGCGAACAGCTCCGTGTCGGTTGGATAAGCGCCGGGATAACCACCCTCGATGTAGTCGACACCGAGATCGTCGAGCACGCCGATCAACCGGCGTTTGTCGGCGAGAGAAAAATCAACACCGGTCGTCTGCGCACCGTCGCGCAGCGTCGTGTCGTAGAGGTAGAGACGTTCCTTGCTCATGATGCTCTCGGCTTCGACGGCGCGCCGCCGGTTGCGGGCGTCAGCGTCTTTTTCATCGTCGTGTTGGTCAGCCATTCGTCGCCGACCGGTACGGAATTGCGGCTTTCGGGGGCGTATCCACGTGCTTCGAAGAACAGCACGGCGGTTTCGCTGGCTTCAACCGTGAGCGCGGATGCCCCGCGCGCCTTCGCGATGGTTTCAAGCGCGGTCACAAGCGCGGTGCCGATGCCCTCGCCGGCGTAGTGGGGGTGCACGTAGAGCATGTCGAGATGCGTATTGTCCTTGAGGGACGCGAAGCCGAGGTGTTCGCCTTCGACATGCACGACGAGTGTCGTCATCGCGCCGAGGTGCGCGGCGAACGCGGCCGCATCCTCAGCCTTCGAGATCCAAGCCAAGCGCTGATCTTCGTTGTAATCGTCAGCGGTCAGTTCCTCGATCGATTGCGCGAACAGATCGCGCAGCGCCATCGTGTCGGCGGGCAGAAACGGCCGCAGCGGGACATCGCCGGCGCTCATCGCACGGCCTCCCACGTGGTTTCGATCTCGCCGGTTTCCTTGTTCTTGGCGTCCTTGAGCGCAATGCCCATAGCCGCGAGTTGGTCGCGGATGCGGTCGCTTTCCGCGAAATCCTTGCGCTTGCGGGCATCGAGCCGGGCGGCGATCAAGGGCGCAATCGCTGCCTCATCGATGTTGGCGCGGGTACGTTGTGCTGCTTTCCATTCAGAGCGCGTGTGGCTGAGCAATCCCAGCAACCCCGCTGCGGATTTCAGTTCAATTGGCCCGCGCTCAGAAGATTTGGCACTCGCGTCAGTGACCGCGGGTGTTGCAAGTTCGTGCAGGCGTGCGATGGCGCGCGGCGTATTCAGATCGTCCAGCAACGCCTGGCTCAGCATCGCATCGACGACGTCACTTGGCGCGACGTCACCGACACAGTCATACCAGCGATCCAGAATCTTCTCGGCGGCTTCGAGAGTGCGCACGGTCCAATCGATGGGCTGCGTGTAGTGCGTCATCAACATGGCGAGCCGCAGCACTTCGCCCGGCCACGTCCGGCCGCCGAACTTATCGGTCTCCAACAGCTCATGGATGGTGACGAAGTTGCCGAGCGATTTCGACATCTTCTCGCCTTCGACCTGAAGGAACCCGTTGTGCATCCACACTTTCGCCATCACCGGCGTCGCGTGCGCGCAGCGCGATTGCGCAATCTCGTTTTCATGATGCGGAAAGATCAGATCGAGCCCGCCGCCATGAATATCGAATACGGGGCCCAAATACCGCTCGCTCATCGCCGAGCACTCGATGTGCCATCCGGGACGCCCACGACCCCACGGGCTCTCCCATCCGGGCTCATCGGGGCTCGACAATTTCCAGAGCACGAAATCGGCCGGGTGTTTCTTGTGCGCTTCGACCTCAACGCGGGCGCCGGCCTGCTGCTCCTCGAGATTGCGTCGCGACAGCGCGCCGTAGTCGGGCATCGATTGCGTATCGAACAGCACTTCGCCGGACGCCACATAGGCGTGGCCGCGCGCGAGCAGGCTTTCGATGATGGTGATCATCTGCGCGATGTTGTCGGTGGCGCGCGGTTCATGCGTCGGCACGAGGCAGCCGAGCGCTTTGACATCGGCGTGGAACTGATTGGCGGTTGTCTCGGTCACGCGAGCGATGGCGTCGTTGAGCGGCAGGCCCGGAAAATCGCGCAGGGCGCGCGCATTGATCTTGTCATCGACGTCGGTGATGTTGCGGACGTAGGTGACGTTGGTTGCGCCGTGGCCGCCATCCCACGCGCCGCGCTGAGCGAGATAGCGCAGCACCCGGTAGAGCACGTCGAACACGATGACGGGGCGCGCATTGCCGATGTGCGCGAAGTCGTAGACCGTCGGCCCGCAGACGTACATGCGAACATTTGCCGGATCGATCGGCTGAAACGGCTCTTTCTTGCGCGTCAGCGTGTTGTAGAGCGTCAACGACACGTGTGGTCCCTCTCAGGCCGTCTGCCGGCTGGCGGATGGTTGCTGGTCTGCTGGTGCTTGCCGGATATGAACAGATCGCTGCCGCACACTGGCGAGGCCAGTGGCTAGCCTGGAATCACCATGCCACAACAAGGGTTGACGGCATTTTTATGCGGCAGGACCTGCATCGGGCTGTTAAATCCACTTCCGCAAGCCCCGTCAAGGCGAAGAGGGTCTGGAGAGCGCCCGGCGCTCCGCCCGCACCTATGGTGCAACAGGCTGATGTACTTGAGTAATTAACAGATGCCGCAATTGCTCCGCATTGACCGGGTAGCCAACGGCTCTTAGTGTGATGTGTCGCGCATGGCGGTTGTAGAGCTGTCTTGTTCGCGGTGGACATATGTCGTGGCCGCGGCGTGTTGCGACGGCATTCGGCAACACCGTCACGACCGCCGCACGTCACGACACGCGCACGACCAACTCGTCACGAGGACCGCTTGGGAGCGAACGTCAGGAAACGACCCGAAACGATGGCGCCGCTCAACGCCGACGAGAGCCGTCGCGCGCGCCTATGGCGCCGCACCGTGCTGGCGATCATTGCTGTTGCCGCCATGGGCCTCGCCGTTGCCGCGCTCAGCGGTCAGGCGTCGGCGCAAAGCTGGTGGCCGTTCGGCGGCGACGAAGAACCGCGCCGCCCTCGGCCAGCAGCCCCGCGTCCCGATCCACAGTCTGTGCCTGCCCCTATTCCGCAGCCGCCGCCCGTCGCCGCACCCGGCGCTCCTGCTGGTGCTGCTGCCGGCGCTGGCAACTGGGCGTCGAAGAACCCGATCTGCCTGCAGCTCGAGCAACGCCTGCTGCAGGAAGGTCAGAAAGGCAACCAATCGCGGGATCGCCTGCCGCAGATCGAAACCGAAATCCGCACTGTCGATCGCGCCTTTAACAGCGGCGCCAATCAGCTCGACAAGCAGTGCTACGAATATTTCCTGTTCACCAAGTCGTTCCGCAACACCGCACAGTGCAAGGAACTCGTGCGTCAGGTGGATGTCTCCAAGCGTCGCCTCGCCGAACTGGAAGCGCAACGCCAGGATCTGATCGCGAGCGGCGGACGCAGCTATCAGGACGATATCGTTCGCGAACTGGCGCGCAATAACTGCGGCGCCAATTACGTCGATCAGGCGCGCCGTCGCGATGGCGGCATCTGGCAGGATGAGGAAGCGCTCGGTCAGAACACCTGGACGCCACAAGGCGGCAGCGGCGTCGCGACCTATAAGACCGTGTGCGTGCGGCTTTGCGACGGCTACTATTTCCCAGTCAGCTTCTCGACGCTGCCAAGCCATTTCCCGCAAGACGCCGAGGCGTGCACATCGCGCTGCGCCGCACCGACGTCGCTCTACTACCACCCCAATCCCGGTGGCGCGATGGAACAGGCCGTGGCGCTGCAGAGCAACGAGCCCTACACCAAACTCAAGACGGCGTTCCGCTATCGCAAGGAATACGTCAACGGCTGCTCCTGCAAGGAAGCCGAGTTCGCGCCTGATGGCGAAACCGCGCAGAAAAAGGCCGACGGCTCAACCGCGACCCGCGCAGCCGGATCGCCTTCAGCGTCAGCGCAGCCTGTGACGACGGGATCGACCGCGCCGGCCGCACCTTTCGACAGCGATCCGGCAGCAGCCGGATGGGCGTCCGAGGTGCAAGGCCCGGCCGACAGTGGCGCACCCGCCGATGACGCATCCGCTCCGGATGCGCAGTAAGTTCGCGGGCGTCTTGAAATTCCGGCGATGACCGGCGCGGCGTAAATGCCTCGCGCATGTGTCGGCACGCACGCCTCGCAATGCGGCGTCAGCCGACCTTGCCCGCAAGCCGATCAAGCGCGCGCTGGCGGCCGATGAGCGGCAGCAAGGCTTTGAGTTCCGGACCGCTTTCAACAGCCGTGAGCGCCAAACGCAGGGGATGAAAAAGCGCCCGCCCCTTGGCGCCCGTCTTGGCCTTGATGGCCGATGTCCACTGGCCCCACGTGTCTTCGGTCCACGGCTCTGCCGGCAGCACGTTCGCCGCCTCAGCGTTGAACGCAGCGTTCTCAACGACCGGCTGCAGGGGTTCGGAGACGACGCGCCACCAGGGCAAGGCATCTTTCAGCACCATGAGGTTGCCGCGCACCGCCAGCCAGAACGGAGCGCCGCCCGTGATACCAAGTGCCGTCAGCCGCTGGGCCACATCGTCATAGGGCAAGTCGTGCAGCAGCTTGGCGTTCAGAGCCTGCAGCTCTTCGATGTCGAAACGACCCGGCGCCGTTGAGATCTTGTTAAAGTCGAGCAGTTTCGCCAGATCGTCACGCTCGGCATAGGGTTCGATGGCATCCGACGTGCCAACGAGTGCGGCATGGCTCAGCACCGCCATCGGCTCGAGGCCCGCATCGCGGAAGCTCTCGACCGACAGCGCGCCGAGCCGCTTTGACAGCGCCTGACCATCCGCACCGACGAGCAGGCTGTGATGACCAAACAACGGCCGCGCGCCGCCAAGCGCGTCGAACAGCGCCAACTGGACGCCGGTATTGGTGACGTGATCCTCACCGCGAATGATGTGCGTGATCGCGAACTCGATATCATCGACGACACTGGTGAACGTATATAGGTAGGTGCCGTCAGCGCGGATCAGTACGGGATCAGAGAGCGATCCGAGATCGACGGTCTGCGGCCCGCGCACCAGATCATCCCAGGTGACGGCGATGTGCTCGGGCAGCAATGCATCGGGATTGGTCGTATTTGGCAGACGAAAGCGCCAGTGTGGCATACGCCCCGCTGCCGCGTGCGCCGCATGCTCGGCCGCCGTCAGTTTCAGCCCTGCGCGATCATAGATCGGCGGCTTGTGCATCGCCTGCAAGCGCTTGCGTCGCCGGTCGAGTTCATCTTCGCTCTCGTAGCACGCATAGAGCAGGCCTTTTGCCTTGAGCGCGTCCGCCGCGCGATCGTAGCACTCGGTACGCAGCGACTGCTGTTCTTCGCGATCCCAGTTGAGGCCGAGCCAGGTAAGATCGGTGCGGATGCCGTCCGCCAATTCTTCCGTCGATCGCGCGCGATCGGTATCATCCAGGCGCAGCAGGAACGTGCCGCCGTGCTTGCGGGCAAAAAGCCAATTCAGCGTCGCGGTGCGGATGTTGCCGATGTGGAGCTGGCCTGTGGGGCTCGGCGCGAAGCGAACTGCGGGTGTCATGTCATAGGGTCTCGGGGCCGTGTTGAGCGCCGCACCCTAGCGTCTGGCGGCGTAAACACAAGGCCTGCCGCCAAGAGCGGGCCTGACGCAAGCCGGCGCGTTTCCTGTCAGTTCGTCCAGCTTGCCGACCGGCGCGCGAGGGTCAGCGGCGTTGGTGGCGAAGGCCCTCGGCCGCCGCAAGACGCAAGGCCAGAGCCGCGACATCGGCCCGGTCTGGCGACGTAAACACCACGTCGTCTCCATCGATGCGCGTGATGGTCAGCGCGAAAATCGATTGCGATTTGATGGTCAGCGTCTCGGTCAAACCCGCGACAGCGAGAAAGATCAGAAACACGGCGCCAACCAGCAGACGCTGCATGGCGCCGGCCTCGAAGACGAGGAACGCGAACGTCACGCCAACGATCATGAATAGCGCCGAGGCAAGAAGCAGCCCGATGACCGGGCGATCCCGCTTCTCCGCCAGTGACAAGCCGATGATGTCGTCCAGCGCCACGCTGTTGTCGCCAAAGCGCACGGATGGCGCGCGCCCATGGGGGCCCTCATCGATGGCCCACATCGGCGGATTGGCGCGTTCCAGCAAAACGTTGCCCATGCCTGCCCCCTCGTCCTGCGAGACGCGATGATGCCCGCGAGAGGTTCGCAAAAGACTAACAGGCTCTGAACACGTGAACAGATGGAGCGCTGACTACGACGCTGCCCGCCAACAGGGCCGGCGCTACTTCAACGCTATGGCGTAATCTCGCAGCACCTTGGCTTCGAGTTCCAGTTCCTCGAGGCGATGATTGAGGACGTCGCCGATACTGACAAGACCGGCCAGCGCCCCGCGCTCGATGACCGGCACGTGGCGGATGCGCCGCTTCGTCATCAGCTTGGCGACGCCATAGAGGCTGTCGCGCGGCGAGCACGTGATGACGACCTTGGTCATCACATCGCCGACCGGCATGGTCAGCAGATCGCAGCCATACATGGCGAGGCCACGCGCCACGTCGCGCTCCGATACGATGCCCTCAAGCGCACCGTCACGGCTCAGAACGACCATGGCGCCGACCTTTTCATCGGCGAGCCGCCGCGACAGCCGCTGCACGGTATCGCTGGAGGAGACCGACTTCACGGCCGATCCTTTGGTTTTCAGAATGTCTTGAACGATCATGACCTCGCTCCGATCCGTTGTGCTTGTCTGTCCGTCTTGTCCGTGCAGGTTGCACAACGCTTCGAGAGTTTCCTTGGCGAGTTCGCTGTCGAGCCAGTGCGACCGCGATCGCAACCGCTGCAGGCCGAGTTCCTTGATATCGTCGACGATGGCGCGCGCGGCTTCAAAGCCATCGCGCGAACGTTGCGGATCGAGCATGACCAGCGTTGCAAGCCCGAGCGCGTCAGCCGCCCGCGTTCCATCACGCGTCGCTTCGATCGCCATCGTCTCCGCTGGCGAAACGCCAAGTGCGGCGACCGCTTGCTCGTAGCGCGCCTGCAATGGCGCCTCATCATACGATGACGCAGCGCCGCCGGATGCAGCAGTCACCCCAGAGGCCACCCCAGCCGTCGGCCCAGACGTCGCACCTGTCGACACCATGCAGATGCGGCTGCGCTCAGCTCCGAGGCACGAGGCTAGGATTTTCTCGGTTGCCGGTTGCGGCAGTCCCGACACGAGGGCCACCGGCATGCCATCAGCAAGCGCCGTGCATATCAATTCGCGGACGCCTGGGCGTGCGCGCGCGGCGACCCCGGTCAATGTTTCGAGCAACATCGTCGCGTAACGCCGCCGCATGGCACCAGCCAGACGCTCCGCGTCTGACGGCGAACTCAAGCGCCGCAATTTGCTGAGCGCGTAGGCTTCGAACGCTCGAAAATCCCAATCCGTCGCAAACGTCATGCGATAGCTGTCGGCGTCGAATGTCCAGGGGAAGCCGGCTTCCTCAAACACCGTATTGCACGTGACGCGGCGGATCGGCTCTAGATCACAGAGCCCGCCGTCAACGCGCAGAATGAGTGCTTTCAGAGTCAAGACAGCCCGATCTCCCGCGCCCGATGCCAACTCGTTAGAGCGCAAGCCGTTATCCTATCGGGCGGACGATCGCACCATGCGGCCTACGATCACGGCTTGTGAATAAGCTGCTTACAATCGGTATTTACACGCGAACGCGACGGCAGCAGCGCGTGCCGTCGCGCATGCTGCATTGCACACAAATCAAAGATCGCTGCTGTCGTTCGGCCGGCGTTGGTCTGGCGCCATCCGTTTGGCCGCCTGCGGCTCAGCCTTTGGAGCGGACGGATCCTCTCGGAATTTATTGGTGATGGGATAGCGCCGGTCGCGACCGAAGCTGCGCGCGGAGATCTTGACGCCGGGCGCAGCCTGGCGGCGTTTATATTCGGCGAGGTACAACAAGCGCTCGATCTTTTGCACGACCTCGATCTGATGGCCGCGTGCGACAAGCGCATGTAGCGGCAGTTCGTCCTCGACCAGGCCCTTCAGAATATCGTCCAGCACGTCGTAGGGCGGCAGGCTGTCCTGATCGGTTTGATCGGGTTTCAATTCCGCGGACGGCGCTTTCGTCAGAATGCGTTGCGGAATAACGACGCCGCTTGCCGCAAGGCCGCCATCCGGCACGTGCGCGTTGCGCCAGCGCGAGAGTTCGTAGACCTCCATCTTGTAGAGATCCTTGATCGGATTGAAGCCGCCGTTCATGTCGCCGTACAGCGTCGCGTACCCCACCGACATTTCACTCTTGTTGCCCGTCGTGACGACCATGCCGCCGAACTTATTCGAGATGGCCATCAGCAGAGTGCCGCGCACACGGCTCTGCAGATTTTCTTCCGTGATGTCGGGGGCGCGATCCTTGAAGAGATCCTTCAAGCCCCAATTGAGGGCCGAGACGGCGGGCTCAATCGATATTTTGTCATAGCGCAGGCCAAGCGCCGTCGCGCACGCGGCCGCGTCGCGGATGCTGTCGTCTGAGGTATATTTCGACGCGAGCATCAACGCGTGCACCCGGTCCGGACCGAGGGCATCGGCGGCCATTGCTGCCACCAGTGCGCTGTCAATGCCGCCCGAGAGGCCAAGCACAACACCGGGAAAGCCGTTCTTGGCAACGTAGTCGCGCAAGCCGAGGACGCAGGCGTGATAAGCAGCCGCCGCCCCTTCGCAGATGGGGGCAACGAGGCCGGTGGCGCATCGCCAACCGCCTGCGTCTTTCTCCCATTCCGTATGCACGATGGCGTCGCGCCATGCCGGCGCCTGGATGGCGAGGCTGCGATCGGAATTGAGCACGAAGGACGCGCCGTCGAAGACGAGTTCGTCCTGCCCGCCGACCTGATTGAGATAAATGAGCGGGAGTACGCTTTCCGTCACGCGGGCCACGGCGACATTCATGCGCCGGTCGGGCTTTGGCCAATCGAATGGAGAGCCGTTGATGGAGAGCAGAATTTCAGCGCCGGATTCCGTCAGCGTTTCGACGACGTCCTCGCCCCAGATATCTTCACAGATCGGCACGCCGAGGCGCACGCCGCGCACGTTGATCGGACCCGGCATGGGCCCGGCCGCGAATACGCGCTTTTCATCGAAGACACCGTAATTCGGCAGATCGACCTTGAAGCGAACGGCGTCGATGCGGCCATCGTCGAGCAGCGCCACCGCGTTATAAAGCTTGCCGTCTTCGCGCCAGATGGTGCCGATCAGCATGGCCGGCCCGTCTGCGATCGCTTCGGCGAGGGCTTCGAGCGCGGCACGCGTCGCGTCCTGAAACGCCGGTTTTAGAACCAGATCTTCCGGCGGATAGCCGTTCAAAAACAGTTCCGGCAAGACCACAGCGTCGGCGCCAGCCTTGCGCGCTTCGCTGTGCGCGGCGATTGCCTTGCGGACATTGCCCGCCAGATCGCCGACGATCGGATTGAGTTGGGCGAGGGTCAGTTTCAGACGTGACGGCGAAAGGCTGGTTGGTGCCATGCGCGGCGGCTCCGCAAGTGTTCGAAATGAGGCGAGGTGAACGGCGACTAGTTCGGCTGCACCCGGTTGGCGTGCAACCTACCATAATGCGCCAGCGCCGCGACGATCTCGTCGAATGATCGATCCATGCCCGCGACGTTGAGAGCGACGCCCGGCAAGCCGAGTGCCGCATTCACCGGTTTCAAACGCGCGGCCTGGCTCGTCAAGCGGCCGGACGATGCGAAGGAGGGGTCGATGTCGAGCATGATGAAGCGCTGGCGATGCATGCGCTGGACGGAAATGCCGCTGACCGCATCCCAGGAAATGCGTGTGCCGGCGATCCGGGCATCAAGAATGCCGTCCGGACCGATATGCACCACGACCGAACGATCGCCCATGCGCGCCAACGCCATCAGTCCGATATAGCCGAAGAAGCCGATGCCAAAGATCGGCACGGCGGCTGTCAGCCAAGCGATCAGCGACCTGGGATCGTCGCGGAGCACGACGTAAGCGACACACACCCCGAGGATGGCAAATCCGAACCCTCCGAGCGCGTATAACGCCAGCTTGCCCGGCGCATGGCGCAGGCTGACGCCCTCGTCCGGCAGATTATCCGGCGTCACGCTCACCCAAGCCCCACGGCGCACATCATGCGATCAGCGTGCGCTGCTCCGCCTTGCCGTCCGCGAGCCGCTCCTTCTTCAACTGCTCGGCCACGAGGAACGCGAGTTCCAGCGCTTGATCGGCGTTGAGACGGGGATCGCAATGCGTGTGATAGCGATCCGAGAGGTCTTGCTCGGAGATTGCGGTCGCGCCGCCGGTGCATTCGGTGACGTTCTGCCCGGTCATCTCGACGTGAATGCCGCCGGCATGCGTGCCTTCAGCGCGATGCACTTCGAAGAACGACAGCGATTCTTTCAGAATGCGGTCGAACGGCCGCGTCTTGTAACCGGTGACGGCCGAAATGGTGTTGCCGTGCATGGGATCGCACGACCACACAACCGAGCGGCCGGCCTTTTTCACGGCGCGGATGAGCTTTGGCAGGTTGGCTTCCACCTTATCGTGGCCGAAGCGGCAAATCAGCGTCAACCGGCCCGGCTCGTCCTTCGGGTTGAGTAGATCGATCAGGCGCAGCAGGCCGTCGGCGTCGAGCGAGGGGCCACACTTGAGCCCGATCGGATTGCGGATGCCGCGGCAGAATTCAATGTGCGCGTGATCCGGCTGGCGCGTGCGATCGCCGATCCAGATCATGTGACCGCTGGTTGCGTACCAGTCGCCGCTCGTTGAATCTTTCCGTGTCAGCGCCTGCTCGTAGCCGAGCAGCAGCGCTTCATGGCTGGTGTAGAAGCTGGTGGAACGCAGTTGCGGCGTGTTCTCCGATGTGATGCCGCATGCGCGCATGAAGCCGAGCGTCTCTTCGATGCGCTTGGCGAGTTCGGCATAGCGATGCCCCTGCGGGCTATCCTTGACGAAACCCATGTTCCACTGATGCACACGTTCGAGATCGGCATAGCCGCCCGTCGCGAAGGCGCGGATCAAATTCAAGGTTGCCGCTGACTGGCGGTACGCCTCGATTTGGCGATTGGGATCGGGAATGCGCGCTTCCGGCGTGAATTCGGGACCGTTGATGATATCGCCGCGATAGCTCGGCAGCTCCTGTCCGTCCTTCTTTTCAGTCGGCGACGAACGCGGCTTTGCGAACTGGCCGGCGATGCGGCCGACCTTCACCACCGGCTGGCCGCCGGCATACGTCAGCACGACAGCCATCTGCAGAAACACGCGGAAGAAATCGCGGATGTTGTCGGCACGATGCTCGAGGAAACTTTCGGCGCAATCGCCGCCCTGCAGCAAGAAACCTTCGCCGGCGGCAATGCTCGCCAGTTGCTTCTTAAGATCGCGGGCTTCACCGGCAAAGACGAGCGGCGGGAAGGTCGCGAGCTTGGCTTCGACATCGGCCAGCACGCCCGCGTCCGGATAGTCCGGCACCTGCAGGATCGGCTTCTGCCGCCAGCTTGCCGGGGACCATTTCTCTGCGCCAGCTGCGCTCGCCATCGTCAACTCCTTGAAACTGCACATCGCCAGCGGATGCCGCGGGCGTGTGGCCGGATTATCGCATGTCCAGGTGGCGGCTTATAGGTGATAACGCGGGCGGGCGCTAGGCACGGCGCGTCGGCCTTGACCGGGGCCGCCCGAAGTCTGGAAAAAGGGCCAGTTCGCGAAGGCTTTAGCCGGCAATCGCGCGGCGCGCGTTGACCTTAATCACACGCATCGCACAGCGACGTCCGGTGCTTAGAGGCCCGCCGCCATGCCGCCATCGACGAGCAGGTCCGATCCCGTACAATAGAGGCTGTCGTCGGACGCGAAGAAGACCGCAGCGCCGGTCAGATCCTCGGGTACGCCGAGCCGTCCCATGGGCGTCTTGCCGACGAGCGCCGCCTTGACGGGGGGCAATCTCAGCAGCCGATCTGTGATGGCGGTTTCGATGTACCCGGGCGAAATGGCGTTCACGCGCACATTGAAGGGCGCGTACTCGACCGCGAGGCCTTTCGTCAGCGCCGTCACCGCGCCCTTGGTGGTGGTGTAGGCGGCGAGCGGACGCAGACCGCGGTTGGCCATAATCGACGAAATGTTGATGATCGACGCCGACGTCGATTTGCGCAGCAGCGGCAAGGCATCGCGGCACAAGCGCAGCACGCCATCGATGTTGACCTCGCGCAGCTTGGTCCATTCGGCATCGCTGAGGCCGCGCACTTCGCCGCGCACCAGAATGCCGGCGTTATTGACGAGCACGTCGCAGCGACCGTGATCCTGCCCGACGCGGCGCACGAGGGCCGAGACGTCCTGCCCCTTGGACACGTCAACCGTCATGGCCGATGCCGCGCCGCCGGCCTGCA
>JBOFCQ010000135.1:0-4230 GCA_051646145.1 Hyphomicrobium sp.
GCATCGCCAAGGATGTCGGCCGTGGCAAGTATGACGTCAAGCTCGAGATCTTCGACAAAGATCCGCTGAAGCCGGACGATGTCATCGATATCAACCGCATCGGCTTCAAGCGCGACCTCGACTTCGTTGTCGACACGCGCAATTGCCGCGTTGAAGGCTTCGCCAATCGCTACAAGTGCGAGCAGCTGATCGAACGCGCCGGCGGCGAACGCAAGCGCGCGGAAATCTCGTTCCGCGTCTCGGTCGAGCGCTACTAAGAACGGTTGAGCCTCATGAGATTTGCCGCCGCTGCCGTCAAGGTGGCGGCGGCGTCGTTTCAGGCATCCGCGCGCGATGGGCTTGGAAATAGCGCGCTCAAGACGGTTCGCGCATGCTCTCGGTAAAGCCGCGCCGGATCGGATCGAGGAAATACGACAGCACGCTGCGCGTGCCGATCTTCACTTCGGCATTGACCGTCATGCCCGGCAGAATGCGTGTGCCGCCCGGCAAAGACTCGAGCGTTGCTTTCGTCAGTTCAATGCGCGCGCGATGCATGGCGCTATCGCCCGGCACCTTGCTCGTCGCCATGCCGTCGGTGCTGCGGGCGGGCACGAGCGTGTTCTCGCTCACCGAGCGCAACCGCCCCTCCAACATGCCATGGCGTTGATAGGGGAAGGCATCCACCTTGACGTTCACGTCGTCACCGATCTTGGTGTAGCCGACATCACGCGAGCGGATCAGCACATCGGCAATCATTGCGCCATTGGACGGCGTCAGCGTAACGAGCGGCTCCGCTTCGCGCAGGATCGATCCCGCGGAACGATTTGCAACTTCGAGCACGATGCCGTCTTCAGGCGCCATGACGTCAACGAGCTGCCGCATGCGCTCGGCTTTCTGCACGCTCTCGCCGACTCTCACGAGTTCGCGGCGCTGGCGATCCAGCTCTTCCAACGTCGTGCGCCGCCACTCGTCAATGAAACCCTGGCGCTCGGCCTTCTTGCTGGCGAGCGCATGTTGCGTTTCCTTGCCCCGGCTCACCGCATCGCGATGATTGCGCTCGGCGCTCAGCCGCGAACTCTGCGATTCAAGAAGCTGCAACTTGCTCGTATATTGCTGGCGATTGAGATCCGAGCGCATCGTCTCAACCTCTTGCGCGATCGAAAGCTGTTCTGACAGAAACTTCTGATCGTGCTCGAATGCCGATCCGACCGCGGAAATCCGGCTGATTTCTTCATCATAGGCCAATAGGCGCGACTGGTATTGTTCCCGCCGCTGGTTGAACAGCTCGGCCTGCATCACGTCGTTTTCCGAATTGCCGGCGCCGACTGCAAACGCGTCGCCCTTCGCTTCCGCTTCGAGCCTGCGCACGCTGCTGCCGATGGACGCGAGTTGAGCGGAAAGCGCGGCAATATCCGCCTGCGCAAACGTTGAATCCAGCGTTGCAAGACGCTGCCCCTTGCTCACGATATCACCCGGCCTGACATGTATCGCCTTGATGATGACGCGCTCCATCGGCTGCAGCACGATGGGTTGCGCGTCCATCGTCAATTCACCGGTGCCTTGCACGACGACATCGACCTTAACAACGGCCGCAAGCGTAACCAGAACGACGAGCATGCCAACAATGATGTAGCCGGTGAGCTGCAAGCCGCGCGGCGGCGCTTCGTCGAGCATGTCCTCGAGTTCGGTGGCCGCTTCGAGCGACATCGGCGGCAAAGTGCGCGCGCCGGCGCTGGCCCTGACCGGCCAACGCGGAACAGCCGATTGCAGCCTCTGCCAGAGAACGGCGATCATCGCCCGTAGGCCGCGACGCGTTCCACGGTTCTCTGCGTCGGCGCTGTGTGTTTCGTTTGCTGGTACCATAAATGTGCATAGACCTTGCAGTGTTCCAGAAGCACGTCATGGGGTGCGAAATCGATGACGCGGCCTTGGTCGAGAACGAGAATTGCGTCGGCCGTCACCAATGACGACAAGCGATGCGAGACGATGATCATCGTGCGCCCGCGCGCGATCTCGGCCAAATTCGCCTGAATGATCGCTTCGCTTTCCGGGTCGAGCGCGCTGGTCGCCTCGTCAAAAATGAGCAGTCGCGGCCGCAGCAGCAAAGCGCGCGCAATGGCGATGCGCTGACGCTGCCCGCCCGACAGGTTCGATGCGCCTTCTTCGAGCATCGTGTCATACGACATCGCGAGCCGGTCGATGAACTCCTCAGCGCCCGCAAGTCGCGCAGCTTCGACGATATCGCCCAAGGGCGCATTCGGTCGGCCGGCCGCGATATTCTGCGCGATCGTGCCGCGAAACAGGAAGCTGTCTTGCAGCACGACGCCGACGCTGCGCCGCAAGTGGGCGAGATCGATATGGCGGACGTCGACGTTGTTGAACCGGATCAAGCCGTCCTGCGGCGCATGGATGGCCTGGATCAGACGTGTAATCGTGGTCTTGCCGGAGCCGGACCGGCCAACCACGCCGATGACAGAACCCTCCGGCACTTTGAACGATACGCGATCGAGCGCCGGCGTCGCGGCGCCTGGATACTTGAACGACACCTGGCTGAATTCCAGATCGCCGGTGATGAGCGGACGCGTTTTGTTGGCGGTCGTGTCGCGTTCGGTCGGATGATCCATCACCGATCCGAGCATTCTCACCGACAGAGCCGTTTCCTGATACTCGTTGATCAGGCCGACGATCTGCACGAGCGGCCCGCTGACGCGCCCCGACAGCATGGTGAAGGCCACAAGCGCACCGATAGTCATATTGCCGTCGAAGACGTCGAGCGCGCCGAGTCCGAGGATCGAGACCTGCATGATCTTGTCGAGGCTCGTCGTCAGAACGTTGGCAAGCGCGCCGATGCGGCCAACTTTCGAATTGCGGCGAACGGCCGACACAACTTTTTTGTCCCAGGACTTCTGCTGCACGGTCTCGGCGCAAAGCGTTTTGATGGTGCGCATGCCGTGGACGGTTTCGATCAGATGCGCCTGACGCGCACCTTCCGCTTGGTAGAGGTGATTGAGGTGATTGCGGAACGTCGGCACCATCACGCCAATGACGAGCGCGATGACAAGCGAAAATCCAAAAACAAGCGCCGTCAACTTGACGCTGTACATCATCAGCACGACGAGCAGGAACGGCAGCGCCGCCGCATCGAGCAGCGTCTGAAACAGACGACCGGTCAGGAAGTGCCGCAGCTTTTCGGTCTGCTGCATATGCCTTGTCAGAATGCCGGCCGGCGTTTTCTCGAAAAAGTTCAGCGGCAACCCAAGCAGATGGTGATACGTGCGCGATGCCAGATTGGCGTCGATCTTATTGGTCGCAAACAGCATCAGATACTGTCTGAGATAACTGAAGATCGCCTCGAAAACGGTCGCGACCGCAAACACCAGCAACACGAAATACAGCGTGTTGTATCCCTGGTGCGGAATGGCCTTGTCGATGATGACGTGATAGAGCAGCGGCGTCACGAACGCGATCAGATTGCACATGGTCGCCGCCAACGCGACGTCGCGGAAATAGTGCCAATGGCGCATGATTTCCGGCAAGAACCACATCAAGCCGAACGGCTGCTGTGTCTCGGTTTTGGCGCGGCGTGACGCGCAGGTGACGAGCACACCCGACCACTTGCCCAGAAACTGCTGTCGCGTCATCAGGATCGCGCCCGTACTCTCCGTTTCGGGATCGAGCACGAGAAGAGACGGCGGTCCGCCATCGCGTGACTTGACGACGCGCGAGACGATGAGCCAGCGACCCGCACGATCAATCGCCAACAGCGGCAGCGCGCTTGCCTGCTTGGTGATATCGGTCCACGCGCAATTCTTGCGAATCGCGCAATCGAGACCCGCATTGCGCAAGATTGTCAGCGCCGAACCCATCACGTCGGCATCGTTGCCAATCGCCAGGTCGCGCGCTTCAAGCTTTGCGCCATGATGGATCGCAACCAGGAACACCGCGCGCAGGGCGGTGTGATACGGCGGCATGCGACTGTCAACTTGCTCTTGCACGTGCTCTGTTCCGCCTGAACCTGCTACTTGCCAAACCTTTGTGCGAGACGGTTCGTTACGCGAAGCTTGGCCAAATCAACCATGGCGTCGCGATCCTCATGCCGCCAATTGCGTCAGCGCGGCATTGCGAACGCGGTTGATATACGTCTCGGCGAGGCGCGTGCCGCGACGCGCGTCCAGTGCGGCGAGAATGTGCATCACGACGTCGATCGACTGATAGCAATCGTGCAGAATGGCGGCCATCGACGTCAGCATG
>JBOFCQ010000138.1:0-12257 GCA_051646145.1 Hyphomicrobium sp.
CCGGGCGCTTCGGGAACGGCCGGTGGCTTTCGATGCCGGCGTCCGAAATGACGACGACTTCGCCGTTTTCGACTTCGCGCAGGAATTCAGCGCCGACCATGTCGAGTGCGCAGGTCTCGGACGCAAGCACGTAGGCGGCGCCAAGACGGCCGATGACGAGCGGACGGATGCCGACCGGATCGCGGGCGCCGATCATCATGTTGTTGGTCAGACAGACGAGGGCATACGACCCTTCGACCTGCCGGATGGCATCGACGAAGCGTTCGACCACGCGACGCTTCTTTGAGCGCGACAGCAGATGCAGGATGACTTCAGTGTCGGACGTCGACTGGCAGATGGCGCCCGACGAGATCAGGTCGTTGCGCAGCGTCAGCGCGTTGGTGAGGTTGCCGTTGTGCGCCACCGCGAAGCCGCCGGTGTCGATGTCGGCGAACAGCGGCTGCACGTTACGGATCAGCGGGTCGCCCGTCGTCGAGTAGCGATTATGCCCAACCGCCATGCGGCCCTTGAGGCGGTTGACGACGTCGGCCTTGGAGAAGTTGTCGCCGACGAGGCCCATGCGGCGTTCCGAATGGAACTGCCGGCCGTCGTAGGCGACGATGCCGGACGCTTCCTGGCCGCGATGCTGCAGGGCGTGCAGGCCGAGCGCGGTGATCGCCGCGGAGTCCGGGTGATTGAAGATGCCGAACACGCCGCATTCTTCACGCAGCCGGTCGTCGCCGTATCGGGTGAACGTGAGGCCGTCGATCGTCATCGTTGCTGACTGCTCGGACATGCCAATCTCCCGCGAGTTCGACAGCTTCTTAGGACGTGCGAAGCCGGCTCGGCAAGGCGGAAGGCGGAATGATCCTCAGATCATGCGGTGCGCTGCCGGGAGCTGGCCTCGATATAATACCGGTTGGACCCAATCACAATCGCGACCAACCGTCTCTCGCCATTAAGGAAACCCTGCTGTTCACCAGCAGGCGGGGTGGTGGGCGGCGTGGTGACCGATGAGGGAACGTATTGCACAAGGATCGTGCGGATCGTGTTGCCCGCGCTCTTGATATAGGGCAGCGACGCGGCGTCGCGCACCCAGGGGAGGTGATCCTTGTCGTTGGTGACGAACGATTCGTAGAACATGTAGGGGATGACGATCAGGATGAAGCCCCGCGCCACGCCGAACATGAAGCCAAGCACCCGGTCGATCATGCCGACGCGGCTATCCAGGATGGCGTCTGAAATGCGCGCCGTGATCAGGTGCACCACAATCAGAACGATCAAAGCCACGACGAGTGCCACCACGGCGAGGGCAATCTGCGGCGGCAGGCCGGTCTGCGCGGCAACATCGGCCGACAGATCCTTTTTCGACAGAAATATCCACACGCCGACGGCAGCAGCGGCCAGCCAAGACAGGATCGACAGCAGTTCGCGCGCCAGCCCGCGATACATCGCCAGCAGGCCTGAAATGAAGGCGACGGCCAGCAGTGCGGCGTCGAGATATGTCAGCGGGCCGATCATGGCCTTATTCCCTCTGTCGTCCGGGCGCCGCCCATGCGGTGGCAGGCCTAGACCTTCGCTACGAGACCGGCTTTGAAGACCGGCGTTTCAGTCGCATGCAAGCGCCCGCTCCGCAAGCAATCTTAGATGTGCGATGCGCTGTAGGGTGAGTTTCAGGCCTGAGGCATCAACTTCCCCTGATTCCGGCAAAACGGCGCGTTGAAATCCAAGCTTCGACGCTTCCTTCAACCGTGCCGTCATGAGGGACGCGGCCCGCACCGCGCCCGACAGCGAGACTTCGCCGAAATAAACAGCGTCGCGCGGCAGGGCAACACCGGAAATTGACGACACAAGGGCGGCTGCGGCGGCAAGATCCGCGGCCGGCTCGGTAATTTTCAAACCGCCGGCGACGTTGAGATAAACATCGTGGCCGGAAAACGACATGCCGCAGCGCGCTTCGAGCACGGCGAGCAGCATCGACAACCTGTTGCTGTCCCAGCCGATCACCGCGCGGCGCGGCGTGCCGAGACCCGATGGCGCGACAAGCGCTTGAATTTCAACAAGCAACGGCCGCGTGCCTTCAACGCCGGCATAGACAGCGGCACCCGGACTGCTCGAATCGCGGTCGCCGAGAAACAATTCCGACGGGTTGCTGACTTCGCGCAGCCCGCCCGACACCATTTCAAAGACGCCGATCTCGTCGGTCGGACCGAAGCGATTCTTGACCGCGCGCAGAATTCGATAGGGATGGCCGCGGTCGCCTTCGAAATAGAGCACCGTATCGACCATGTGCTCGATGACCTTCGGGCCGGCGATCTGGCCGTCCTTGGTGACGTGGCCGACCAGCAAAACGGCAGAGCCCGCCATCTTGGCGTAGCGGATCAGCGATTGGGCGGCGGCGCGCACCTGGCTGACGGTACCTGGTGCCGCATCGAGCGTATCGGCCCACAGCGTCTGAATACTGTCGATGACCACGAGGTCGGCCGGCTTGCCCTCACTGAGCGTCGCCAGAATGTTCGACAGGTTGGTCTCGGAGGCGAGCCCGACGGGCGCTTGCGTCAGCCCGAGCCGTTCAGCGCGCAGACGCACCTGCGCCACCGCTTCTTCACCGGAGAAATAAAGCGCGCGCCGGCCGCTGTTGGCGAGGTTGGCCGTCAACTGCAAGAGCAGCGTCGATTTGCCGATGCCCGGTTCGCCGCCGATCAGCATCGCCGATCCAGGCACGATGCCGCCGCCCGTCACACGGTCGAGTTCGGCGATGCCGGTCAGGAAGCGCGGCGCTTCGTCTGTCGATCCCTGCAACGTTTCGAGGCGCACCAAGCGGCCCTTATTCTGGCGCGTGATGCCGGACCCCGGCGGCGGCCCGGCATCCGTTTCTTCAACGAGCGTGTTCCACTCGCCGCACGACGTGCATTTGCCGGCCCAGCGCGATGCTGTCGCGCCGCAGGCCTGGCAGACGAACAAGGATTTGGAGGGCTTCGCCACGTCTCACTCTCGATCCGGCTGGGACAGTCCGCGCGATCGCGGCAGGAAGCTGGCGGTCGTGCAGTGCGAGGGCATGGGGGGCGAGGGCATGGGGTGCGCGGTCATTCGGTATAAACGCGCTCGAAGCGGCGGCCGAGCCGCGTCAACACTTCGTAGCCGATGGTGCCGGCGCCATAGCCCATGTCTTCGAGCGTCAGCCCGTCGCCAACGAGTGTTGCGCAGCGCGCATCGTCAACGAGATCGCCCGGCAGATCGGTGACATCGACGGTGATGAGATCCATCGACACGCGGCCAACGATTGGCGCGCGCACGTTCTTGATCATGACGTTGCCGCGCGTCGTGCGATCGGCCGACGAGGACGCCGAGCGCGGCACGCCGTCGGCATATCCGGCAGCGATCGTTGCGATGCGGCTTGGGCGTTCGGCCCGCCAGCTCGCGGCATAGCCGACTGAGGCGCCCGGCGCTACGTCGTTGACGGCCAAAATCTGCGCCGTCACCGTGACGACGGGCGCGACCGGCGCTGGGTTGGTGGCCGACGCCTGACCGCCATAGATGGCGTAACCCGGGCGCACGAGATCGAAGTGATACGCCGGTCCGAGCATCAACCCGTCGGATGCGGCAAGCGAGCGTGGCACGCCGGGGAACAGCGTCGACAGCGTTTCGAACGCCAGCAGTTGATCGCGGTTGGTGCGATCGGCGGCGTTATCGGCGCAAGCCAGATGGCTCATCTGCAATACGAGATCGAGCGGCTGGCGGAGTGCATCGTCGGCTGCGAGCCGCCGGGCATCGCGCGCCGTCAGCCCAAGCCGATTGAGGCCGGTATCGATATGCAACGCGGCCGGCAGTTGCTGCCCGCGCCGCGCGCCGAAATGCGTCCAGCGCGCAACGTCGTCGAGACTCGACAACACGGGAATGATGCCGAGCCGCCGGAAATCCTCGTCCGCACCCGGCAACAGGCCGTCGAGCGCATAGATGTCGGCGTTGGGTGCGCGTTGGCGGGCGGCTTCCGCTTCATTCGGCGTGGCGATGAAAAACGTCGTGCATCCGGCCCGCGCGAGCGCCGTGACAACCGGACCGGCGCCGAGACCGTATGCGTCCGCCTTCACCACTGCGCCGCATCTGGCCGGTGCGACGAGGCCGGCAAGGCTCCGCCAGTTGGCAGCGATCCTTGCCAGATCGATGCGCACGCGGCCCGTCGAGCCTGTCTGCGGCGTCAGCGCATGCACGCGCGTCACATCCTTCCCTATCCACCCCGTCGCCGCGCAATCGCGCATGCGGCGACGTGAGCGCCGTCATCGCCTCGGTCTTATCACCTGTCCGGCAGCATATACTCGCGCGCCAGATTGCCGAAGCGCGTGAACTGGCCTTCGAACGACAATTCAACCGTGCCGACCGGGCCGTGACGCTGCTTGCCGATAATGACTTCGGCCTTGCCGGACGCCAGGCTCATCTTGGTCATCCAATCGGCGAATTCGGGCGTTCCTTCGGCAGGCTTTGTGCGCTCGACGTAATATTCTTCGCGATAGACGAACATCACGACGTCGGCGTCCTGCTCGATCGAGCCCGATTCACGCAAGTCTGAGAGCTGCGGCCGCTTGTCTTCGCGATTTTCGACCTGACGCGAGAGCTGCGACAGCGCGATGACCGGCACGTGCAGTTCTTTGGCCAGCGCCTTGAGGCCGGTCGTGATCTCGGTGATTTCCTGGACGCGGTTGGCATCGCCCTTCTTGGAGCCCGCGAGGAGCTGGAGGTAATCAACCACGAGCAGATCGAGACCGTGCTGGCGCTTGAGCTTGCGGGCGCGCGCGGAAAGCTGCGCAATTGTGATGCCGCCCGTCTGATCGATGAACAGCGGAATTTGCGACATCTCGTGTGCCGTTTCCGAAAGCCGGCGGAACTCGTTTTCGTCGATCATGCCGCGGCGAATCTTCTCCGATGAGATTTCCGCCTGCTCGGCCAGAATACGGGTTGCGAGCTGTTCGCACGACATTTCGAGCGAGAAGAAACCGACGATGCCACCCGACGAGACGGTCTGCGTGCCGTCGGCGGCGGGTTCCGTGCGATAGGCCTTGGCGACATTGTAGGCGATGTTGGTCGCCAGCGCCGTCTTGCCCATCGAGGGGCGTCCAGCAAGGATGATCAAGTCGGAGCGCTGCAATCCGCCAAGCTTGTGATCGAGATCGCTGAGCCCGGTCGAGGCGCCCGAGAGATGGCCCGCGCGCTGGAATGCGCTGTTAGCCATGTCGATGGCGGTGCGCAGCGCGTTGCCGAAGCTTTCGAAGCCCTGTCCGTACTTGTTCTGCTCGGCGAGCCCGTAGAGCCGTCCTTCCGCCTCTTCGATCTGTGTTTTCGGCGGCTGATCGACAGCGCTGTCGTAGGCCGTGTTGACCAGATCTTCGCCGATCACGATCAGCGCGCGGCGCGTTGCCAGATCGTAGATCGTGCGGCCGTATTCGGCGGCGTTGATGATCGTCGTCGCGCTGGCGGCAAGGCGGCCGAGGTACTGCGGCACGGTCATGCCGGCGTTGATCGGCTCGGCATTCTCAAAGAACGACTTCACCGTCACCGGCGTCGCCGTCTTGCCGGCATGGATCAGCGCGGCCAGCGTTTCGAAAATCCGCGCGTGCAGCGGATCGTAGAAATGCGCCGGCGCGAGAAAGCCCGAGACGCGGTCGAGCGCTTCGTTGTTGACGAGCACGGCGCCGAGAAGGGCCTGCTCGGCTTCGAGATTGTGCGGCGGCTGGCGGAACGTCAGCGGTTCTGACGCCACAACGGCTTCGCGAAGTTTTTCGGTCTGGAGGAGGAGTGCGGAATTTGCCATGGCCGGACGCTAGACGATTCCACGGCGTATGCACGCGCCCCGCGGGGGTGGCCGGCCAGTCCTCCCCGTTATCAACACGGCGCGGAAAAGAAGCTTGGCGGTTGCGAATCGGCCGCGCCTCGCTAACCGATCGTCCCAGCAACACAAAACGGCGCCGGGCAGACCCAGCGCCGCTCTGAATTTCTGCTTCTTACCAAGCCACCGTCGGCCGCCCGACGCGACGAGCGCCCGGCGCCTGACAGCCGCTCGCGTCACGCGTCGCTGTCGCCCGTGGGCGAGGCACCCGATTCGAAGGCTGCGTCGGGATCGAACGTCTCGAGTTCGATCTTTTCGTCCTTGACCATCGTAACGTCTTCGCCGCGGGCCTGCTTGTCGGCTTCATCCTGCGAGCGGGCGATGTTCAACTGAATGCCGACGGTCACTTCCGGGTGGAGCTGCACGCTGACGTTGTGCACGCCGAGCGTCTTGATCGGCTTGTCCTGAACAACCTGGTTGCGGTTGATGGTGAAGCCGCCCGCGGTGACGGCATCCGAGATGTCGCGCGTCGACACCGAGCCGTAGAGCTGGCCCGTATCGCCGGCCGAACGGATCAGCACGAACGACTTGCCGTCGAGCTTGGACGATACGGCTTCGGCTTCCTTCTTCTGTTCGAGGTTGCTCGCTTCGAGCTGGGCCCGGCGCGATTCAAACACCTTCTTGTTGTCGGCGGTGGCGCGCAGCGCCTTCTTCTGCGGCAGCAGGAAGTTGCGGGCATAGCCGTCCTTGACGTTGACGACATCGCCCATCTGGCCAAGGCGGCCGATGCGCTGAAGTAGAATGACCTGCATGTTTCGTCTCCTTGTTGATCGAAAAGTCGGGTGTTGGGATTAGGTCGTGAAAAGATTTGGGTGGTGGTCAGTGTTCATGTGTCGTTATCGGGACGGGAGGGCGGTGGTCCAGTCTGGCGGCCATCGTGGGTCCGGCGCAGCGCGACGACCGTCTCGGCAAGGCCGATCAAGGCCAGCAGCAGCGTTGCCCCCGCACTGAAGATCGCCAGCGAAATGTAGGTCGCGGCGAGCGTAAATCCTTGCCACGGCGAGCCGCGCGTCACGTAGTGGACGACGGCCAGCCCGAGCACCACGAAGGCCGTCAGGAAGGCGCCAAAAAATCCGCCTGATACGAGGCCGACGAGGCCGCCGGCGAACGTCGCGACAACGGCGGCCAGCAGCGCCAGCGCCGATCCTTGCGGCAATTCCAGGCGCGCGAGATCGGGCCACGGGCGGTCGAGCAGACCTGACGCGAGCGTGATGCGCCCGGCAAGCCACAAATTGAGCAGCATGGTCGACATGACGGAAAGGGCCAAACCCGCCGGCAGCATGCGCACGACCAGCGCCGTGATTTCATCGATCTGCGTATCGGTGAGCGGCGCTGAGCCTGGGATCGACGGCAATTCGGATTTCGCGAACTGATCGATGACGACGCGCAGCGATTTGGTGAGCGTCTCGATATCGGCGCCGAGCAAGGTGATGACGAGCACCGCGAAGGCGCCGGAAAAGATGGCCGCGATGGCGACGAGACGGCCGGGCGGATACCATTCGCGCGCGTCGTCATCGCCACGGCTTAGCATCGCGAGGCGGCAGAGCACGATCGCGGGGATCGCTTCGCCAGCGGCAAAGACGACGGCCGTTGCGGGGTTGGAGAGGGCGAAAATGACGGCCGTTGCCGCAACGCCGGCAACGAGCGCCGCGTTCAACCCGACGCCAAGACCGGCGAGATAGATCGAGAGCGGCGTCAGCAGAAAGAAAACGACACGCGCGGCCATGGCGCCGGTCGTCGCGGAGACGAACACGACGGCAGCTATCAGCCCGGCGCCCACGCCGATGAGAAGGGAATGCGGTGTCATCGTCTGCTGTCCCGACCTTCAAGGAGGCGGTTAGAGCGCGATCCGGACAATCCGTCCGCGCCCAACGTGAAAAGGATCGTGAAAAGGATAAGGACCGGGCCGCCGTCACCGGCAGCCCAGATCCACAGTCTCGTTCTTATTTGATCACGTACGGCAGCAGGCCGAGGAAGCGGGCGCGCTTGATGGCGCGCGCCAGTTCACGCTGCTTTTTTGCCGATACGGCTGTGATACGGCTCGGCACGATCTTGCCGCGCTCGGAGACGTAACGGCCAAGCAGGCGCACGTCCTTGTAGTCGATCTTTTGCGCGCCTTCGCCCGAGAACGGACAGGTCTTGCGGCGGCGATGGAACGGACGGCGCTGCTGGCCGCCACCTGACGTTTGGATCTCAGCCATGGATTAGCTCTCCGAACCTGGGTTGCTGTCGCGCGGGGGACGGGGCGGACGCGGACCGCGATCGCCGCTGAACCCACCGCCTGCGCCTTCGCGCGGAGGACGATCGCCAAAGCCTGCGCCGCCTTCACGCGGGGCACGCGGCCGGAACGTCGAGCCGCCTTCGCGGTCGCCGCCACGGAAGCCGCCACCGCCGCCGCCAGGGCCGCCACGGCCTTCACGCGGGCCGCCGAAGCCGCCGCGACCACCGCCGCCGCCGAAGCCGCCGCGATCACCACGTTCGCCGCGATCGTCGCGATCCTGCTTGCGCATCATGACCGAAGGTTCGGTCTCGAGTTCTTCGACTCGCACCGTCAAGAAGCGGATGACATCGGGGTTGATGCCCATGCGCCGCTCCATTTCAGCAACGGCCGCCGGCGGCGAGTCGATGTTGAAGAGCGCGTAATGCGCCTTGCGGTTCTTCTTGATCTTGAATGCAAGGCCTTTGACGCCCCAGTATTCCTGCTTGGTGACTTTGCCCTGGCCTTCTTCGATAACGCCGACGAACTCTTTCATCAGCGCTTCGACTTGGGCCTGGGTCACGTCCTGGCGTGCCAGGAAGGTATGCTCGTAAAGCGGCATACGGTTGGCCTTTCTAACGTTTTGAGTTCCGCGAAGCTGTCGCGGGCCACGCATGCAAGACGGCCGGTCCACCGTCCCGCGAACGGGCGGCGGCATGAGACCGCGAGCATGTTTCCCTCCGGCGCAAAGCCCCATTCGGGCCCGAGAAAGGCCCATCTGGTACCCAAAGAGCGGAAACACCGGGGGCGGACGCGGAAACAGCCAGGGCTTGAAGCCCAAGCGCATATCCAACCGTCCTGGCCGTGCCACAGAACCAATTATGCTTCTGCAACTCGGCTCCCGTTCAGCTTCCAACCGGAGCGGGTGACGCGCGGGTTATACGCGATTTCACGGTAAGGGCAAGTCAGGGCGCGCGCTCGTGCGTTCTCAGCAATTGCAACGCACTAGAACCTGCCCGCAAAGGCGGGTCCAAATTCGGCGCTGGGCATGCGAACAAACTGTGTACGAACGCCGGCGAATCACGCATCTTTTTCGCCAACGGACATGATGGTCCGCGCCGCTCACCCGGCAAGCCGCTATTCGCCTCGTCAAACGCCGTCGCCATTGCCTAAGCCACCTGATTGCCACACGAATCGCGTGAAGATCGGGAGCGGGGCGGTCGCCAAGAGCGTCATCGGGCGTGCCCAAACGGCGTTGAGATGCAGCGAGCGAAAAAGCCTGTCGACTAGTCTGGAAACAGTGAGGATCAGACCCATGAAATTTGCAGCATACACGAACGACGCAATCTGGGGCGTTGGCGCGACGGCGGACGAAGCCCGCACGGAAGCGATCGCGGCGCTTCAGGACATGGAAGTGTCCATGGAAGAGGCCGGCGAACTCAAGGTTGCGCCGATCGATGCCGAACTCGAAGCCGCACTCTCGGATGCCGAGGAAACGGGCGACGACGTGCTGTTCGATCTTGTCGATGGCCGCTTGGTTCTCGACGAAGAAGCCGAGGAAGATGAAGAAGCGGCCTGAGGTTCGCCAGATCCGCAGATCCGCGCCGCGCCTAATCGTCCTCGCAACGGGGCGTCGGCCCTGGGCGCGTGATTGACCGTGTAATGCTGACATCGCCATTGAAAACGGGCCGCTTTCGGCCCGTTTTTTGTGTGCCATCCGTATTGGAACTCTATCGCCATCCGGGCTCACAGCCCTGATCAGCAAACCGCCGTGCCTTCTGCCCGTCCGGCCGCTTGCGGGAGGCAAAAGCCCGTCTTGACAGCGGCCAGCAGGCCAGTGCCTAAAGCGCCAAACCAGATAAGCTGGGGTTGGGGCGACCTAGCCTCGGCACAGGGAGGCGCGGCTCGGCATGACGATCGCATTGGTGTTTCCGGGACAGGGCAGTCAGGACGTCGGCATGGGCAAGGCGCTCGCCGATGCATTCCCCGTTGCTCGCGCGGTCTTCGACGAGGTCGACGAGGCGCTGGGGCAGAAGTTATCCGCGATCATGTGGGACGGGCCCAAGGACGCGCTGACGCTCACCGAAAACGCCCAGCCGGCGCTGATGGCCGTTTCGATGGCCGTGATGCGGGTGCTCGAACGGGAAAAAGGCTTCAGTCTGAAAGACCGCGTGACCTACGTCGCCGGGCATTCGCTTGGCGAGTATTCGGCGCTTGCGGCGGCGGGTGCGTTCTCCCTTGCAGACGCCGCGCGCCTTCTCAAACTACGCGGTCAGGCGATGCAGAAGGCAGTACCGGTCGGGCAGGGCGCCATGGCGGCGCTGCTCGGCGTTGGCGTCGAGGTGGCGGCGAAGGTCGCGGCCGAAGCGGCGCAGGGCGATGTCTGTCAAGTCGCCAACGACAATGAGCCGACGCAGGTCGTGCTCTCAGGCTCGAAGACGGCGATCGATCGTGTCGCCGAGATCGGCAAGGCGCATGGCGTCAGACGCGCGGTGCCGCTGCCTGTGTCGGCGCCCTTCCATTGCGCGCTGATGCAACCTGCCGCCGACGCCATGGCCGATGCCTTGGCGCGCGTGACAATCAACACGCCCGTCGTGCCGGTCGTCGCCAACGTCGTCGCGACCGCCATCTCGACGCCCGGCGAGATCCGCCGCCGCCTGGTCGAGCAGGTCGTCGGCACCGTGCGTTGGCGCGAATGCGTCGCCTACATGGCGGCGAACGGCATCACCGATGTCTATGAAATTGGCGCCGGCAAAGTGCTTGCCGGTCTCGTCAAGCGCACCGCGCCCAATCTCAACACAACGAGCGTCGGCACACCCGCCGACATCGATGCAGCTTTGGCCGGCCTGATCGGCGGCGCATGAAATACACGGTAAAACCGCTCGTTTCTGCAAGGTGATGGGCGGCACGACAACGGACGAAATCGCCGCGCGCACCCATTGAGATGCGGTGCGGTCTGCTGATACGGGAAGGATGATCTGATGTTCGATTTGACTGGCAAGACGGCGCTCGTGACCGGCGCAACGGGCGGCATCGGCGCTGAAATCGCGCGCGTGCTGCACAAGGCGGGTGCGACGGTCGCCATTTCCGGCCGCAAGGTCGAGGCGCTCGATGCGCTCGCCAAAGAGCTCGGTGAGCGCGTGCACGTCGTGCCCTGCGACCTTGCCGATCGCGCAGCCGTCGGCAAGCTGATCGATGAAGCCGTCAAGGCGCTTGGCGGCCGTCTCGACATTCTGGTCAACAACGCCGGTCTCACCAAGGACAACCTGTTCATGGTGATGAAGGACGAGCAGTGGGACGATGTCATCGCCGTCAATCTGACGTCCACGTTCATGCTCTGCCGCGCCGCCTCGCGTCACATGATGCGCACCAAGTCGGGCTATGGCCGCATCATCAACATCGCGTCGGTATCGGGCGTTTTCGGAAATCCGGGGCAGGGCAACTACGCCGCGTCCAAGGCCGGCATGATCGGCATGACCAAGTCGCTCGCCCGCGAAGTCGCCTCGCGCGGCATCACCGCCAATTGTATCGCGCCGGGGTTCATCAGCACGGCCATGACGGATGTTCTGAACGACAAGCAGAAGACCGACATCGCCGCCATGATTCCCTCCCAGCGCTTTGGCTCGCCCCTCGATATCGCGGCCGGCGCCCTCTATCTCGCCTCCAACGAGGGCGGCTACATCACCGGTCAGACGCTGCACATCAACGGCGGCATGGCCATGGTCTGAGCCATGGTCTGAACAAAGGGCGACATTCGGTGCGCCAGCCTGCCCGAGGCGCTAACGGCTGTCCCCTGCCAGCCAAAAGTCGGCCGCGCTGAAATGCCCCGAATGTCGCACAATTGGCGGGCATCCCTGGCTTTGCAAGGGGTGGGAAACATGGTAACGAGCGGCGCGTTTTGCGGGCTGGGCTGGGTTCGCGTGTCCTGGCGCCGCCAAGAGTGGCCGTTCGGAACAATCGGACCCAGATCTTAAGACCTGCCGAAACGCCCCGGGGGCAAATCGGCAAACAGGCTTGATTTGCGTTCGCGTTCCCTTACACGGGTGTGGTCGTGTCTTCTTAGACGCGCCGCGTTCGTGGTCGACGCGAGAAGCGAGAATTTACGTGGGGGCGACCGAGGACGCCGGACGGGCCGGCAGACCGGCCAAGACGGCACCGAGGGCACGAGCCACCACACCTTGAAACCAACGTCACACGTCA
>JBOFCQ010000140.1:0-2237 GCA_051646145.1 Hyphomicrobium sp.
ATGAATGCCTGCGCCGACAAGGAATTCGTCGCGGCGGATGCAGACCTCAACCGTGCGTATAAGGCGGCGCTGGCCGACATCCCCGAGATGGCGAGCGAGCCGCCCTACGACGCGAAAAATTGGGAACAGGCGCTGCGCAAAAGCCAGCGCGCCTGGGTGGCCTTCCGCGATGCCGAGTGCAACGACCACGTTGCCATGTTCTGGAGCGGCGGCACGGGCGCCACGGCCGAGATCATCGGCTGCATGACTGACAAGACGAAAGCGCGCACCAAAGAATTGAAGGAACGCTACGAAGCGCCCTGAAATGGCGCGCAGCCATGCCGGGCATTTGCATCGGGCCACCTACTCGCGTCACCAATTGACCGAGCGAACGTTTCGTTTGCTCGCAGACCCGGCCGCGCTGCCGGCTGATGCCACGCTGCCGCACGCCGCTACTGATCGCTGTTAACTCGAGCTTCAGATCGCACCTGCACAATGACGGCGAGCAGAAATGCCTCACGCCCTTCGTCCGTTTGCAGGCCAATTGCAGCCATGTTGGAACCTCGTAGCGCTCCGCGTCGTCGCCAGCTCAAATCGGCTGTGATCGCGTTTGCCAACCGTCACGCCACCCTGCCGTGCAGCGTGCGGGAGATTTCCGACACAGGTGCGCGCCTGGAAGCCATCGCGGCGCAGGTGCCCGACACATTCGAACTCATCGTCGAACTCGACGGCCTGGAAGCCGAATGCGAAGTTGTATGGCGCAAGGTCAATCTGGTCGGTGTGCGCTTTCTGGCGCCCCCGCGCCGGTGTGAGCCGCGCCGGACCCAGGTGCTGGCCCCAACAGGCCCTTCGGCGCACCCGACGCTGCGGCGCAAACCGCGCTGACGATCAGAAAGCAGCGCGCCAAGGCAAGTGCGGCGCGGCGCAGATCTAGACACCTTCGAGAAACCTTCGCGTGTCGTTGTCCGTCGGCATCAGGCATGCGTCGCGGCTGCCGAACCACGACAGACGGTTCGCCTGCACCCAATCATAGAGCCGGTTGCCGACCACCTGCGGCACCATCCGCGCCACCGACGCCAGCCACCGCCACGGTGGCGGCAACGTGCGCGCCGCCGCGATAACGCCGGCCCATTTTGTGTGCGGCCGACCGCCCGCCAGCACCATGAAGGTATCGAACCGTGCGGCATCGAGCCCGTAATGGGTATAGAGGGCCTGAGCGATCGGCTGCTGCACGGCGGCAAACCGCGTCACGCCATGGGGATCTCGCCGCAGCATCCAGATGACGCCGGCTGAGCACAGCACGCACAGCCCGTCGAAGATCAGCAGCGGCGCGCTATCGTCGAAGCGCGGCACGGCTGCATCATCGCGGTAGCTGTAAGGACTGGGCCGCATGCGCGCAACTTAGCGGCCACCGCCGTTGCTGCCAATCGCTCACATCAAATCCGGCGGCGTCGCCTCGGATGTGAATTGCGCAAGAGCCGTATCGAGCGCCATCACGGTCTGGTCCTGCGAGCCAAGCCGGCGGATCGAAACCGTCCGCTCTTCCGCTTCCCGCTTCCCGACGACCAGCATCACCGGCACCTTGGCGAGCGAATGTTCGCGAACCTTGTAGTTGATCTTCTCATTCCTGAGATCGCTCTCGACACGCAGGCCCGCCGCCTTGCACGCGGCCACAACCTCGTTTGCGTAGTCGTTGGCGTCGGACACGATCGGCGCGACGACGACCTGCAATGGCGCCAGCCAGAGCGGGAATTGCCCGGCGAAATTCTCGATCAGAATGCCGGTGAAGCGTTCGAGCGAGCCGAACATGGCGCGGTGGATCATCACCGGCGTCTTCTTTTCCGAATGCTCGTCGATGTAGATCGCGCCGAGACGGCCGGCCAGATTGAAATCGACCTGCGTCGTGCCGCACTGCCATTCGCGGCCGATGGCATCCTTCAACACGTACTCCAGTTTCGGACCGTAGAACGCGCCCTCGCCCGGTTGCAGCGCGGTCTTGACGCGGCCGTTCGACCGCTTCGTCACTTCATCGAGAACATCGCCGAGCGCCTTCTCAGCCTTGTCCCACAGATGATCGGCGCCGACACGCTTTTCAGGCCGCGTCGACAACTTGATGAAGATATCCTCGAAGCCGAAGTCCTTGTAGATCGCCAGCATCAGATCGTTGATCTTGAGGCATTCCTCCATGATCTGATCTTCGGTGATGAAGATGTGCGCGTCGTCCTGCGTGAAGTGGCGCACGCGCAGCATGCCGTGCA
>JBOFCQ010000156.1:0-11537 GCA_051646145.1 Hyphomicrobium sp.
GGAAGCTCTGCTCGATGCGATGCAGACGGCGATACCCGGCCGAAAACAACTGCGCGTGCTGTTCGGCCTGACGTCGCGCCTCCTTCGCGGTGGCGGCCGGGACGACCTCTTCCTCGACCGGCACTTCCGGCATGACGCCGGTCGGGTCGCTGCTGCCGGCAACGATCTCCATCTCGAAGATGTCTTCCTGAAACCCGCCGAGCGTCTGTCCGCTCGCCGCGCCGGAGTTCACGACAGCCTGCTCGCCCAGCGTGTCGATGATCGTACGCACCATGTCGAAAATCATCGTCGACGACATATATGCGCCATAGCGCTGACACACCGCCGCAAATCCGAAGACCGCCAGCGGCGCGCAGACGATTGCGAATTTGGCCGCCTCGAGCGACACGTCGATATAAGGCTTCAGATACTGAACGGTATGCTCAAGTGAGCCGGCCGTCACGACGCTGATGGCCTTGATCGCCACGACGAACCCGATGATGGAGCCGAGATGCGCGCAGACATTGAGGCCGCTCGTCAGCAGAAAGCGGTCCGGGCGCGTGCGCAGGTGAAGCAGCAGCAGCCAGCTCAACGTCGACAGATAGCGCTTGGCTCTTTGCAGCACGTACGTCTACTCCAGTGCGGGCGGGCCAGGTCAATCGCCGCGGACACGCCATCTCTTGTATGCCAACCCAATCTGGATTGGCGCAAATCTCAAACGTCCCGCACGCTATCTTCGCGCGGATGTCGTGATCGCCGTCAGCTCAGAGCTTTGACGACGCGTGCGATGTCTTCGACCGAAATGTCGGGGCCCATCGGCAGGCTCATGACGTGCTGTGCCATCCAGCTCGCGATCGGCGTGCAATTCTCGCAGCACAAATGCCGATAAGCCGGCTGTTCGTTGAGCGGTACGGGATAATGGACGGCGGTTGGAATGCCGGCCGCTGCCAGGCGATCCTGCACGCCGGCGCGGTCTGCAACGAGAACGGTGTATTGCGCGAATACGCTGGTCGCATCGGCCAGGATGCGAAGGGTTCGCGGCGCCGACAGCGGCGCGCCGGCATCTTGCGCCGTCATCGCGCGGCACCCCGCAACGTCGCGATGGAGCCGTTCGGTATAATGCCGGCCGCTTTCCGCCCGCGCCGCAACCTCCGCCTCGAAGCGCGGCCACTTTGCCAGCAGCACCGCGCACTGCAGCGTATCCATGCGCCCGCCAAGACCGACGCGGGTATGTACATAGCGCTTGCTCTGCCCGTGCACGCGGATTTCGCGGAAGGCCTGCGCTAGGGCGTCGTCGTCAGTGAACATCGCGCCGCCATCGCCGTAACAGCCGAGCGGCTTCGAGGGGAAAAAGCTGGTGCAGCCGATTGTCGACAGCGCGCAGCTCCGTCGCCCTTTATAGGTCGCGCCGAAGCTCTGCGCGCCATCTTCGATGACCGGGATGCCGCCATGGCGCGACGCGATGGCGTTGATCGCATCCATGTCGGCGGCCTGCCCATAGAGGCTGACCGGAATGATGGCCTTGGTGCGCGCCGTGATCTTCGCCTCGAGCAACGCGGCGTCGAGATTGGCCGTTGTCGGATCGACATCGACATACACCGGCTTTGCACCCAGCAGCACGATGGTTTCGACGGTGGCGACGAAAGTGAACGGCGTGGTGATGACCTCGTCGCCCGGCCCGATGCCAAGGGCCATCATGGCAATGAGCAGCGCTTCCGTGCCGCTCGCAACGGTGATGCAATGCTTTGTGCCGGTGTAGGCGGCAAGCGTCGCTTCAATTTCAGCGACCTCAGGCCCCATGATGTATTGCCCGTGCGCAAGCACGCGCGCGATGCGGCGGTCGAGATCCGCTTTGATGGCGGCCTGCTGGGGTCTGAGATCAGTGAATTGCATCATCATCGGTCTGTTTCACGGGATCAGGCGTATCATTTAATCCGGATTTGACCGGTTTGCGCCGCGACGTCAGCGACGTCGCGAGACCTTGTAGTCGCATCGGCGCTTGCGCACCAGCGGCGCCGGCGCCGCCCTTGGCATTCCCCGAGCGTTGCCGGATTTGCGTTTAGACCCGTCTGCAAACGCCATTGTCCAACACGTAACGCTCGCCCGTTGCGGCACACGTTGCCGCGCCGCTGCCCGTCACCGGCAGATCGAGCCGCTCGCCGTGCGCGCTCATCCAGCCGATCTGCCGCGCCGGCACGCCGGCCATCATCGCGTAATCGGGCACGTCGCGATTGATCACGGCGCCCGCGCCGACGAACGCATAGGCGCCGACCGTCACGCCGCACACGATGGTCGCATTGGCGCCGATGCTGGCGCCCTGCTTGACGCGCGTATCGCGGTAGGCATCCTTGCGAGACACGTGCGCGCGCGGATTGTAGACGTTGGTGAAGACCATGCTCGGCCCACAGAACACGTCGTTTTCAAGCGTCACGTTATCGTACACCGAGACGTTATTTTGAATTTTGACGTTGTTGCCGATAACCACCTTGTTGGCGACGAACACGTTCTGCCCGAGCGAGCACCCGCTGCCGATGCGGGCCTGGCCGCAAACGTGCGTCCAATGCCAGACGTGCGTGCCCTCGCCGATCACGGCGCCATCATCGACGATCGCGGTCGGATGGATGACCGGTGCCAAGATCAATACTCCAGCGGCAGCGCCACGCGCCGGCCGTCGCGCGCCGACAGATACATCGCGATCAGCAGTTCGAGCGACTTCAAACCTTCGCGGCCATCCGTCTCGGCCTCCGCCTCGCCGCGAATGGTCTTGATGACGTTGTCGTAATAGAGCCCGTGGCCGAAGCCGTAGACCGATGTCGTCTCGTAGCTGGCCTTGCCGATGTCGGCATCTTCCGGCAGCACGTCGGCGAATTCCCAATGCTTGATCTCGTTGACCGCGAGCCCGCCGATGCGCACGGTGCCCTTTTCGCCGAGAATGGTGATGCTGCCTTCGAGGTTCTTCGGATAGGTCAGCATGGTGACGTTGAGCGTGCCCATGGCGCCGCTGCGCCAGCGCAAAGCGGCAACGCCGGTGTCTTCAACCTCGATGCTGCGCGCAAGCGTGCCCGTGTAGGCCATGACGCTCTCGACGGGACCGATCAGCCAATCGAGCAGGTCGATGTAATGGCTGGCCTGGTTCATGAATGCACCGCCGTCGAATTCCCACGTGCCGCGCCACTTGGCGCTGTCGTAGTATTCTTGCGGACGGCTCCAGAACACGTTGATCGCGACCGAATAGATGCGTCCGAAACGCTTCTGCTCGACCGCGCGCTTCAGCAACTGCAGCGTTGCGTTGCGGCGGTTCTGCTTGACGACAAACAGCGTGACGCCGGCCTTGTCGCAGGCCTCGACCATCGTCAGGCCGTCTTTCCAGCGCGTCGCCATAGGCTTTTCCGTCATCACGTGACGGCCCGACTGCGCCACCTGAATGGCTTGGCGCGGATGCAGGCCGCTCGGTGTCGTCAGGATCACGCAATCCGCGGTCGTCGTGGCGAGCAGGCTTTCGAGCGACGCGTGACCTTTGGCGCCAGACGCCGCGACGCGGGTGGCAAGCGCCTCCGCCGACGTATCGCAAACATCGACGAGTTCGCAGCGATCGGCGTGCGTCGTCATGGCGCCGAAGTGATTGGCCGCCACGCGACCGCAGCCGACGAGCGCGAAACGAACTTTGCGATCAAGAACGGGCGGGCGCATGCGCGGGTGCCTTAAAGCCTGAAGACGCTGAAGCCGAGACGTTCGGCCTCGCGCCAATCGTAGAGCGACTTGACGTCGACGAGCAGAGGCTTGTTGCCCTTGACCAGCGATTTCAGATGCGTGAGCGGCGTGGCCCGATATTCGTTATGACCGACGGCAACGACCAGCGCATCGACCGGATCAGCGGCCGTAATCTGGCCGAGCGTCACGCCGTACTCGTGCTTGACTTCGGCCGCGTCCGCCGTCGGATCGGTAACCGTCACCGCCGCGCCGTGCTCTTGCAGTTCGTGGATGAGATCGAAAACCTTGGAATTGCGGATATCGGGGCAGTTTTCCTTGAACGTCACGCCCATCACGCCGATGCGGCAGCGCGGCACGTCGATGCCGGCCTTCAGCATCCGCTTCACGGTGTTGCGCGCCACATAGCGGCCCATGTTGTCGTTGATGCGCCGCCCGGCGAGGATCACCTGCGGGATATAGCCGAGCTGTTCGGCCTTATGCGTCAGGTAATAAGGATCGACGCCGATGCAGTGGCCGCCGACGAGGCCCGGCCTGAAATTGAGAAAGTTCCATTTCGTGCCAGCCGCCTGCAGCACTTCCATGGTGTCGATGCCGACGCGCGCGAAGACGACGGACAATTCGTTCATGAGCGCGATGTTCAAATCGCGCTGCGTATTCTCGATGACCTTCGACGCTTCCGCGACGCGGATCGATGACGCTTTGTGCGTGCCGGCGGTGATGATGCCGCGATAGAGCTGGTCGACGGCTTCCGCAACCTCAGGCGTCGAGCCGCTCGTGACCTTCACGATGGTCGGCAGCTTGTGCTGTTTGTCGGCGGGGTTGATGCGCTCGGGGCTGTAGCCGCAGTAGAAGTCGCGGTTGTAGACCTTGCCCGAATGCTTCTCGAGCACGGGCACGCACACTTCTTCGGTCGCGCCGGGGTAGACGGTCGATTCGTAGACGACGATGGCGCCGGCCGGCATCGCCTTGGCGACAGTCTCAGAAGCCTTGATCAGCGGCGTGAAATCGGGGCGGTTGGCGCCATCGATGGGCGTTGGCACCGTGACGATGAAAATCTTGCAGGATTTGAGATCGTCAGGGTTGGCCGAGTACGACAGGTGGCGGGCTTCCGCGAGTTCCGTGTCGGTCACTTCGAGCGTGCGATCGTGCCCTGCCTTCAACTCGGCGATGCGCGCGGCATTGATGTCGAAGCCGACAACCTTGCGCGTCTTTCCGAATTCCACGGCCAGCGGCAAACCGACATAGCCCAGGCCGATCAGGGCGACGACATCATTCTGTGTATTCATGAAGTTTGAAAACTCTCAGATTTCCCCGCCGAACCGGGGGCATAGCTAGCAGCAATACCCAGGTCCGGCAACCGCGACAATTGCGATCCAAGGCGTCAAATCGTGCAATTTCAGCGACATACGCTGAACTCCGCACACAGGTTTCTGACCGCCGATGGCGCTCCCGTTGTTGACGCCGCCAAACGGTCGGTCGGCGGCGCTGAAAAAGCCAGTTACACCGGCGGGACTGTGCGCGGACACGACCCGATGGCGCCGCCGCCCACTGCCGCGATGGCAGGGTCGCGATCCTGCGATCGCAGCGCCGCCACATCGTCGGCCAGTCGCGCCGTCCTCACGGCAATGGCGGCCGCGAGCAGGAGGAAGCCGCCAAGGCAGATCAGCCACGCCTGCCAGATGCCGTAGCTCGTGGCGACGACAGCGGCGGCGGCGGCGAATGTCGCGAAGGCGTAGGGTTGCGCGGCATTGGGCAACGTGCGCAGCGCTTGCAGCACGGCAATGCCGACGGCTGCAAACAGCAGCGCGCCAATGGCGCCGAACTCGAACCAGATCTGCAAATACACGTTATGCGGATGCGGCCGCACCCAGGCTTCCTTTTCCTTGCCGGCCTTGATGGCCGCCTCGCGCTCCGCGCTATCCAGCAGATAGGTCATGTAGGCGCCATGTCCGAGGATCGGCGCTTCGCCAACGCGCGCCGCATAGTGCCGCCAGATCGCCGCGCGCGACGACACCGAGCCGCCCTTGAAAACCGATTTCACTAAGCTGTTCTCGTGCAGCGCCACGGCGTGCGCCGTATAGACGATCGGGATGACCAGCAGGCACGACGCGACCCATGCCCCCGCCAAAACGCGCCACATCGCGTCGCGCCAGCGCCAGGCGAGAACGCCTGTGACGGACGCGATCAGGAACGCCATCTTTGAGCTTTCGCTGCCCGAACAGACGACGGCAATGGCCGCCAGTAGATACATCGCCCAGCATAGGATGCGGTTGTAGGGGCGCGACAGGCAGCTTACCACGGCCAGCATCGCGGGGGCGAGAAGCACAACCAGCGGCGGGATGTTGCGTGTCAGGTCGGCCATGGCCACGCGCACCAATACGCCGTCACGCCACGTGTAGAATTTGGCGGGCGTCACGGATTCGGGCGCAACGCCGTAGGCATTGAATGCAAAGATCTTGATCGCCTGACCGCTCAGCACCTCGATGGCGAGATAGGCCGCGCCGAACAGAAGCGCCATCCATAGTCCTTCGCCAAATCTCAGACTGTTGGCATTGGTGTCGGAGAGCACGATGCGCCCGGCGATGAGGCCCGCGCCGGTCGCGAGCACGAGCTGGCCCACTTGCAGCAGCGACTCGCGTGGATCAATCGACCACAACACCGTGAGCGCCGCATAGAGCAGGAATGCCGCGTAGATGCCGATCGCCGAGCGCGAGAGGTCCGTCGGCATGGCGCGCGTGCCGCGCATCAGTCGCCACACCGCGAACGCCACCGCAACCAGCGGCAACGTCAGCGCGAACGTGCGCGGGCTCGCCATGCCGGCCAGCACGGCGGCCATGAACAACGTGCCGAGCAAGATGCCGACCCACTGCGCGCGGAACGGATGCGTCTCGATCCGGAAGCCTTGTGTCGTCATCGATGTATGAAGTTAAGCGGCCACGGCACGTACAATTCCGCCCCCCAGCGCCCCACAACCCCTGAAATGCCGTTTTCGTCCGCCCGTCTGCGCAGGCTTCAAACTTTTGCAAGCATAAGCGAAGCTAACTGCCGCTGTATGACATGTCAAACGACCGGCAGCGTCAGACTAACGTCCAAAAACCTATGCGAATGAGTATATTAGAGCGATCCGTCAGCATGCGCCGCGACGTTTCCGCGGGTACGTTCTTGGCTTTATGCACACTCATCAGGCTTTGATGCCACGCGTTAGCGCACGGCCTTGGTCATCACCTGAGCCAGTGCCCGGCACGTCGCGTCGATATGCTCATCGCGCAAGGTCGGGTGGACGAGGAACGCGATGCTCGTCGCACCGAGGTGCTGCGCAACGGGCAGCCGCGCGGACGGGCGCCAGGGCGTGCCGTCGAAGGCCGCTTCCAGATACACTTCCGCGCATGTGCCGGTGAAGCACGGCACGCCGAGCGCTGACACTTCGGCCACGATGCGATCCCGTGACCAATCGGAGCGCAGCGCATCCGCGTCGGCAAAGACATAGCAGCGATAGCCCGCATGCCCGGCCCACGATGGCAGGGTTGGCACGCGTAGCCCCGGAATACCCGCCGCCGCGGCCCAGACACGATGCGCGAAGGCGGCGCGTGTCTTTTGCCATTCCGGGAGTTGCGCGAGTTGCAGGCGCCCGATGACGGCCTGCATTTCAATCATGCGCCAATTGGTGCCGAACGTTTCATGCAGCCAGCGATACCCCGCCGGATGCTTGCGCTCATAGACCGCCGACCACGACTTGCCGTGATCCTTGTACGACCACATGCGCGACCAAAGCGCGTCGTCGCTGGTCGTCACCATGCCGCCTTCGCCGCCGGTGGTCATGATCTTGTCCTGACAGAACGACCACGCACCAACGTCGGCCAATCCGCCGACCGCGCGGCCTTTGTACGTCGCGCCATGCGCCTGCGCGCAATCCTCAATGACGAAGAGGCCGCGCTGCCGCGCCAGCTCCATGATCGGATCCATGTCGCACGGCATGCCCGCCAGATGCACACAGATGATCGCTTTGGTACGCGGCGTCACGACAGCGGAAATCGTTGCCGCAGTTATATTCTGCGTGTCGCCATCGACATCGGCGAAGACAGGGATTGCGCCGACGGCAACAATGCACGACGCCGACGCGACGAACGTGCGCGGCGTCACGATCACCTCGCAGCCCGGCCCGATGCCGAGGCCGCGCAGCGCAAGCTCCAAGGCGACCGTGCCGTTGGTCAGCGCGATGGCGTGCGTGGTGCCGGCATATGCGGCGAACTCACGCTCGAACACGCGGCATTCATCACCCGTCCAATAGTTGACGCGGCCTGATTGCAGCACGCGCGTCACGGCCGCGATCTCGGCGGCGCTGTAGCTTGGCCAGGGCGGGAACGGGGTATCGAGCATGGCTCTCAGCTTTTATCCAATCGGCGCGCCGGATTGCCGACAACGGTCGCCCCTGCCGGCACGTCACGCGTCACGACCGCGCCCATACCGACGATGGCGCCCCGTCCGATGACGGTTGGCTGGCCGGCGCGGCCCTGCCTAATGACGGCGCCTGCGCCGATATAGGCGAAGTCCTCGATCACCACCTGACCGTTGCACTTCACGCCCGGCGCGAACGTCACGTAATCGCCGATACGGCAATCGTGCTCGACGTAGCTATAGAGATTGGCGTGAAAGCAGCGGCCAACCCGAATGTTGGACGTCAACGTGACGAACGGCGACAACAGCGCGCCATCGCCGACGACAACGTCGTCCATCACCACCACGTTGGCGGCTTTGAGCGTCCACAGAGCGATGCCGTCACCGCGCAAGCGCTGATCGAGGCGTGCGCGCACGTCGCCGTTGGCGATGGCAAGCGCGACGGACCGCTTGTCTGCCGGCATTGCCAGAAAGTCCGCGTAGCTCATGACGCGCTGGCCATTGATCACCGGCGCTGACGGCGCATCGTCGATGAAGACGAGAGTGTCGGGGGAAAGTCCTCTGGATAGCACCTCGGCGCGCGCCAGCGGCATGATCCCGCGGCCGCAGCCGTTTGCACCGTAGACAGCGAAGACGTCAGCGGACATCGCGTGCCCCGTCCGGGTTGCCGGTAAAGTGCGGCATCGTCGCCTCGCCATCGGCGCTGATACCGTCGCGGCGGACGACTTTCAGCACCGTTTTGAACAGGATCGCTATATCCAAGCCGACCGTCCAATTGTCAACATACCAGACATCGAGCGCGAACTTTTCGGGCCAGGACAAGGCATTGCGACCGTTGATCTGTGCCCAGCCCGTAATGCCCGGCGGCACATCGTGACGGCGCGCCTGCTCGGGCGAATAGAGCGGAAGATAGGCCATCAGCAAAGGCCGCGGGCCAACGAAGCTCATCTCGCCCTTCAGCACGTTCCAGATTTCCGGAAGTTCGTCGAGGCTGGTCGAGCGCAGAAAGCGTCCGAACGGCGTCAGCCGCACGGTATCCGGCAACAGCGCACCCTTGGCATCGCGCGCGTTGGTCATCGTGCGGAATTTGACGAGATCGAAAGGACGGCCGAGCCGGCCCGGTCTCGTCTGCACGAAGAGCACCGGGCTGCCGAGCTTCACGCGCACGGCCAACGCCACGATCGCCAGCACCGGCACCACGACGATGGCCGAGACCGCGATCAGCATGAGATCGAATGCGCGCTTCAGCGCCGGGCTTCGCAGCATGTGTTCAAGGTTCCAGCCAGCGTTTTGGCCAACGTCTCGACGGCATAATTCTGTTCGACATGGCGGCGGCCCGAAAGCCCCATGCGGTGGCGCTGATCAGGTGGCATCGCGGCGAGTCTCGCGATGGCATCAGCCATGCGCGCCGCGTCCATAGGCGGCACGGTTATGCCGGCCTCCGCCTGAGCGACCGGATTGTTGCTCGATCCGCACGCGAACACGATCGGACGGCCGGCCGCCATGAAATCGAAGAGCTTATTCGAGCTGATGCCGTATTTAAAAACCGGCAGGTCGAGCAGATGAAAGACAAACGCATCGGCCGACGCGGCGAGCGGCGGAATTTCATGACGCGGCACCGCATCCTCGAATGTGACGCATGACATCGCGTCACCGGCCGCCCGCGCCATGAGGCGCGCCTTCTCCGGTCCATCGCCAATCAGGCGCAGGCGGATGCGAGGCGTCAGATTGCGCGCCGCCACCAGCTTCATCGCATCGAGCAGCGTGTCGAGGCCGTTCGCTTCGCCGTGCGCGCCGAAATACATGAGCGTGAAAACATCGTCGTGCGGCGCGGGCGGTGCGGGCTCGGGAAAGAGGCTCAGATCGGCGCCGTTCGGAATCCACACGATCTTGCCGACATCGACGCCGTGCGCGGCGTAATACGTATCCGCCGACGGCATCAGCACGATCAGGCGAGCGGCATCGTTGGCGAGCGACAATTCGAGGCGGCGCATGGCGTAGGCAGCCGGGCTCGAACTCTTGAGGCGGCCCATGTCGATCAGCGTTTGCGGCCACAGATCGCGCACTTCGAAAAGGAACGGCACCTTGAAACGGCGCGCCAGGCGGCGTCCGGCCCAGGCCGCGAACGGATGCACGCTCGAACCGATGATGGCGTCGGGCCTGTCGAGCGCGGCCGTGTTGCGGGCCTGAAGCACGCGCGCTGTATAATCCATCATGTTGCGCACGCGGTCGGCGCCGTTGCCGGCATACAGCCGTGCCTTCAACCACAGGAACGGCACGCCATCGACCATCTGCAGGCGCGATGTTTCGCCATCCGCGAGGCGCTGGCGGCGGGTCTTGTGCTCGGTGCTGGCGGCGATGATCGACATGCGCCAGCCGTGCGCGGTGAGCGCCTTGGCGAGGGCATAGTGGCGCGTGCCGCCGGGACTGCCGGGTTCCTGCGCGTAATGATTGAGCAGCCAGACGTGCTTCATCGCGAACCGCCGCCGCATCGCGCCGGTCTCGGGCCTGCGCACGACGCGGCATGGATCGCGGCCAAGGCGGACGTCATCACGATGTCTGCGATCATGTGCTCGGTCCGATCACGCCGCCAGAATGCGCCGGTAACAGGCGACAAGCCGTGCGGCTTCATTGTCCCACGAATAGTGCGCGTCGATGGCGGCCCGGCCGCGTTTTCCCATGTAGTCGGCTTCCTCGGGGTTGTCGAGAATCCAGCGCATGGCGTCGGCGATGGCATCCGTGTCGAGGGGGTCGCAGAGCCGCCCGCACTGATGTCGCGCGACGATCTCGCGCCACGCCGGAAAATCAGACGCGATCACCGGCAGCCCTGCGGACATATATTCGAAGAGTTTGGTCGGATAGGCATCGAGATGATTTGGCAGCGGATGAAAGAGGACAAGTCCGGCGCGTGCGCGGCCGAGCAAGGCCGACGCATCATCGCGCCCGATCTGGCCGAGCAGGCGCACGCGCCGCCAGCCGTCGAGATGCTCGACACTGTGCACGAGCGTCGCCGGCGCCAGCGTACCCGCGATTTCGAGACCTGCCGTGATGCTCTGCGGCAGCGCCCCCATGGCGCGCACCATTTCAACGGCGCCGCGCTCCGCTGTCAGACCGCCGAGATAGGCGAACACCGGTTGGCGCGCGCCATAGCTGCCGAGCGAAGCGCCCTTGAATTCGCCGACGATCGGAAAGTTCTGCACGAGCGCCGTCTTCGGCCCCGGAAAGCGCGTGGCAATGTGGGGCGTTGCGGGCGCGATACCGTCGAACAGCGCCAGGCCCGCGCGCTCCAACTGCTTCCACATGAAGCCAAGCGGGCGGCGCAGCCATGCAGGCACCCAGCCCTTGCCCATGATCTGGAGATGCAGATCCTCGTGCACATCGTACACGACCTTATAGCCGAGTGCCTTCAGGACAAAGCCGAGCGGCAGCAATTCCGGATCATGCAGATGCGC
>JBOFCQ010000168.1:0-17031 GCA_051646145.1 Hyphomicrobium sp.
CATGTTGTGCGTCGCGATCAGCGCGGCCACACGATGATGGCGAATGAGCTCGATCAACTCGCGAAACACATACTCGGATGTTTTCGGATCGAGATTGCCCGTCGGCTCGTCGGCAAGCAGAAGCTTCGGCGAATTGGCAAGCCCGCGGCAGATGGCGGTGCGTTGCTGCTCGCCGCCCGACAGTTCCGCGGGGCGATGATCGAGGCGATCGGAAAGACCGAGCGCGGACAGCAATTCGGTGGCCCGCACTTCCGCATCGCGGCGGCGGCGGCCGAGGATCATCTGCGGAATGACGACGTTCTCCAGCGCCGAGAACTCGGGCAGCAGTTGGTGGAACTGATAAATGAAGCCGATCTCGCTGCGCCGCAGCCGCGTGCGCTCGGCTTCAGACAGCGCGCCGCAATCGCGGCCATTGATGATGATGCGGCCGCGGGAGGGCTGCTCGAGCAGGCCGGTGATGTGCAGCAGCGTTGACTTGCCCGCGCCGGACGGACCGACGAGCGCGACGGCCTGCCCCGGCCACAACTCCGCGTTGGCCCCCTGCAGCACGTGGATTTCGCGCGCGCCCTGCTTGAAGGAGCGCGCCACGTCTTCCAGTCGGACGATCGGAGGCGTTGTCATGGCGTGATGGCCGTCCATCGGTTGGCGCTATTCATAACGCAGGGCTTCGACGGGATCGAGCTTGGAGGCCCGCCACGACGGATAGAACGTGGCCAGGATCGACAACAGAAACGCCATGACGACGATGAACGCCGTTTCGTGCACGTCGATCTCGGCCGGCAATTTGGTCAGATAGTAGATTTGCGGATCAAACAGCGTCGTGCCGCTGATCCACGACACGAAGTCCTTGATCTTCTCGATGTTCCAGCAAAACACCACGCCGAGGATCAGCCCGGCAATGGTGCCGATGATGCCGATCGACGCGCCGGTGATGAGGAACACGCGCATGATCGCCGCGCGCGACGCGCCCATGGTGCGCAGAATGGCGATATCGCGACCTTTGTCCTTCACCAGCATCAGCATGCCGGAGATGATGTTCAGCGCCGCCACCAGAATGATGAGCGACAGGATAATGAACATCACGTTGCGCTCGACTTCCAGCACCGTGAAAAAGGTTTCGTTGCGCGAACGCCAGTCGGACAATGATATCGTTGGCCCGCCGGCGGCCTGGATGGCTTCAGAGAAGCTATCGACTTTTTCCGGATCGCTGACGACGACCTCGAGCACATCGACTTCGGCACCTTTTGAGAAATACTTCTGCGCTTCGGCAAGCGGCATGAACATCATCATGCGATCGTATTCCGACATGCCGAGTTCGAAGATGGCCGTGATGACGTAGGGCTTCGAGCGCGGCGTGACGCCGAACGGTGTCGACGCACCGCGCGGCGATACGAGGGTTACGGAATCGCCGATGCTGACGCGGAGCTGATTGGCGAGCCTCGAGCCGATCGCGATGCCCGTCTGATCGTTGAAACCATCGAGCGTGCCGATCTTCACGTTGTCAGCGACGATCTTCAGCGATTTCAGACTGGCCTCATCCAGCCCGCGCACGAGACCGCCGAGAGCAACGGTGCTCGACGACACCATGACCTGCCCCTCGATCAGCGGCAGCGCGGTGATGACGCCCGGAACCTTGGCGATCTTCGCCGCCATGTCGGCATAGTCTTCGAACGGCTCGCCGATCTTGTGCACGATGACGTGGCCGTTGAGACCCATGATTTTCGTGAACAGATCTTTGCGAAAACCGTTCATCACGGCCATCACGATGATGAGTGTCGCGACGCCGAGCATGATGCCGAGAAACGAGAAGCCGGCAATGACGGAGATGAAACCTTCCTTACGCCGCGCGCGCAGATAGCGCCCGGCCAGCATCCACTCGAACGGCGAGAACGCGCGCGTATCACTGATCGGCGTGCTCATGCGTATCGGTCTCCAATGTCGTTCGCGACGGTCAGCGTCGTGGTGAACCGCCGCGTTGTCACGCGAGAATGCGGTTGGCGCGCACGGCCTCGATCACATGGGCCAGGGCCTGATCGATGGCGAGCGTCTGCTTTTCGCCCGTTCTACGGTTCTTGACTTCCGCCTCGCCCGACTTGACGCCCTTCGGCCCGATGATGAGCTGGTAGGGCACGCCGATGAGATCCATGGAAGCGAATTTTCCGCCCGCGCGTTCGTCCGTATCGTCATAGAGCACGTCGATGCCGGCGGCGACCAGCTTGTCGTAGAGCGCGGACGCTGCTGCATCGGTGTCCTTATCGCCAGACTTGAGATTGATGAGCCCGACTTCGAAGGGCGCGACCGGCACCGGCCAGATAATGCCGTTGGCGTCGTGGCTGGCCTCGATGATGGCACCGACCAGGCGCGACACGCCGACGCCGTAAGACCCCATTTGCAGCGTGATCAATTGTCCATCCGGTCCCTGCACTTTCGCGCCCATGGGCTCGGAGTACTTGGTGCCGAAGTAGAAAATATGGCCAACTTCGATGCCGCGCGCCGAGACGCGCTTATCCGCCGGAACGTCGGCATCGAAGCGGGCGGCGTCATGCATTTCTTCGGTCGCCGCATACTTCGACGTCCAGTCGTTGAATACGCCCGAGAGATCGCCGTCAAAGTCGGTCGCGGCCGACGGCACGGCGCCCTCGATCAGATCCTTGTGACAGAACACCTGGCTTTCGCCGGTCTCGGCGAGAATGATGAACTCGTGGCTGAGGTCGCCGCCGATCGGTCCGGTGTCGGCCTTCATCGGAATGGATCGCAAACCCATGCGCGCGAAGGTCCGCAGGTAGGCCACGAACATGCGGTTGTATGTTTTGCGCGCGCCTTCCGCCGTCAGGTCGAAGGAATAGGCATCCTTCATCAGAAATTCACGGCCGCGCATCACGCCGAAACGCGGGCGGATCTCGTCGCGGAACTTCCATTGAATGTTGTAGAGATTTTTCGGCAGATCTTTGTAGCTGCGGATCGTATCGCGCACGATGGCGGTGATGACTTCTTCCGCGGTTGGGCCAAACAGCATGTCGCGCTCGTGGCGATCGACAATGCGCAGCATCTCTTTGCCGTAGGCTTCATAGCGGCCGCTCTCGCGCCACAGATCAGCCGACTGCACCGTCGGCATCAAGACTTCGATGGCGCCGGCGCGGTTCTGTTCCTCGCGCACGATGGCGGCAATTTTGTTCAGCACCTTGAGGCCGAGCGGCAGCCAGGAATAGATGCCCGCCGCCGACTGCTTGACCATGGCGGCGCGCAGCATCAGCTGATGCGAAACGATCTCCGCCTCTTTCGGCGTGTCGCGAAGGACGGGCAGGAAAAAGCGGGTGAGGCGCATGAGCTATCGGCACTTTCTCGGGCTTGAACTTTGGCCTGCCGGTCGCGGCCGACCGAGCATGTCAGTGGCGGCATACCGGGTAATCGGCGGCCTTGCAATGGCAAGCGCCAAACGGCCGTGGATGGCCGTGAAATGGGCAATTTGGGGGACATCTCACGGCGCGCAGGCGAGACAGAACGACACAATCACAGCGCGCCCTTCGCCATCGAGCGCCACCCGCGCGATGCCGATGTCTCCGGCCGGACCGCGCGCCAGATAGCCCTTGAGTTCGGCCGCTATTTTCTCCTGCACAGGCGGGGAGTTGACCTGCGCCATCAGCCCGGAATTCAGATCGCCGCGCAGCTTCGCGATGGTCTGGCGGGCTTTGGGCAGCACGGCGCGGCAGAGCGAGGTGGCGATCAGCCCGCCACCGCCCCGACAGCGCGGCTCGATACGGCCGCTAATTTCAACGCGCTTAGCCTGCAAGGCGAGGCTGGACGCGACGCGCACTGGCACCAGATCGACGATGACACCGGCATCGAGCCATTCGATCTCCGGCAATGCCGCGTCGGGCGGGCAGAAGCCTGACAGGCACTGCCCGACGAGTTCCGGCCCGTCGCCTTCAAACGACAGGCTCAAACGCACGGCGCCGGCCGTGGCCGCGACGGCGATGCCTGAAGCATTGATGTCGTTCATCATGTAGGCATAGCGCCCGCCGGCCATCTCGAACGAGCGCACCGGCACGGGAATGGGACGCGCGACGCCGGCGATTGTCAGCGTGGACCCGGCCGTAAAATCGAGCACGCCGCCCGGCACGTTGTGCAGGCGCACGGTTGCCGAATTGAGGAAGGCGCCCGCCAGCGCCGCCAGTTCCTTGAATTCAATTCTGAGTTCGGCGGAATTTGCCGACGGCGCGGCCATGCCGAGGAGCGCAGCGGCCGCGCACGCGGCACGCATCGCCGTTCTGAGGGCTTGCCCCCACGTCGCACTCATCCGACCACGCAACACCACGCCAGCCTCACACCCGCACGCAAGCCGGCATGATGGCTGAATGTTGCAGCAATCGGGAGCGGATGCCGCGTCAGGCGCCCCGTTCCCAACCGAAGCGTGGCCGCGAAGGCACATGTTCGAGGCCTGGAGAGGAGGCCGGACCGCTCGTCGCGCCGCCGCGCGGGCCTGAGGATCGCGACGGAAACCTCAATCGGTATTCAGATAGGTGATGAGGGCATAGACCCCGGAGAACGCGATGGCCGCGACGAGAGTGTTGATGGCAAAGATGCGCCAGATGTTGATTTTCGCAGGCGCACTTTCCGGCGTGCCGGGCACAACGTCACCGCTCTCATCCTGCGTTCTGACGCCAAACGGCAGCACGACGAAGAGCGTGATGAACCACAGGCAGAAGAACGTTGCGACCGCAACAGAGGTTCTCATGACAACCGGCTCATCGTATCGACCTCAACGTCTTCAATTAGACTAGCAAACGCCATCGCATGCGCGCTCAAACCTGCTCAAGCTCCGTCAACGTGCCGAGAAAATCCTTCGGGTGCAGAAACAGCACCGGCTTGCCGTGGGCGCCGATCTTGGGATTGCCGTCGCCCAGAATACGCGCACCTTCGGACTTCAGTTTGTCGCGCGCGGCAATGATGTCGTCCACCTCATAGCAGACGTGATGGATGCCGCCGTCCGGATTGCGTTCAAGGAACTTCGCGATCGGCGAGCCTTCGCCGAGCGGTTCCAGAAACTCGATCTTTGTGTTCGGCAGTTCGACGAAGACGACTGTCACGCCGTGCTCGGGCTGCGCGGTCGGCTCCGTCACCTTGGCGCCAAGCGCGTTCTTGTAGACGGCCGTGGCGGCGGCAATATTCTTGACGGCGATTGCGACGTGGTTCAGGCGGCCGATCATTCCAAACTCCGTGCCGGTTGCAGAGGTAAAGCGAGGTTTATATGGGGTTTCAGCCGCGTCCGTCCACAATGCTGACGAGCACTTTGACGATCGGCTTCTTGCCCCAGGCGTCGTTGATGGCGTTGCGCACGCCGCGATGGAGCGCGTCGCGCACCATGTCGATGTCGGTTCGGCGCTTCGCCGGTATCGAGCGCAGCGTACCATCGACGGCATCGAGCACGACGTCCTGCATGGCATCGCCCGCAGCCGTCATCGCCGGAATGCCGTCAAGCACGACACCCGGCTCGCTCAGCACATCGCCACGCCGCGAGACGACGAGCGCCACGACAGCAATGCCCGCAAACGACAGCTTGCGCCGCTCGCGCACTGGGCCCTCGGCATCCGGCACGATCAGGTTGCCGTCGCGATAGAGCCGCCCGACTGGCGCCTCGTCGATGACAGCCGCCGGCTCAGGCCCGAGCTTCAGGATTTCGCCTGAGATAAGCGTGAAGGCCTGCTTGGCACCCGATTCAAGCGCCAGCCGCGCATGCTCCTTGAGATGGCGCGCCTCGCCATGCATGGGCACGGCAATCGTCGGGCGCAACCAGCTATACATCTGCCTGAGTTCATCGCGGCGCGGATGACCGGTGACATGCACCAGCGCTTCGTTGTCGGTAATGATGTCGACGCCGCGCCGTGCGAGGTTGTTCTGCACGCGGCCCACGGCCTTTTCATTGCCCGGAATGGTGCGCGAGGAAAAGATCGCGAGATCGCCCTTGTCGAGCGAGATATCCGGATGCTGATCTTCGGCGATACGCGACATGGCGGCCCGCGCTTCGCCCTGGCTTCCGGTGCACAGCACGACGGATGCGTCGGCGCCGAGATCGGAATAGCTCTGCTGATCGAGATAGGAGAAGTTTTCAGGCAGATAGCCGGTATCGATGGCGACGCTGATGATGCGGTGGAGCGCACGCCCGGCGACAACCAGCTTGCGATCGGCGGCGCGCGCGGCATCCGCAACGGCTTTAACGCGCGCCACGTTCGACGCAAACGTCGTGATGGCGACGCGGCGCGGGGCTGCCGCGATGATCTTGGCGATTGAATTTGCGACTTCGGTTTCAGACGGCGAGCGACCCTCGCGCATGGCGTTGGTTGAATCGCACACCATCGCCAGCACGCCTTCGCGGCCAAGCTCGGCGAGTTTGGCTTCGTCCGGCGGCGCGCCAACGAGCGGCGTCGCGTCGAGCTTCCAATCGCCCGTGTGGAACACAAGGCCCGCCGGCGTGCGGATCGCAAGGCCGGACGGCTCCGGTATGGAATGTGCGAGCGTCACGAACTCTACGTCGAACGGTCCAATCTCGCAGCGTCCGCCGAGCGGCACGATGGTGATCGGCAGTTTGGTGTTGCGGCCGTATTCGGCAAGCTTCGAGCGCACCATGCCGGCCGTAAACGGCGTCGCGTAAATCGGACAGCCGAGTTGCGGCCACAGATCGAGCACCGCGCCGATATGATCTTCGTGCGCATGAGTCAGCACGATGCCGGCCAGCGCGTGCTTTTCGGCGACGATGAAGCGGAGGTCCGGCAGCACGACGTCGGCGCCCGGTTCCTGATCGCCTGGAAACGTCAGGCCGAGATCGACCATCAGCCATTGCCGCGACCGTTCCGGCCCATAGCCGTAGAGGTAGACGTTCATGCCGATTTCGCCGAGGCCGCCAAGCGCCAGGAACACCAGCTCGTCTTGATCCCCGCCCGAGCTCTTCCGCGTGCGTTGCGTCTTCTTCGGTTTCGCCGTCATACCCCGTTATGTCACTTTCTGCCCCTATCCGAGGGACACGTCTCCATAGGTCACCGTGCACGGCCCATCATCGGTGTCGATCAGCAGCGCGCCGCCAGCGTCGAGACCTGCGAAGCGGCCAACGATGCGCACCGCACCGCTGTTCACGCTGATCGGCGCCCCGACATCTACCGAACGCGCGAGCCAAGCCGACCGGATCATTGCAAATCCAGCGCCCTGCCGCCACGTGGCGAACCAGCCCGCAAAGGCGCTCGCAAGCCCGTCCAGAAGCCCATCCCGTCCGTCAGCCATACCGTGCCGGGCGAGGTAAGTCACCGGCCGATCTGGAATTTCTGGCGAAGAAACAATATTGACGCCGAAGCCGACAACAGCAACGAGGCCGCGCTGCGGCGGCATCGCGGGGGTGGCTTCGACCAGGATGCCGGCGCATTTCGCCGAACCAACCATGAGATCGTTCGGCCATTTGAGGCAGAGAGCGGTGGTGTCGGACGGGGCGAGACGGGCTGCAACGGCGTCATGAAGCGCGATACCCGCCACCAAGGCCAGTTGCGGCGCGCTGATCGGCGAGGCGTCCAGGCTGAGCGCGACGCTGGCCTGCAGGTTGCCGGCGCCGGAATGCCAGACGCGGCCTTGGCGTCCCTTACCGCCTGTCTGCATGTCCGCCACGACCCAGAGCGGCAGCGCTTCCCCGGCCCGGGCCAAGCGCAGGGCATCGGCGTTGGTCGATCCCGTTTCGGTGAGATGAACGATGCGCGGGAGCGCTTGAAGTTGGCCGTCGCCTGCCCCGCGCTCGACGTCTCCCATCGCGGCTAGCGCACAGGCGGCGCTGAGGGCGGCATCAACGCGCTCGCCGCCGCCGACGCCGCATCAACCAGCGTCCCGCCGATCATCGGCAGCACAAACAGCATGACGAATGCGGCAGCTATGGCCATGACGACGAAAGCGTTGCGCTCAACCGCTTCAAAGGGCGCTGCCGCGTCATCGAAGAACATGATCTTGACGATGCGCAGATAATAGAACGCCCCGATCACGCTCGCGACGACACCGATGACGGCGAGCGGATAGAGCCCGGCTTTGATGGCCGGCAGAAAGGCGTACCACTTGGCCCAGAACCCCGCGAGCGGCGGAATGCCGGCGAGCGAGAACATGAGCACGGCGAGCACGCTCGCAAGCGTCAGATCGGTTTTCGCCAAGCCGGCAAGCTCGCTGATATCTTCAACCGGCTTGTCGCCACGCCGCATCGAGAGCACGCAGGCGAACGCGCCGAGCGTCATGGCGACGTAAATTGAGAGATAGATGAGAACGCCGCTTGTGCCCTCGGCATTGTTGGAAGCAAGACCGACCAGCGCAAATCCGACATGCCCGATAGACGAGTAGGCCAGCAGCCGTTTGATGTTGGTCTGCCCGATGGCCGCGAAAGCGCCAAGCACCATGGACGCAATGGCGAGGAAGATGACGATCTGCTGCCACTGCGCGGCAAGCGCCGGCAGGGCCGATTGCGTGAAGCGCAAAAGCAGCGCCATGGCGGCGACTTTCGGCGCGGCGGCGAAGAATGCCGTCACCGGCGTCGGTGCGCCTTCATAGACGTCCGGCGTCCACATGTGAAACGGCACAGCCGAGATCTTGAACGCAAGCCCGACGAGCACGAACACGAGCCCGGCGATCAGCACGAAATTCTGCGCCATGCCCTCGGCCGCAACCGCCGACGCAATCGGCGCATAGCCGGTTGATCCGGTGACTCCATAGAGCAGCGAGGCCCCGTAGAGCAGCATGCCTGACGAAAGCGCCCCGAGGACGAAATATTTGAGGCCGGCTTCGCTCGAGCGCACATCATCGCGCTTGAAGGCGGCAACGACGTAGAGCGCCAGGCTCTGCAATTCGAGACCGAGATAGAGCGCGATCAGGTCGTTGGCCGAAACCATCATCACCATGCCGAGCGTGGCGAGCAGCACCAGTACTGGGTATTCGAACAAAAGCACGCCTGCGCGGCGGAAATCATCGAAGCTCAGCAGCAGCGCCGCAGCCGCGCCGACCAGAACGAGCACCTTCAGAAATCGCGTCGAGCCGTCGTTGACGAACGCGCCGTCGAAGAACGTCGCCGCATCTGTTGGCTGGCCTAGCACCACAACGAGCGCCGCCAGCAATACGCCGACGGCGAGCCAGCCGACACGGCGGCCGGCCGCATCCGCGCTTCGCGTGAAAGCGCCGATCATCAGCAGCGCCATGGCGCCGATGGCGAGGATCAGTTCGGCGGCAAACGGTGCCAAGGTTTCAAGTGTCATAAGTCATTCGCTCCGCTTAGGGCGCCAGGAGGGCCTGCGCCGGCTTGATCGCGGCTTCGTAATCGAGAACCAGTTTCTTCACGGACGCAGCGGTGACATCCAGCACAGGCGCCGGATAGACGCCGTAGAAGATGGTCAGCAGCACCAGCGGCGCCATGATCACGATTTCACGCGGGCTCAAATCGAGCAGACCCTTGAGGCTCGCCTTCTGCAGCGGTCCGAAGATCACGCGGCGATAGAGCCAGAGGGCATAGGCCGCCGACAGCACAACGCCGGTGGTGGCGGCAATCGCAACCCAGGTGTTGGCCTTGAACGCCGACAGCAACGTCAGGAATTCGCCGACAAATCCGCTCGTGCCCGGCAGTCCGACATTGGCCATCGTGAAAACCATAAACACGACGGCATAGTTCGGCATGCGTTCGACAAGGCCGCCGTAGGCCGCGATCTCACGCGTGTGCAGCCGATCGTAGATCACGCCGACACAAAGAAAGAGCGCCGCTGAGACGATGCCGTGCGAGAGCATCTGGAAGATCGCGCCATCAATGCCCTGCTGAGACGCGGTGAAGATGCCAAGCGTCACAAAGCCCATGTGGGCGACCGACGAATAGGCGATCAGCTTCTTGATGTCTTCCTGCACGAGTGCGACGAGCGACGTGTAGATGATGGCGATGATCGACAACGCGAAAACGAATGGGGCCAATTCCTGGCTGGCGATCGGAAACATCGGCAGCGAGAACCGCAGGAAGCCATATCCGCCCATCTTCAACAGAATGCCGGCCAGAATGACCGAGCCGGCCGTTGGCGCCTCGACGTGCGCATCCGGCAGCCACGTGTGCACCGGCCACATCGGCATCTTGACGGCAAACGACGCAAAGAACGCCAGCCAGAGCCACCACTGCATGTCTGCCGGGAACTTCGTGGCAAGCAGCGTTGGGATATCCGTCGTGCCGGCGTGCCAGTACATCGCCATCATGGCGAGCAGCATGAGGACTGAGCCAAGCAGCGTATAGAGGAAGAACTTGAAGGAGGCGTAGACGCGCCGCTTGCCGCCCCAAACACCGATGATGAGGAACATCGGGATCAGGCCGCCCTCGAAGAACAGGTAGAACAGCACCATGTCGAGCGCGCAGAACACGCCGAGCATCAGCGTCTCGAGCACCAGGAACGCGATCATGTATTCCTTGACGCGCTCTTCGATCGACTCCCAGCTCGCGAGAATGCAGAGCGGCATCAAGAACGTCGTCAGAATGACGAACAGCATCGAGATGCCGTCGACGCCGAGCTTGTATTTCAGCGGGCCAAGCCACGCGTACTCTTCGACGAACTGAAAACCCGGGTTCGTCTTATCGAAATGCCACCAGATGAGCAGCGACACGGCGAACGTGAGCAGCGTCGTCCACAGCGCCATCCAGCGCGCGTTGCCCTTCGCCTCACGGTTGAGCGTGGCGATGATGAGCGCGCCCGCGAGCGGCAGGAAAATGACAACCGACAGGATATTATTCATGGCGCAATGCTCCAGCCGGCGAACCCTCGATAGGTCAGCCACGTCAACAACGCGGCGACGCCGATCAGCATCGCGAAGGCGTAATGATAGACGTAGCCCGTCTGCAACTTGACTATGCCGCCCGTCACGCGGCCAACGCTTGCCGCCGTTCCATCGATCGCGCCATCGATGACGGCGCCGTCACCGGCTTTCCAGAACAACCGGCCGATGGCCTGCGCAGGCCGAACGAACAGAAAATCGTAGAGCTCGTCGAAGTACCACTTGTTCAAAAAGAACAGGTAGATCGGCTTGAAGACGCGCGCTGTCGCGGCCGGCAGCGAGGGCACCTGGATATAGTAGATGTAGCTCAGCAGAAAGCCGGCCAGCATGGCGAAGAACGGCGCGAAACCAACCCAGGCCGGAATTTCGTGCATGGCATGGAGGAGGTGGTTGCTCTCGCCGCGAAACAGCGATGCGCCCCAGAACGCCGCTTCATCGTGCCCGATGAAATATTTTGTGAACGCGACGCCAGCGAACAGCGCGCCGAGCGCCAACGCGCCGAGCGGGATCAGCATCGAAGGCGGGCTTTCGTGCGCATGATCGAAGGTGTGATGATCGGCGCGCGTTGGGCCATGGAACGTCATGAACATCAAGCGCCACGAATAGAACGATGTCATGAACGCGGCCACCACCAGCACCCAGAACGCGTAGTTCGCGGGCGTGTGCGCGGCGTAAGCGGCCTCGATGATGGCATCCTTCGAGTGGAAGCCCGCGAGACCGACGAAATGGGGAATGCCGACGCCGGTCAACGCCAGCGTGCCGATCAGCATGGCAGCCCATGTCAGCGGGATCTTCGCCTTCAGTCCACCCATCTGCCGCATGTCCTGCTCGTGATGCATGGCATGAATGACGGAGCCGGCACCAAGGAACAGCAGGGCCTTGAAGAAGGCGTGCGTGAAGAGATGAAAGATGGCAGCGCCATAAGCGCCGATCCCGCAGGCAACGAACATGTAGCCAAGCTGCGAGCATGTCGAATAGGCAATGACGCGCTTGATGTCGTTCTGAACGAGGCCGACCGTTGCCGCAAAGAACGCCGTGATAGCGCCAACGAAGGTCACGACCTTCAAGGCTTCCGGAGCAAATTCGAAGATCGGTGACAAGCGCGCGACCATGAACACCCCGGCCGTCACCATGGTGGCTGCGTGGATGAGCGCGGAAACGGGCGTTGGGCCTTCCATCGCATCCGGCAGCCAGGTGTGCAGCAGGAACTGCGCCGACTTGCCCATCGCGCCCATGAACAGCAGCAGCGAAATCGTGGTCAGAATGTCGACGTCATATCCGGCGAACTGGAACGTCTTGCCGGCAAAGCTGCTCGCGGACGCAAAAATCGGATCGAGATTGATCGAACGGAAAACGAAGAACAGGGCAAAGATGCCGAGCGCAAATCCAAAGTCGCCGACGCGATTGACCACGAACGCCTTGATCGCCGCCGCATTCGCCTCGGGCTTCTTGTACCAAAAGCCGATCAGCAGATACGACGCAAGACCGACGCCTTCCCAGCCAAAGAACATCTGCAGCAGGTTGTCGCTCGTGACCAGCATCAGCATGGCGAAGGTGAATAGCGACAGATAGGCGAAGAAGCGCGGCCGCGAGTCATCCTCGTGCATGTAGCCGATGGAATAGAGATGCACCAAGCTCGACACCGTGGTGACGACGACGAGCATGACGGCGGTCAGCGTGTCTATTCTCAGCGCCCACGACGTATCGAGTTCGCCCGACGTCACCCATCGCAGGAGTTGTATCTTCTGCGTGGTGTGGCTGAAGCCGACATCCACGAACACGATCCACGACAGCAGAGCCGCCACGGCAAGGCACAGCGTCGTCACGATCTCGCTCGGGCGCGCGCCGATGACACGGCCAAACAGCCCGGCGATGAGCGCTCCGATCAAGGGCAGGAAGACGATGGCGATATAAATCATGTCCAGCCTTAACCCTTCATCAAATTGACGTCTTCAACCGCGATCGACCCGCGATTGCGATAGTAGACGACGATGATCGCAAGCCCGATCGCCGCTTCCGCCGCCGCAACCGTGAGAATGAACAGCGCGAAGACCTGCCCGACGAGGTCGCCGTTGAAGTGCGCGAACGCGACAAGGTTGATGTTGACCGCAAGCAGCATCAATTCGACAGACATCAAAATGACGATCACGTTCTTGCGGTTGAGAAAGATGCCGAACATGCCGAGCGTGAACAGGCACGCGGCGACGATAAGATAGTGTGCGATGCCGATGGTCATACAGCGCCTCCGCCAATCGCGCCTGTCATTCCGACAACGAGCGACACAAGAAATGCCAGCGCCATGGCGATAATCAATCCGCCGACGATGTAATCGGTGGGCCGGCGGGGGGCGCCCGATGCGTCCGCGCCACGCGCGTTGAACCCGCCGGCATCCGCGCGCTGCGCCGACTTGGCTTTGAGCGCGGCGCGCTTGCGGGCGTCATCGAGCGACGTCACGTTCGGTTCGCGGTTGGTCGGTTCGCGATCTTGTGGTTCGCGCTTGGGCGATGTCATGGTCACTCCGCAGCCTCCGTCTTGGGGCGCACCTGAGCCGGCACAACGCTGCCGCCGCTTGGCACTTTCACCACCTCAAGCGCGGTCTTTGGTCCGCGCGCCACCTGCGCCGAGATCGACTGGCGTCTGACGCCTTCGCGATGGCGCAGCGTCAAGACGATGGCGCCGATCATGGCAACGAGCAGGATCATGCCCGCGCCTTGGAAGAAATAGACGTACTTGGTGTAGAGGATCTGCCCGAGCGCCTCGGTGTTCGACAATCCGTTTGGAACGGCGGCCGCGGCTGGCCGACCCGATGCAACGGTGAGGCCACGCGAAACGAACAGCGCCACGAGTTCGGCGAGCACAACGCCGCCGACGAGCGCTCCGACCTTGGCGTTCTTGATGAACCCGGCCTTCAGCTCCGCGAAATCGACGTCGAGCATCATCACGACGAACAGGAACAGCACCGCAACTGCCCCGACGTAGACGACCACAAGCAGCATGGCCAGGAACTCGGCGTTCAACAGCACGAAGAGGCCAGCCGCGTTGAAAAACGTCAAAATGAGAAACAGCACGGCGTGCACGGGATTGCGCGCGATGACGACCATCGCCGCCGAGGCCACGGCCAGCGTGCTGAAGAGATAGAAGAAGACTGCGGTCGCCATGTCGAAGCCTCTATCTGTATTTCGCGTCGAGCGCGATGTTCTTGGCAATCTCGCGTTCCCAGCGATCGCCATTATCGAGCAGGCGCTGCTTGTCGTAGAACAGTTCCTCGCGCGTTTCGGTCGCGAACTCGAAGTTCGGGCCCTCAACGATGGCATCGACCGGGCAGGCCTCCTGGCAGAGACCGCAATAGATGCACTTCGTCATATCGATGTCGTAGCGTGTCGTGCGGCGGGTGCCGTCGTTGCGGCGCGGCCCGGCTTCGATCGTGATGGCCTGCGCCGGGCAGATCGCCTCGCACAGCTTGCAGGCGATGCACCGTTCTTCGCCGTTGGGATAGCGGCGCAGCGCGTGCTCACCGCGAAAGCGCGGGCTGAGCGGCCCCTTCTCATAAGGGTAGTTCAGAGTTTTCTTTGGCGAGAAGAAATAGCGCATCGACAGGAAGAACGCCGAGACGAACTCCGCGAGGAACAGCGATTTGACGCCTTGCGCGATGTTCATGTGAGGTCTGCCTTCATTCAAAGAAATAGGTGCCGATGAGGTAGCCGACGACCGGCAGCGTCAAGAGTTCGATGATGGACACGATTTGAAGCAGCTTGCGGGTTTCGGGCTTATCGACCTTCTGCCGCAGACGCTGCAGCGTCATGTAGCTGAACAAGCCGAACGCGAGGCCAAGCGCCAATCCGATCTGTCCCGTCGTCATGGCGCCAGTCCTCCGAAGTGCAGGACGCTCGCGGTCAGCACGACCATGACAAGCGACAGCGGCAGGAACACTTTCCAGCCAAGGCGCATCAACTGGTCGTAGCGGTAGCGCGGAACGAAGGCCTTCACCATGGCGAACATGAAGAAGACAAATACGACCTTGGCGAGAAACCAGAATAGGCCCGGCAGCGCATTGAGCGGCCAGATATCGAGCGGCGGCAGCCAGCCGCCGAGGAAGAGAATGGTGGTCATCGCGCACATGGTGGTGATCGCGACGTATTCGCCGAGCATGTAGAGCAGGTACGGCGTCGAGGCGTATTCGACCATGAACCCGGCGACGAGTTCGGATTCCGCTTCCGGCAGATCGAATGGCGGACGGTTCGTCTCGGCCAGCGCCGAGATGAAAAACACCACGAACATCGGAAACAGCGCCAGCCAATGCCAGTCCAGCATCGACGGCGCCAGCCCGAGCGATGTGCCGATGCCATCCTTCTGCGCGTTGACGATCGCCGTCATGTTGAGCGATCCGACACAGAGCAACACGCAGATGATGACGAGTCCGATGGACACCTCATAGGACACCATCTGCGCGGCGGAGCGCAGCGCGCCCATGAACGGATATTTCGAGTTCGACGCCCACCCGCCCATGATGACGCCGTAAACGCCGAGTGACGAGATGGCGAGGATATAGAGGATGCCGACGTTGAGATCGGAAATGACCCATTTGCCCCAGCTATTCTCGCTGACAGGAATGACCGCCCAGGCGGCCAACGCGCACGTCGCGGTCGCCAGCGGCGCCAGCAAAAACACGATCCTGTCGGAACCGGCCGGTATCAGCGGTTCCTTCAAGACGAACTTCAACAGATCCGCGAACGACTGCAACAGTCCGAACGGGCCGACGACGTTCGGACCGCGGCGCAACTGCACCGCCGCCCACACCTTGCGGTCCATCAGCAGCAGAAACGCGATGATGACGAGCAGCCCAACGAGCAGCAGCACGGACAGTCCGACGAGCGCCAGCAAGTGCCAGCCGGTGTCGTTCATGAACGTCCAGAACGTTTCGAGCATCGCCATCCCCTACTCCGCCGCTTTCAAAGTCTTGTCGGCGGTGCTGGCCCGCAAGGCGCTCAAGCCGGCCATGACGGCGGACGCCCGCGCCACCGGATTGGTCAGATAGAAATCGGCGATCGTCGCCCGGAACGGGTCCGCCGACGGTGCGCCGCTGAGCTTGGCCAGCGTCTCCAGCGATGCCATGGCGCGCGTCTCGACGGCATCGATCGCGGCAAGCTGTGGCGCGGCTTTGTACATGGCGGCGCGGAGTTCACCGAGATCGTCATAGGGAAGCGTGTGGCCGGCGAGCGGCGACAGCGCGCGAATGATCGTCCAGTCTTCCTTCGCTGCGCCTGGAGCAAACGCCGCCTTGCTCGTCTGCTGCGCGCGACCTTCGGTGTTGACGTAGGTCACGCTCTTTTCCGTGTAGGCCGCGCCGGGTAGGACGACGTCGGCGTGGGCCGCGCCCGCATCGCCGTGGCTGCCCTGATAGATGACGAAGGCGCTGCCTGACTTCGGCAAGGCGATCTCGTCGGCGCCAAGCAGGTAGAGCACATCGAGCGCGTCGGATTTGGCCATGGCGTCGGCGGCAAGCCCGCCCTTCCCAGGCACAAAGCCGAGATCGAGGCCGGCAACGCGGGCCGCCGCCGTGTGCAGCACGTTGAACGCGTTCCAGGCAGCGTCCTTGCCGGCACTCGCGTGGAGCGCAATGCGCGCGGCAAGCGACAGAATGGCGAGGCCGTCGTGGCGCGTGAAGCCGCCTTCGCCGACAACGACCATCGGGCGCTGTGCGGCCTTCAATGTTGCCGCGAACGGATGGCGTCCGCTGGCGATGTCTGCAAGAACGGCCGGATCGGCGCCGAGGTGCTCGCTCTTGTAGGTCAACGGATGCGCCGGCGCGACCACGCCGACCGTCAAGCCGCCCCGCAGCCAGCGCTTGCGAATGCGCGCATTCAAGACCGGCGCCTCAATGCGCGGGATGGACCCGACGATCAGAATCGCATCGGCCTGTTCGATGCCGTCGATCGTCGTATTGAAGACGTAACTTGCGCGGCCGAGCTTGGGATCGAGCTTGTCGCCAGCCTGCCGGCAATCGATGTTGGCCGTGCCGAGCCGCTGCATCAAGTCTTTAAGCGCGAACATCTCTTCCGCACCCGCGAGGTCGCCGGCGATGGCGCCGATGCGGTCCGGTGCGGCGGCCTTGAGTTTCGTTGCGACGAGCGCCAACGCGTCAGACCAGCTAGCCGGCGCTAGGCGGCCATCCTTGCGGATATAAGGGCTATCAAGGCGTTGCGTGCGCAGCCCATCGGCCACGTG
>JBOFCQ010000171.1:0-1825 GCA_051646145.1 Hyphomicrobium sp.
CGCGGCTGGCGGTGGCGGTGCGCTTCGTCACGGGTGTCCTCGTTCCATCAGTCGGTGCAGTGCGCGTGTCGGCTTCGGCCTGTTTTAAGATGTAGGGCCGACACGAAGTCTGCGTTCAAACGGGCCTAACGCCTGCCCCCGGCCACGTCAATGGCCGACGGCCGAAAGCGTTGGCGCAAGCATACCATTGCGCCCCAAACGCTGACTAGGATGAGATTAACTCCTACAGTCAAAGAGTTGCCGCGCGCGCGGCGGATCGACTACAACCCATTGCACAATCGATCGCAACGTCCGCAAGGCTGTTGCACCAAAGAGGTATCCCGCATCATGACCGATGCCGCCGCCACACTACGCTATGAGAAGGACGGCGCGATCGGCTGGGTCATCGCGGACAACGGCGCGCGCATGAACGCGATGTCGGTGGCGATGTGGCAAGCAGTGCCGGACGTCATGGCGCGCGCGGTCGCCGATGACGACGTGCGCGTCATTGTCTGGCGCGGCGCGGGCGCAGCGGCATTCTCGGCCGGGGCCGATATTTCCGAATTCGCCCATGCGCGCACGGGCGCCAGCGCCGACCATTACAACGCTCTGAACGACGCGGCCTTCAACTCGATTTTGCGCTGCCCCAAGCCGACGATCGCCATGATCCATGGCTTCTGCCTCGGCGGCGGGCTCGGATTGGCGCTGTGCTGCGATCTCAGGCTCGCCGATACCGCAAGCGAGTTTGCCATCCCCGCCGCAAAGCTCGGCATCGGCTATTCCGCCCGCTGGGCCGGACCGATCCTCGCCGCGATACCACCGGCGCGCGCCAAGGAACTGCTGTTCACCGGGCGGCGCTTCAAAAGCGACGAAGCGCTGCAGATGGGTCTCGTCTCGCGCCTGCATGGCGTCGATGATCTCGAAGCCGCATGCCGCGCGCTTGCCGCCGAGATCGCCGGCAACGCGCCGCTATCGGTGCGGGCCGCCAAGCGCGTCATCGACGAATTGGCGCGCCATCCGGAAAATCCCGACATGGCCAGCCTCGATGGCGTTATCGCCGCCTGCTTCGCCAGCGAAGATTATGCCGAAGGGCAGACGGCATTTCTCGAGAAGCGCAAACCGGTGTTCAAGGGACGCTGACGATGCGACCACGCGGACAATCCTTCATGCGACCGTTCTGGCGACCCGTCTGGCGATGCAGCGGTATCGCCGTCATGGCAGCCGCCACGGCGTTCGCGGGTCTTCCCGCAAGCGCTGCCGATGCGGCGTCCAGCACGCCGCCGCAATGCCGTGATCCAGCGCCCGCGCGAACGACACCCGCGGAACGTCTCGTACAACGCGGCAATCACACCTTCGACGCGGCGGAGCCCGCGGCCGACGTGCCCCACGCCATCAATGTGCCGGCGGGCCTGCGCGGCGCGATCCGCCGTGTCGCCCTGAAGCCCGGTCTGAAACTCATCGCACTGACGCTCGATCTTTGCGAAACGCGCGGCGAAATTGCCGGTTACGACGGCGCGATCTTCGACCTGCTGCGCCGCGAGGGCATTAAGGCGACGCTGTTTGCCGGCGGCAAATGGATGCGGTCGCATACCGGCCGCGCCGGAGAACTCATCGCCGATCCGCTGTTCGAGATGGCCAATCATAGTGACACTCACCGCAACGCGCGCGCGCTCGATGCGGCGGCATTGTCGGAAGAGGTGATGGCGCCGCAACGCACCTATCAGCGCCTGCGTAGCGCGCTTGTCGAACGCCGCTGCCTGCCGGATGCAGTACAGCAATCGAAGCCCGCGCGGCTGGCGCTGTACCGTTTTCCGTTCGGCGCCTGCAATGCGCAAGCGCTCGATGC
>JBOFCQ010000185.1:0-4415 GCA_051646145.1 Hyphomicrobium sp.
GCCGACGACCGGAATACGGTAGAGATGGCGATAATAGCGCAGAATTTTCATGGTCCGCGAGCGATCGACGGCGGCCAGACGCCGTTTGGTCGAAGTATGATCTTTCTCGAGCTTTGTGAACTTGCCGGCCAAGGCGACGTAGTTCTCCTGCAATTCGCCGACCGTCCGCGCGTTCGATAGGCCGGCGACCGCGGTCGTTGGCGAGAGGCCGCGTTTGGAGACTTGCTCGGCGATGAAGAGATACCGGGAGCGCACTTCCTGGATTTCCATCTCCAGTCTCAGCCGTTCCTGCTTATGGTCGAGGCTGGCCTTTTCGTAGTGCTGCACGTTCTTGATGTATTCCGCCGAGCTGCGCTCGAATTCGGCAAGAAGCCCTTTATACCATTCAATGGCGCGCCAGGGTTCGCTGAAAGCACTCAGTGACATGGCGCTAACTGCAGCGTTGCTGTTGGGCTTCGCACCCCATATGCCAGCGTAATGCGAGCAGTTTGCCAATGTAACTTCAGTGCCGCCTTGGGCTGGCAGCATTGACGCTCGCGCGAGATCAGTAACTTTCGAGATGCCCTTTGGATCGATTTGTCCAACGGTTGCCATCTCGTCGTCCTTCACGAAATTCATTTCGCCAAGAACCGGCGCGCCTATGAGCCACTGTGTCGCCGGACCCAGTTCTGCTTCTGCCACACTGCGAAATTCGTCGAATGTATAGCTCGACAGATGATAGGGGTTTTCGCCAGGCGTCATTCCATAGGAGGATTCATTCGGGCAACTGATCGCAATGATTCCGTCAGGCGCAATCAGCCGCGCCATTGCGCGCAAGAACAGCTTCGGAACTTGAACGTGCTCAATAGTTTCAAACGATACGATGACATCGAACTTTTCTGTTGCAGGAAAATGTTCCGCCAGATCTTCGCCTTTAATCACAATGAAGCGCCGACCAGGACCGGAGAAATGGCGGTTCGCAGTGTCGACGGCTTGCGCAGAGATATCTGCGCCGACGACTTCACTGGCGCCCCAATCGGATAACAGCTTGCTGCCGTAACCAGAGCCGCAGGCGATGTCTAGAACGCGTTTGCCGCGAACGAGTTCGCGTACAATCGCATACCGCACCACGTGTTGCGCGGCGTAGTGCGCATGATAACGAACTCCATCGCCCTCTACTTCAAAGCGCTCGTCGGCCACAATCCGGATCCTTATGTAATCGATCTAGTGTTTTGCCCTGCGGCATGGACCTTTTAACCGGAAATCCCGAATATTTCCGCCACGCGTTTGAGATGCGCGGCATCCGAATGACGCGACGCTATGTAGGCGCGGGCGCCGTCGCTGCGGCTTGTGAGATCGAGACCGCCTTTGTAGATAGATTCTATGGCTTTGACGTAGGCGCTGAGAAGTTCCTCGTCGACCCCGTTATCGGCGATGAGAATGCCCGTTTTGTCTGAAACCGCTTCTTTGATGCCGCCGACATCGGGTGCGATAACCGGCAGTCCGGCCGACAGTGCTTCCAACACAACGTTCGGCATGCCGTCGTATTTCGTCGTGTAGAGAAAAGCGTCGTAGGCGCTGGCGTCTATGTCGTCGAAGTTCGAATAGGCGCCGCGATAGACGATGTTCTCGTACCCCTCGAAGGCCTCGACATCGAAACCCCCGCTGACGGCTGCGCCGAAAACTTCGATTTTGAGGTCGGGTTGCAAGCGGCCAAGGGTGCCAGCGATTTGCATCAGCATTTCGGGTCGCTTCTCTGGCGCAAGGCGCGATGCCCAGAGTAGGCGCTTTTTCAAACCCACAGCGGCTGGCGCCTTGCGCGGCCTGACATTGCACCCGGCATAAAGTGTGGCGAATTTGCTCTCCGGCAGATCGATGCGTTCGCGCAGCGCCGGTCCGATATCCTGATGATCGGATATAATGCGGTCAAGCCGATGTCCGGCGTTCGAAATGAAATCGAAATTCTCGCCAACGACGAACGTGCCGTTCTGATGCGTGACGCGCGTGTCGCTGAAGTAGTAGAAATTGAACGTGTTGCCGCTGAGCCTGTGATGATGTCGTTTGACGAAGTTCATCGCGTATTGGCACGGCTTGATATGCACATCGGCCGTCGGTGCGGTGGCTTGAATAATGCGCAACGTCAAAAGTTCGATGGCGTGGGCCGTCTGGTCCTCACGCATTGGGAAGAGATCGGCGAAGATGGTGCCCGCCGGCAGTCGCTCGATCCACGAATGGCTTTCGAATTTCTGCCCGCACAGCACCAAGAAGCGCCGCTGTGGATCGAGGGTCTTTAGACCATTCATGACCTGCAGCATGTATTTCTCGGCGCCGCCCGGCGAGAGAAACGGCAGTAAAACGACGTCTGTAAACGTCGCGCTGCCCACCATTTTGCAGAGCTGGTAGTACGCGCGGCCGAGCCTGTCGTTGTAGCTGATGGTGTTCGACCCGAAGCTGCCCTTCTGCACGTAGTGGATATTGATGGCCGGCTCGATACGATTGGCCGCGCGCAGGAATTCTGCGAAAAGTGGTGAGTCAAGCATCTGGGCTTTGAGGCTCTTCGCCGTCAGCGCCGGTTGGCGATCCGGCGGGATGGCAGCCGATGCAGCTCCCAGGCGCAGATAGCGTGGCGGATCGAAGTAGGACGTCGGCGCGATAATGGAGTTCTGCTCCTTGGACGCGCGCAGCAGGCCATCGGCGCGGCGGCGATAGAAGAGGACCGTGTCCGGCACGACGGTAAAACGCCAGCCATTGGCGATGGCTTCGGTATTGAAATGCCAATCTTCGAATGCGTAACCCTGCTTGGCATCGTTGGCGGCATAGCTGACCTCGAGGAAGAGGCGTCGATGCGCAAAAATGCGCGACAGATACGGATGAAACTCGAATAGCGTCAGGTTCGAAACGGTGTCTGAGCCGAACATGCGCCAAAGATTGCGTTTCTCGCCAAAGGCGCACAGGTACTCGGCGATGAAGATTCGCTTATCTTGCGTGTCGCTCGCGAGCAAATAGCTTTCGAAGAAGGCGTTGTAGGAGACGAGATCGTCGGCGTCGGCTGTCGCGATGTAGTCCGCCTTTGCGACCGCGATGCCGTCGCGCCGCGAAAGTCCGAGCGACCCGTTGTCGACCGATATGATCTGGTGGCCCGCAAAAAGGGAATAGTCGTAGCCCTCGATGAAGTTGCGGGTATTCGCGCCGGAACGGTCGAGCACGACCACGAGCTCGCAGCGAATTTTGAAGCGCGCGCAGTAGAGAGCCGCGTCTTCCAGCGAGCGCAGCGTGCGGCGGAGAAACAGCCACTCGTCGTGAACATTGAGAACTATCGAAATTTCATATTCGCGATCGCTCATGTCGCTTGCATTCCAATAAACTGGATCGCTGCGGAGTAAAAATCGAGCGATCGTGATTGTCGTCGTCGGCCAATATCGTGCTGCCGCCTGTCGCTATCCTGTCGCTATGGCGGCATAGGCGTTTAATGATTGTTCGTATAATCCGTGTAAGCCTTTTGCAATCCGGCGTCGAGGGACGTTGTCGCCGTCCAGCCCAAGGCCGATAGGCGCGCGACGTCGACAAGTTTGCGCGGCGTTCCGTCTGGCCGCGACGTATCGAATGAAATACGGCCTTCGTAGCCAACCACTTTGGCGACCACCGACGCGAAGTCGGCAATGGAAATATCGACACCCGTGCCGATGTTGAGGGCGGCATCTCCGCCGTAGGTTTTCATCAGGAAGACGCAGGCGTCTGCCATGTCGTCCACATACAGGAATTCGCGGCGGGGCGTGCCCGTTCCCCAAACCACGACCTCGGGCGCCTTGGCGATCTTTGCCTCGTGGAAGCGACGTATCAGCGCCGCTACAACGTGGCTGTGTTCGGGATGATAATTGTCGCCGGGTCCGTAAAGATTGGTCGGCATGACGGAGATGAAGTTGCGCCCGTACTGATGGCGATAGGCTTCGCACAATTTGATGCCGGCGATTTTCGCAATCGCATAGGGCTCGTTCGTCGGCTCGAGCGGCCCGGTCAGCAGCGCATCCTCATTCATCGGCTGCGGCGCGAGGCGCGGGTAAATGCATGTCGAGCCGAGGAACATCAACTTCTTCACGTCGACGAGATGCGCGCCGTGGATGATGTTGGCGGCGATGGCGAGGTTATCGTAGAGGAACTCCGCGCGCAGCGTGTTGTTGGCGACGATGCCGCCGACCTTCGCCGCCGCGAGAAAGATCGCATCCGGTTTGTTGGTCGCGAGCCAGGCGTTGGCCGCTGCCTGATTGGTGAGATCGAGCGCTGCGCGATCAGCGGTCAGAATCTGACAGTTTTCGCGTGCGAGCCGGCGGACGAGCGCTGAACCGACCATGCCGCGATGGCCAGCCACCCAGACGCGCTTGCCCGCGAGATCGAACGTCTCAGCGGACATTGGCGGCTTCCTTGCGCGCGGCGGCGAG
>JBOFCQ010000187.1:0-2321 GCA_051646145.1 Hyphomicrobium sp.
CGATCTGCGTCATGAGCGCGGTCACCCGCACGGAAACCTCCGCCGGGTCGACGCTCTCGAGCTTGCCGACGTGCGTCGAGATGATGTCCATCTGGATCGACATGCGTTCCGTGGCGAGCGCCGTGCGCTCCTGCGAGAGCCCCACTTGCGCACGCATACCGTTTATGCCGGACGTGCCTTCGGCCGTTAGCCGCATGGCGGCGTCGAACACAACGGCGCGTGTCTGATCGTTGAGATTGTCGACGCCGAGATCCGCGAGCATCGTGAACGCGCGCGCGAGCTTGCGAACCGGCTCTTCATTGGCGTTCGTTGACGTCTCGATCATTTCATTGGTCGAGATGCGACTGCGCACGTTCTGGTCGGACGCGCCCGACCACGTGCCAGACCACGACGCTGCATCGAAGAGATTTGCAAACGCGCCATCAAGGAATGTCTGCATCGCCGAAGCCGAAATGGTGGCAGCCGCCGGATCATCCTGCGCGAAGCCGAACTCAGCAAGAAACGCTGCGTCGGCCGCCACTTTGTTGGCGGATGCCGGGGTTCCGAAATAATCAGCGACCGGCTCAACGTCGGTATTGATGCCGGAAAAGATGTAGACGCCGTCATAGGATGTGTTCATCAGCGTCGTGAAGGCGCGCAAGGCGTCCTCGCCCGCCCGCTGCGCCACGACCGCGCCTTGCGCGCTGGCGCTTGCCGCCACGATGGCATTCATGAACGTGCCGGCGCTGTCGGAGACGCCCTGCAAAGCAGTCTGCGCATAATTGAGGCGCGGCTCCAGAAGTCCGTTGGTATCGGTGATTGCCTGATAGCGCGACAACTGCCCGCGCAGCGAAATCGTCTGTGCCGTCTTGTAGCCGAGCGTGCGCCCGACATCGGCGTGACGGCCGGTGGACAACTCTTCCTGCGCCTCGGCCATGCGCGCCTGCGCTTTTGCGAGCGCGGTGCGGGTCGAATCTGAAAGCGATGCGGTCGACATGAAGGATGAGATCATTTCGCTATCACGTTGCATTCAGCAGAGATTGGAACATGCTGTCGATCACCGTCAGCAGCTTGGAAGATGTCTGGTAGGCGCGCTCCACATCGAGCAGCGTCGTCATCTCTTCATCGAGATTGACGCCGGTCGAGCGCGAGAGCGCGTCCTGCGTCCGTTCGGTGAGCGTGATGCGGTATTCGGCGTCATAGGACGCCTTCTGCCGCGCATCCTCGAGCCAGCCAGAACTTGCCGAGCCGAGCCCCGCCAAATCCAACGACGACGCAAGGCCGCTCGCTGAATCAAAGCTGCGTGCCGTTGTCAGCCCGTCGATGAGCGCTTGAATGCGATCGGAGAATCCAGCCGCGCCTGTTGTGTTGTAGACGTAAGCCGGGTTGCCGGGATCGCCGATCGATCCATCGCGCAGCAAGGTCGGATCGCCGCCAACGACGGGATCGACACTGCTGCTGACACTGATCGATGCCGCAAGCCCGTTCATGACGACGCCCGTCGGCGGCACAGCCGGCGCGCCCGGATACGTGAAGAGACCGGGAATATCAGACAGCGACGGCACGGCGCTTTGATCGCGTTCGGCGAACGTCTCGATCAGGCCACGCGCCATCTCATCGAGTTGCACTTGATACGTGACCGTCAAATCGTCACGCACCGTGGCGAGCCCGTTAATACGGCCAGACTGGAGCGCCATCAGCGCGCCGCTGCCGGTTACCGGCACACCATCGATATAGACGGCATTGCCGGAGCTGCCGGGCGCCATCGATGTCGTCGGCACCATCGTTACCTGACGGGCCACCGTATCGAACAGCGTCAAGCCGCTGTCGGTGAAGATGGCCATGTCGTTGTTGGCGCGCGAAACCGTCTTGATGCCGATCTGTTCGGCAAGATTGCGAACGACTTCATCGCGTGCATCGAGTTGATCGGTGATGTCGGTCCCGTCGCTGCTGCCCTTGACGATCTCGCGATTGAGGGCGCTGAACTTGGTCAGCAACGTATTGACGGTATCGACCGATATTTTCATATCCGCGTCGGCTTGATTGCGGATCTGCTGCACGGTTGCAGACGCTTCATTGAGCGCGAACGCCAGACGCTTGCCGGCGTCCACCGTGGTCGCGGCGACGGTCGGGTTGTCGGGGTTGGTTGCGTAGACTTGCAGCTGCTCGCGCAATTTCCCGATCAGGGCCGCCGGCGAGCTGTCCAGGGCCGGGTCGTTGACGGTCGATTCGAGCTGATTGAGCGCGTCTGCAATCGCGGTCTGCCCGGCCGAATTCGACATGGCGTTCTGCAGGCCGCGGGTCAACGCTTCGTTCGTTGCACGTGTGATCGAGGCAACGAC
>JBOFCQ010000192.1:0-15873 GCA_051646145.1 Hyphomicrobium sp.
ACATCGACGCCAACGGCATCGTGCACGTGTCGGCGAAGGACAAGGCGACGAGCAAGGAACAGTCGATCCGCATTCAGGCATCGGGTGGTCTCTCGGATGCCGACATCGAGAAGATGGTGAAGGACGCCGAAGCTCACGCTGCCGAAGACAAGGCCAAGCGCGAACTCGTCGAAACCCGCAACCAGGCGGAAGCGCTGGTGCATGGCACCGAGAAGTCGCTGGCTGAGAACGCGTCGATCCCAGCGGTCGGCGCCATCAAGGGTGATGTCGATGCGGCCATTGCGGCGGCAAAGACCGCCATCGCTGGCGAAGACGTCGACGCCATCAAGGCTGCGACGCAGGCCCTGACGCAGGTTGCGATGAAGATCGGTGAAGCCGTCTACACCGCCAAGGGCGGGGCTGCCGGCATGGGCGATGACGCCGGATCGGACGGCAAATCGAGCGGCGGCGACGATGATGTCGTCGATGCCGACTTCGAGGAAGTTAAGGACGACAAGAAGAAGTCGGGGTGAGGCGGCGATGGTTGCCTTGACCGACATCTTGCACGACACCTGCGCCGCGATCCCCAAAGGTCGCGGCGCTTGGGCGTTTGCGATGGCGGTCCACCCCACTTACTGTGACGATTGATGACTGTCCCGGTGACGGCCGCGGCGTGATTGAACCAACGCTGCCCCGTCGCGATGATCGATGCATGATCGGCTGAACACATGGCCAAACGCGATTATTACGAAGTTCTGGGCGTGACGCGCGCCGCCGGCGAGCAGGATTTGAAATCCGCCTATCGCCGCCTCGCCAAGGAATGCCATCCTGATCGCAACGCCGGCGACAAGGATGCGGAACGCAAGTTCAAGGAAATCAACGAAGCCTATGAAGCGCTGAAGGATCCCCAGAAGCGCGCGGCCTACGACCAGTTCGGGCACGCGGCGTTTGAGGGCGGCATGGGCGGCCGCGGCGGCCAAGGCGGCTTTGGCCCTGATTTCGCGTCGTCGATGTCGGATATCTTCGACGACCTGTTCGGCGAATTCATGGGCGGCAGACGCGGCGGCGCGCCGGGCGGCGGAGCGCAAGGGCGCGGCCGCAACGGTCGCGAGCGCGGCGCCGATCTTCGCTACAACCTCGAGATCACGCTTACCGAAGCCTTCACCGGCAAGACAGCCGAAATCATCGTGCCGGCCAGCGTTTCTTGTGAAACATGCTCCGGCACGGGCGCACGCGCCGGCACCAAGCCAAAGCCCTGCACCACCTGCGGCGGCATGGGCAAGGTGCGCGCCAGCCAAGGCTTCTTCACCATCGAACGCACCTGCCCGAGCTGCCAAGGGCGCGGCGAGCTGATCGATGATCCCTGCCCGTCATGTTCTGGCGCTGGCCGCGTCACGCGCGAACGCAAGCTGCAAGTCAACATTCCGGCGGGTGTCGAAGACGGCACGCGCATTCGCTTGGCGGGAGAAGGCGAGGCCGGCCTGCGCGGCGGTCCAGCCGGCGATCTCTACATCTTCCTCGCCATCAAACCGCACTCGTTCTTCCAGCGCGATGGCGCCGACGTGTTCTGCAAAGTGCCGATCTCGATGACGACCGCCGCACTCGGCGGCCAGATCGATGTGCCAACTCTCGAAGGCGTATCGAGCCGCGTGCGCATTCCTGAGGGTACCGAGAGCGGCAAGCAGTTCCGCATCAAGGGCAAGGGCATGTCGGTGCTGAGATCCAAGTCGACCGGCGACATGTACATTCAGGTGGAAGTCGAAACGCCGAAGAACCTGACGCGGCGCCAGCGCGAATTGCTCGAAGAGTTCGAGAAAGAAAGCCATAAGGAAACGAGCCCTGAAAGCGCTGGCTTCTTCTCACGCGTCAAGGATTTCTTTGAAGGCAAAGGCACCTGACGCGCTCTGAGTTGAATGCCCTGGGCACGCCACGCCTGTTCCGTTCCGCCGCTTCATGACCTGCACAAGTTCTAGGATCATCCCATGACATCGACGACACGATTGCTCTTCATCGCCGGCAGCTCGCGCGAAAAGTCGTTCAACAAGCGCCTCGCCAAGCTCGGTGAATCGATCGCCGATGCCAACGGTATCCCCTCGACCTTCGCCGATCTCGGCGACTATCCGATGCCGATCTATAACGGCGACATCGAAACCTCGGACGGTCCGCCCGATAACGCCCGCAAGCTGAAGGCGCTGATGAAAGTGCATTCCGGCATTTTCATCGCCAGCCCGGAATACAACGCCTCGTTTTCGCCGTTACTCAAGAATGCCATCGACTGGGTGAGCCATACCCGTGACGAAGGCGAGCAGCCGCTCGAAGTTTTCAAGACGCGCGTGTTCGCGCTTGGCGCGGCGTCTCCTGGCGGCATGGGTGGCCTGCGTGGCCTATCGCAGTTGCGCCTCGTGCTTGAAATCGGCCTCAACGCGCTCGTGTTGCCAGATCAGTTCGCCGTACCCCGCGCAGCGGAAGCCTTCGATGAACACGGCCATCTGAAAAATAAGGACAGCCAGGAGCAGTTCAAGGCCGTCATTCAGAAGCTGGCGCGCGCCGCCCACGTTTTGCACGGGTGATGACGGGCCATGGCCGCTGCGCGCGCAACGCCACATTCCGATAAACTGATCGTCGCGCTCGACGTGCCGAACGCCGATGCCGCGCGCGCGCTGATCGCTGCGCTCGGCGACAGCGTGTCGTTCTACAAGATCGGTCTCGAACTGGTGTTTTCCGGCGGACTTGATCTGGCGCGGGATCTGAAGGCCGCCGGCAAGCGCGTCTTCCTCGACATGAAGCTGCTCGACATCGGCAATACCGAAGAACGCGCCGTCGCCTCCGCCGCGGCGCTCGGCGTCGATTTTCTGACCATCCACGGACACGACCGCAAAACGATTGCCGCCGCCGTGCGCGGCAAGGGCACCTCTGCCACCAAGATCCTGGCGGTCACCGTGCTGACCAGCCTCGACGCTGCCGATCTCGCGGAGCAGGGCACCGCGATGCAGCCGGCCGACCTCGTGGTGCATCGCGCGCGCCTGTCGTCGGACGGCGGGGCGGACGGCGTCATCGCATCGGGTCAGGAAGCAGCAGCCGTGCGCGCGGCGACGCGGCCCGGGTTCCTGATCGTCACCCCCGGCATCCGCCTTCCAGGCGGCGAGGCGGGCGATCAAACCCGCATCACCACGCCCGAACAGGCGCTCCGGTCCGGCGCCGATTACCTGGTCGTCGGCCGCCCGATTACCGCGGCTGAAAGCCCGCGCGCGGCGGCAGAGACCTTCCAGCGCCACATCGCATCCGCCTGATCACGCTGGCACCGGCAAGGCAATCTGCATGGGCGACGCCCGCCGGCATGGTTGCCGGGCGCTTGGCCGCGCGCTATGCCTCTCGCCGCTCCCGACGCTCAACCAAACACGAGGAATCCATGCCGAAGGGTTATGTCATCGTCCGCGCCGTCGTCACCAACGTCGAGAAATGGGGCGAGTACGTCGCCAAGTCGAAGGCCGCGCTGGAGAAGTACGAAGGCCGCCCGATCGTGCGTGGCGGCAAGTGCGAGACCGTTGAAGGCAGCGGCGCGGCGCGCAACGCCGTCCTCGAATTCCCGTCCTACGAGCACGCCATCGGCTACGCCCGCAGCGAGGAATACGCGGCCGCGCGCGCCTTGCGTGATGGCGCCGGCTCGCTCGACATGACCGTCGTCGAGGGCGTTTGACCTGGCGCACGTCCCAACCAGCGATGGCCGCCCGGCATGGCGTGCGCAGGTTCTGACGCTGTTTCCGGAGATGTTTCCGGGGCCGTTGGCGCATTCGCTTGTCGGGCAGGCGTTGTCGGCGGGCTTGTGGTCGCTCGACGCCATTCAAATCCGTAAGTTCGGACTTGGCCGGCATGCGCAGGTGGACGACACGCCGGCCGGCGGCGGTGCGGGCATGGTGATGCGCGCCGATGTGCTTGGCCCCGCGATTGACCATGCGCGTGAGCGCAATCCGGCGGCGCCCGTCCTCTATCTGTCGCCGCGCGGCCGGCCGCTGACGCAAGCGCGGGCCCGTGAGCTGAGCACCGGTGTTGGCGTCACTCTGCTTGCGGGCCGCTTTGAAGGCATCGACGAACGGGTGATTGCGGCGCGCGGTCTCGAGGAAGTGTCCATCGGCGACTATGTGCTGTCGGGCGGAGAAATCGCCGCGATGGTGCTGCTCGATGCCTGCGTGCGGCTGTTGCCGGGCGTGCTCGGACAGCCGGAAAGTCTGGCGCACGAGAGTTTCGAGAACGGGTTGCTCGAATATCCGCAATATACCAAGCCGCGCGAGTGGGAGGGCCACGCCATCCCGGATATTCTGCTCTCGGGCGATCACAAGCGCATCGCGCTCTGGCGGCAGGAACAATCCGAGCGCCTGACGCGCGAACGGCGGCCGGATCTGCTGGCCGGAGCGCCTCCGTTGACGGCATCGAAGAAACCGCCGCGGACATCGTAGCGCTCAGCCGACATACACACCGGCACGCGCCGTTGCCGATAAAAAAACCGGCCGCGTTGCCACGGCCGGTTTCATGTTCTGACTTATGCCACTGACGGCAAGATGCCTTAAAGAATGAAATCGCCCTTCAGCAGCGTCACGACCTTGTCGAGACGGATCACGAAATCGGCCTTGCCATCACCGTTCACGTCGCCTTCGACGAGGACATAGCCGCTCTCCTTCTCGTAGCGAACCTGTCCGGCTTTGTTGGTGAATTCCTTGGTGCCGATGAACGAGAACTTGTTGTTACCGGCGGCCTTGGTGTTGGCATCGATCGTCGACAGATCGAGGTCGTCGATCTTCGACTTGAAGTCCTTGATGATGTCCCAGAGCAGCTTGGTTTTGCCCGAGTCTTTGATCGAATTGTAATCAAAGAGGTCGTTGCCGGTGCCGCCCGTGCAGATGTCGCGCCCAAGATCGCCGATGAGCGTGTCGTTGCCGGAACCGCCATTGCCGATATCATTGCCTCTGCCGAGGTCCATGATGTCGTTGCCTCCAAGGCCGGCGCAGTTGTCGTTGCCGCCGCCCGCGTTGAAGAACTCATCGATATTCGAGCCGACCAGCTTGTTGTTGGCATTGATGGCCGCGCCGGCATCGACGACCTTGATGGTGCCAGCGAAACCTTTTTCGGTGAGGCGCAGGTTCGAGACGAACAAGCCTGAGTCGTAGATAAAATCGCCCGTGTCGGCGACGCCGATCTTGATATTGTTGATACCGAGAACAACCGGCGCGAAGATCGTCAGCTTGGTGCTGACGCCGTCGTACTGAATGGCGAAATTACCGGCCGCGTTGTCCTGGAAGTTGCCGATCGTGCGATCGAGCACGCTCAGCGGATTGTTCGTGTTGCCGCTGAAGAACGCGTAATTCTTACCGTTGACGAAGAACCCGGCGACGTCGACGAAGTTCGTGTTCGAGAACTCGGGAAACTCGTCGGAGCCGAAGACGAGATCAATCGCGACGAATTTTTTCGACGCGTCCGTGACGTTGATCTGGAACGACAGCGTGGTGGCATCGTTGGTCGTCAACGAGGGATTGAATGTCGACTGCACGACTTGCGTCAGGTTCGCGTCGCCGAGCAGCCCGAGGCTGGTGCCGTAGTTCGTCGATGTGTTCGACTCTTGCGGAATACCAAAGCCGCTGGTCAGAAGCGCACCTGGACCGAGGACGCCTGTGCCGTAGCTGATACTATCGAAGAGACTGACGGAACCAAGCCCGCCGGTGAGGCCTTGAAAACTCGTGGTGCCGGCGACGACGGTGTAACCAACGGCTCCGGATGAAAGACGCGTGACCAGTTCGTCCGCGCTAGAAACTGCAGTGAAAGCCATAACAACCTCCCTTACAAAATATGTATCAAGACTATAATTCTGCCGTTGTGTGTCAATCAGGCATGCTAATTGTGACACCGGCCATTTTGCAATGACGATTAAAATCGTTCAGTAGACGCGGGAAAAATGAGCCGCATCAGGGTACTAATGGTTCGGCTTCGCGCGATGACGACGGTGCCGAAAGCTGATGCCGCGCAAAATTAGGCGGCGACGCTGACCCGAGCGTAGACCGCCTTCTCGAACGCGACGAGGACGTCGGTGGCGCGCGGATCGACAAACGGCAGCGACTGCATGAGCACGATGCCGGCAATGCCGCTCAGCGGATCGAACCAGAAATAGGTATTCAGCGCCCCAGCCCAGCAATGGCTGCCGGCGGCCCGCATGCCCCGCGCGGGCTCCAGATTGATCATGGTCGCGAGGCTGTGTTTCTTGGCCATGCCGGGAAAAAACTCGGCATCGTACGTGATCTGCGGCGCGACCGACGTCAGCTTGCCGACATCGAGATCATCAATATGGTTTTCGAGGATATAGTTGACCGTCGCCGGCTTCAGGATCTGCACGCGGTTGTGTGCGCCATCCTTCATCAGCATCAGCAGAAACTGCATGAAGTCGCGGGCGGTCGAATAAAGACCGTAGCCGCCGCCATAGACTTCCGGATTGATCGGCGGATCGAGCGTGATCGGAACGAGCCCGCCTTCATCCGTGCGCGCGTGAACGCTGACAAGGCGATCGCGCTTGCCATCGGGATACTCAAATCCGGTGTCCCACATCCCGAGCGGTTCGAAAATTTCGTGACGGCAGAATTGGTCGAGACGCTGACCGCTGACCGCTTCGATGACCTGGCCAAGCCAGTCGATGCCAATGCCGTAGTCCCAACGCTGACCGGGATCAAAGACCAGCGGGTACATGATGCCGTGCTTGCTGCCGGACAGGAATCCGGGGTTGCCGGTCACGCGCAGATATTTGGCGATGTCGGCATTCCAGAATTCATAGACGAGGCCGGAGGTATGCGTTGCCAATTGGCGGACGGTGGCTTGCGATTTCGGCGCGCGCAGGATCGGCGTATCGCCGTCAAAGCCTTCGAGGACCTGCAGCTCCGCGAATTCCGGAAGGTAGCTTGCAACCGGCGCATCGAGGTCGAGTTGTCCGCGCTCGACGAGTTGTGCGGCGGCAACCGACGTCACCGCCTTGGTCATCGAGAAAATGCGAAATATGGAATCGACCGTCATCGGCTGAGCCGCATCAATGCGGCGTCTGCCGGCCGCACCTTGGTAAATGACGCCGCTGCGCGTTGCCGCCATCGCGACTATTCCAGCCGCAGCACCGGACTGTACGGCCTCCAACACGACGCGATCGAGCGCCAACATGCGCAGTCTCCGCGAACATCCACGTTTGCATTTCTAACATGCGTGCCGCGCATGGGGATATTCCCCAGATGTCTAGGAACTTCTCCCCTTCACCGTTCAAAGTCGGCGCCGTGCAGGCGACACCGGCGGTCAAAGAAAGCTGTACGGATCAATGTCGAGCGTCACGCGCACGTCGCCCTTTTCAGGCGGAAGTTCTGCGGCCCAGGCACGCAGATAATTCTGAATGTCCATGTCACGCGGCGCTTTCACGAGCAGGCGCCAGCGATAGCGACCGCGGACAACTGAGATCGGCGCTTCCGCGGGCCCGAGCACCGTTATGGATTGCGACGCTGGCGCGCGCTGCGCCACCATGCGCGCTGTCTGCTCGGCAAGCGTTTTATCGCGTGCCGAAACGATGAGCGCCGCGAGACGCCCATAGGGCGGCAGCATACCCGCCTGACGCACGCGCACCTCATGGTTGAGAAACGCCTCGCGATCGCCGGCGATGATGGCCGCCATGATCGGATGATCGGGCATATGCGTCTGCACGAGCCCGCGACCGAGAATGTGGGCGCGGCCGGCACGGCCCGTCACCTGATGCAGCAACTGGAAGGTGCGTTCGCCAGCACGCGGATCGGCGCCGTGGGCGAGGCCGAGGTCTCCATCGACGACACCGACGAGCGCCAGATCCGGAAAGTGGTGGCCCTTGGCCACGATCTGCGTGCCGATGATGATGTCGATCTCGCGCCGTTCGATCTTGTGAATCATCTCGCGCATGTCAGCGAGACCCGGAATGAGATCCGACGACAGCAATGCCAGCCGCGCTTGCGGAAAGCGCTCAGCCACTTCCTCGGCAACCCGCTCAACGCCCGGTCCGCATGCCGTCAAGCTGTCCGGCGTTTGACATTTCGGGCACTTTGACGGCAACGGCAGTGAAAAGCCGCAATGATGGCAATCGAGCCGCTTCTTGAAGCGATGTTCGACCAGCCAAGCCGTGCATTGTGGGCATTCGAACCGATGACCGCACGAGCGGCAGAGCGTCAACGGCGCATATCCGCGTCGATTGAGAAACAGCAGCGACTGCTGACCTTTCGCCAGCGTCTCGGTCATCGCGTCGACGAGGCGCGGGGCCAGCCACTTGCCGGTCTCGGGGCGCTCGACCTTGAGGTCGATGGCCGATACGTCCGGCATGGCCGCGCTCTTGTAGCGCCCCTTCAGAACGCAATGTCGATAGCGGCCCGTCATGGCGTTGACGTGGCTCTCGATCGACGGCGTGGCCGACGACAGCACGACCGGAAACTTGCCGAGATGACCGCGCACCACGCACATATCGCGCGCCTGATAATGCACGCGGTCATCCTGCTTGAACCCCGCGTCGTGCTCCTCGTCGACGACGATCAGTCCGAGTTCCGGATACGGCAGGAACAGCGCCGAGCGCGCGCCGACAACGGCCCTGACCGAACCGTCGGCGACACCCTTCCAGATGCGGCCGCGTTCGGGTGGCGACAGTGCCGAATGCCATTCCACCGGCCTGACGCCGAAGCGCAGCGCGAACCGATCGAGGAACTGACTGGTGAGCGCAATTTCGGGCAGCATGATCAGAACTTGGCGGCCAGCCGCGATGCACGCGGCCGCGGCTTCAAAATACACTTCCGTCTTGCCGGAACCCGTCACGCCATCGAGAAGCGTCACGGAATAGGCATCTGCTTCAACGGCGCCTCTCAGAGCCTCGACCGCCGCAAGCTGATCGCCATCGAACGCTGCGGTGTGGAAGTCCGGATTGGGCCGGCCAAAGCCTTTCTCCGGAATTGCGACATCGACGAAACACCCGGCCGCAACCAGTCCGTCGACGACGCCCGTCGAACAGCCGGCAAGGCTCGCCAGCTCGGACTTGGCGCGGATCGCGCCATCGCTTGCAATGTCCAGCACGCGCGTCCGGGCCGGTGACATTTTCGCCGGCGGCGGCGCACCGGCGACACTGCGGACGCCGTATCGCGGCTTGGCCGGTTCGAACGCGGCCGGCGCGCTCATCATCATGCGCGCCACCATGCCGAGCGGCGCCAGCGTGTAGCGCGCGATCCACTCGGCAAAGCGCAGCGACAAAAGCGGCAACGGCGGCGCGTCGAGGCGGCTCGTCAACGCTTTCAACTTCTTGGGATCGAGCGGCTTCTGCACGCCGCGCGGCTCGTCCCAGACGATGCCGATCCTGCTCTGCGGGCCAAACGGCACCAGCACGAACGCGCCCGGTTCGACGTCGAGCCCAGCCGGAACGGTGTAATCGTAGGTCTGATCGAGCGCGACCGGCATCAGCACGGGCACGCGAACCTCGCCGGAATCGGGCGGCGCGGGCAGTTCGAGGGTGTCGAGAAGGCTTTTCAAAGGGCCCGCCGGCAGACTAGAAGCATTTGAACGAGAATCAGCCTGATAGCCTAGGCTTGCGCTTGAGGCGAGCTAAGGGCAAATCATCGCTCCGTCTTCCGTTGGCATCAGCGCCCCAGACCGGCCTTGTCAGGCCCAGGCGGCGCTTTGCCAAGGGCTTCGCGGCGAACGGCGCCCGACACTTGGAGAGAAAACCATGAAATTCTTCGTCGATACCGCAGACGTGGCCGAGATCAAGGATTTGGCGGCCACCGGGCTGCTCGATGGCGTCACCACCAATCCATCTCTCGTCGCCAAGGCCGGTCGCGATTTCAAGGACATCATCGCCGAGATCTGCGCCATCGTGCCGGGCCCGGTGTCAGCGGAAGTGGCCGCAACCGACACCGATGGCATGCTGCGCGAGGGCCGGGCGCTCGCCAAGATCGCCAAGAACGTGACGATCAAAGTCCCGCTGACCATGGAAGGTCTCAAAGCCTGCAAAGTGCTGACCAGTGAAGGCACGATGGTTAACGTGACGCTGTGCTTCTCGGCAACGCAGGCGCTTCTCGCCGCCAAAGCCGGCGCAACGTTCGTGTCGCCGTTCATCGGCCGCCTCGACGACATCGGCATCAACGGCATGGATCTCATCAAGGAGATCCGCATGATCTACGATAACTACCCCGAGCTTTCGACGGACATTCTCGCCGCCTCGATCCGCACTATCAACCACGTGAAGGACGCGGCGATGATCGGCGCCGACGTCGCCACCATTCCGCCGTCCATTCTCAAGCAATTGGTCAAGCACCCGCTGACCGACAAGGGCCTCGAAATCTTCGCCGCCGATTGGAAGAAGACCGGCCAGAAGATCGTCTGAGCAGCAAACCTCCGGCACGCGCTGCACACACGCGCACACCTGTGCCGTTCTCGACTGGCGTCCCGCATATTGCGCTCGATCAGACATTCCGCCGTTCTCGCGCGATCGTGAGCATCCGCGCGAAAATCGTGACGGCACCGGTTGATCTCCATCAACCGGAGAGCGCTCGCATGCGCGTCATCCTCCGCCCCGCGGCCGACATCTCAATGAAGCGGCCCGCCCATGCGCAACACACGGCAGGAGGAGCCGCACGATGAACGAAATCGCCTGCAAGATTGAACCATCCGATGCACCGTGGTCGGCGGATGCCTTCGAAGCCGCCATTCGCGCTGTCGGTGCGGAGCGCTATCACGACAAGCATCCCTTTCACAAACTCCTGCATGGCGGCAAACTGAACAAGGGCCAGGTGGCTGCCTGGGCGCTCAATCGTTATTGCTATCAGGAGGCCGTGCCGCGCAAGGACGCCGCGTTCATGAGCCGCGTCCACGATCGCGAGTTGCGCCGCGAGTGGATACACCGCATCCACGATCACGACGGGCAGATGCCGGAAGAACCGGGCGGCATCGAGCGGTGGCTGGTGCTGACCGACTGCCTCGGCCTCAGCCGCGACTACGTGACGAGCTTTGAAGGCGCGCTGCCGGCCACACGCTTTGCCGTCGAGGCGTATGTGCGCTTCGTCGTCGAACAGCCGCTGGTTGTCGCCGCCGCATCCTCATTGACGGAACTGTTCGCACCCTCCATCCACCGCGAACGCATCGCCGGCATGCTGGCGAGCTACGATTTCGTCAATGACGACGTCATGGCCTACTTCAAGCGCCGCCTGAGCCAGGCCCCGCGCGACGCCACCTACAGCCTGCAGTTCGTCAAAGATAATGCGCGTACACGCGAGATGCAGGAGGCCTGCGTCGCCGCCGTGCGCTTCAAATGCGATGTGCTGTGGGCGCAGCTCGATGCGCTGCATCTCGCCTACGTCGCGCCGGGCATGATCCCGCCCGGCGCCTATGTGCCAGACGCACGGTAAGGCGCACTAACCATGGATGAGATCGCGACCGGCAGCATCGTGACGCCTGCCAGTATATCCGACCCCGCAACGTCGACCGGTGCGTGCGTGCGCGCGCCGGTTGGCCTGCTGGCCGAATTGACCCACAGATGCCCGCTGCAGTGCCCCTACTGTTCGAACCCTCTCGAACTTGTTCGCGTCGCTGAAGAGCTTTCGACGGCCGAGTGGCAGGATGTCATGCGACAGGCCGCCGAACTCGGCATTCTGCAGTTGCACCTCTCCGGCGGCGAACCAACGGTGCGGCAAGACCTGGAGCAGATCCTCGAGTCTGCCGTCGCGCACGGGCTCTACACCAATCTCATCACGTCCGGCGTGACGCTGACGCGCGACCGCTTAGAAGGCCTCGCCAAGCGTGGCCTCGATCACGTGCAGCTCTCGATACAGGATCTGGACGCCGCCAATTCTGATCGCATTTCAGGCTACAAGGGCGGCGTTCCCAAGAAGCACGCTGTCGCCGCATGGGTGCGCGACATCGGCTTGCCGCTGACACTCAACGCCGTCGTCCACCGCCACAACATCGAGAGCCTGGAAAAGATCATCGACTATGCCGTCGAGATTGGCGCGGGCCGGCTGGAAGTCGCGCATACGCAATACTATGCCTGGGCGTTGAAGAACCGCGCGGCGCTCATCCCGACGCGCGAGCAGTTTCTGCGCACGGTCAAAATCGTCGAAGACGCGAAGGAGCGCCTCAAGGGCATCTTGGTGTTCGACTTCGTAGTGCACGATCACTATGCCATCCGGCCGAAACCGTGCATGGGCGGATGGGGCCAGAACCTGATGACGATCACGCCATCGGGCAAAGTTCTGCCGTGCCACGCGTCGGAGACAATCGCGTCGCTATCGTTCGACAACGTGCGCTCGCGGCCGCTCAGCGACATCTGGCTCAACGGTCAGGCGTTCGAAGCCTATCGCGGTACGTCCTGGATGAAGGAACCGTGCCGCAGTTGCGACCGGCGCGAGATCGACTGGGGCGGATGCCGCTGCCAGGCACTCGCCATGACGGGCGATGCCGCCAATGCCGATCCGACATGCGCTAAATCAAGCTATCACGCGCAGTTTCGCGCGTTGGCGGAGGAGGAATCGCGCCGGCCATCACCGGCATTTGTGTATCGCCGTATGGGCGGTGCGATGTCGAAAGAATAGCCGAGTGGCGCAGCGCTGCTTCGCCTAGAAGCGCGTCGTCAGGTCCGTCAGCCATTGCGGAGACATCTCCACGATGACGGCTTCGACGCGCTTATCAAGCCCAGTCAGAACAGCAAAGCCGACAATGGCCAGCAGAATACCGAGCGCCATCTTGCCGCCCTTGCCGGCCGACATGAGTTTGCCGCGCCAACGCAGCATGGCATCGCGGGACAGTTGACCAAGCAGCACCAGCGGCAACGCCGCGCCAAGACCAAACGCGGCCATCGTCAACGCCACCTGTCCGAGATTTTCGCCCTGCGCCGCAAGCACCGAGGCCGCGCCGAGTGTTGGGCCCACACACGGGCTCCATACCGCCCCAAGCAGCAGCCCAAGCGCGAACTGGCCTGAAAGCCCGGACGTATCGAAGCCGCCAAACGACTGCTCGGCCCATCCGCTGACCGGCGCTGCGGCCGTCGCGAACTTCTCTGACAAAACCGGCACGGCGAGCACAACGCCGAGCACCAGCAAAATCGCGCCGCCTAACGTTCTGAGGCTCGATTGATCGATGCCGATGGCTTGCCCAAGCGTCGCGACGAACATGCCAATGGCGACGAACGACACTGCCAAACCCGCCGCGAGCCCGAGCGGCCCATGCCGATGCGCGCCTGCGGCCGAACCGACGACGATCGGCAGCAGCGGCAGGACGCACGGCGATAACGTCGACAGCACGCCGGCCGCGGCGGCAAAAGCGAGCGTGGAGTCGAACATGGGGCGTTACTTCTTCAGCGACGTTGCGATGAGGGCTTCGATTGCGGCAGGCTTCGTCTCGCCGACCAGACGGCCGGTCTCCTTATCGCCGTGGAACGCGACGAGCGTGCTCTGCGTCCGCGTTTTGTAGGCGGCGAGCGCATCTTCCTGCGTGTCGAAATCGACGTTGAACACCGCAACTTCGGCAAACTCAGGTTTCGCGATGATGGTGTTGATCGCCTGATGCTGCGCTTTGCAGGTCGGGCACCAGGGGGCCGTGACATGGATCAGCACCGGCTTTCCGGCGGCCTGGGCGGCCTTCACGGCGTCGGCCGTATAGGCAGCCGGTTCGAGCGCAAACGATGTGCTCGCGGAGCCGGCAAGCGCCGCAACCACAACGAGCGACTTCAACCAATTGGACATACGCATCCTTGACCTCCTCAGTCATTCGATCCATGGCAGATACGTGCGTGCGACAGCGCCCGTTACAGTTCTTTGGTCGTGGGTATGCCCCGCGCCGGAAACGAGATCGAGACACCCTTGCCCAACCGCTTGAACACGCCCGACCCGGACTTGATACAGCGCCTGACCGACATCGTCGGGCCGGCCAATGCCATCACGGCCGCGAGCGATCAGGAGCCCTACCTCAAGGAATGGCGCGATCTCTTTGTGGGCCGAACGCCGGTTGTGCTGCGGCCCGGTTCGACGGCAGAAGTCGCCGCCATTCTCCGGATTGCGAACGATGCGCGCGTCGCCATCGTGCCCCAGGCCGGCAATACCGGCCTCGTCGGCGGTCAGATGCCATCGGCTGAGGGCAATGAAATCGTGCTCTCGGTCGGCCGCATGACGGCCGTTCGCGAGGTCGATGCCGCAGGCGGCACGATGATCGTCGATGCCGGCGTGACACTCGCTGCGGCGCAGGCGACGGCCGAGCGCGCCGGGCGGTTGTTTCCCTTGAGCCTAGCATCCGAAGGCAGTTGCCAGATCGGCGGTGTTTTGGCGAGCAACGCCGGCGGCGTCGCCGTGCTGGCGCATGGCAACGCCCGCAATCTGGCACTTGGCGTCGAGGTCGTGCTCGCCGATGGCCAGATCTGGAATGGTCTGAGAACGCTGAAAAAGGACAACACGGGTTACGATCTGCGCGACCTGTTCATTGGTTCTGAAGGCACGCTCGGCATCATCACCGCGGCGGCTCTGCGCACCGTGCCGCGCCCTGTCGAACAGGCCACTGCCGTTGTTGCCATCGACAGTCCGGCGGTAGCCTTGCAGCTCTTCCGGCTGGCGGAACAGCATGCAGGCGCGTCTTTGACGGCGTTCGAATTCTGGTCGCGTCTGGCGATGGACTTTGTGCTCGCCTACATATCCGGCACGCGCGATCCATTGGCCGATCCGCACCCGTGGTATGCGCTGCTCGAAATGTCGAGTGGCGAAAGCAATGGCCGTGCTGCCGCCCAGATGGAAGCATTCCTGACCGAGGCGAGCGAGTTAGGCTATATCCGCGACGGCGCCATTGCCGGCTCTCTTCAGCATTCACGCGATTTCTGGAAGCTGCGCGAAAGCCTGTCGGAAGCGCAAAAGCCTGCAGGCGGCAGCATCAAGCACGATATCTCCGTGCCGATCGGACGCATTCCGGAATTTCTGACACGCGCGGCTGATGTGGTCGATCGCGTCGTGCCGGGCGCGCGACCTGTGCCGTTCGGACATTTCGGTGACGGCAACGTGCACTACAACGTCACGCAGCCCACCGGCATGGACCGCGCGCACTATCTCGCCCAGTGGACGGCGATGTCGCATGCGGTGCACGATCTCGTCTCGGAGCTGGGCGGGTCCATTTCCGCAGAGCACGGCATCGGCAAGCTGAAGCGCGACGAGATGATCACCCGCAAAAGCGCGATCGAGATCGACCTCATGCGCCGGCTCAAATCCGCGTTCGATCCGAATGGCATTCTCAATCCCGGCAAGGTCATCTGACCCGTTTTGCCGCACACCACTTAAGTTCATGGTTCTTTTGATGAATTGACCTTACGCTTTGAACCCGGCAACGCATCGTGAAGATGCTTGCGCAGGAGCTTCGGCACATCGACATGACCGCCATCCGCAATCCCAGTTTCGCCAAAAACAACATCCGTGTGCTGTTGCTCGAAGGCATTTCCGATACGGCTGAGCAGGCCTTCCGCGACCAGGGCTTTACGCGCGTGGATCGGATGTCGAAGGCGCTCGACGGCCGCGAGTTGATCGACGAATTGGCGACGACGCGCATTCTCGGTATCCGCTCGCGCACGCAGATCACCGCCGAGGTCGTGGCCGCTACCGATCGCCTGATCGCCCTTGGCTGCTTCTCGGTCGGCACCAATCAAGTCGATCTCGATGCGGCGAATGCCAAAGGCATTCCCGTCTTCAATGCACCGTTCTCGAACACGCGCAGCGTTGCAGAACTGACGATCGCGGAAATCGTGATGCTGTTCCGGCAGGTGTTCCCGAAGTCGGTCTCGGCGCACGCCGGCGGCTGGGACAAGAACGCCAACGGCGCACACGAAGTGCGCGGCAAAACGCTTGGCATTGTCGGCTA
>JBOFCQ010000225.1:0-7668 GCA_051646145.1 Hyphomicrobium sp.
GCCGCCTCAAAATCCTGAACATGATCGCCGCGCTGATCGTCATCAGCACATTGATCTTCGCACTCCAGCAGATCCTCACCGATTTCGAGAAGATGGCGCCCGTCATCTACATCAATCTGGCGCTGGCCGTCATCGCATCACTCGTTCCCTTCAGCCACCGCATCAGCGAACTTGCCGGCGGTCTGATTCTCGTCGTCGCGGAAATGGTCGCCCTCTTCGGCTTCGCCGCCTATTTCGGACGCTCGGGCGGCACGCCCATCATGTACATCGCCTTCTCAGCGGCGCCGTTCGTGGTCTTTGGCCTCAAACGTATCCGCCTCATCTTGGCGGTCGTTGCGGCGGCGCTGGTGCTGCATCTTTACACGTGGTTCTCGTTTCACCGCTCCGATGCGCTGCTGACCTTCGACGACGGCTTTCTGAAATCGCTGTACATCCAAGCCGCCATCACAACCTTCGGCCTGATCTCGGCATCCGTCTATTACGCCTTCTCGCTCGCCGAACGCGCCAAAGCCGAGACGGACGCGGTCTTGCGCAATGTCCTTCCCGACAGCGTCGTCGAGCGCTTGAAGGCCGAGCCGAACCAGCCCATCGCCGACAGCTTCACGGAAGCGTCCGTGCTCTTCGCCGACGTCTCCGGCTTCGTGAAGCTGGCGCGCGAGCTTGGGCCTGCCCGCACGGTCGGGCTGCTCAACATGCTCGTCAGCGCTTTCGACCAATTGGCTGAGCGCCACGGCGTCGAGAAGATCAAGACCATCGGCGATGCCTACATGGCGGCAGCCGGTGTGCCGGAACCCGCCGCCGACCATGCCGAACGACTGGGCGCGATGGCCCTCGACATGCTGGAGACAGCGGAACGCATCGCGCGCGAGGCCGACATCCCGCTACGCATCCGCATCGGCATGGCGGCCGGCCCGCTGATGGCTGGCGTCATCGGCACGCGCAAGTTCAGTTACGATGTATGGGGTGACGCGGTGAACCTTGCGAGCCGCCTCGAGAGTGCGAGCGCACCGGGCCGCATTCTCGTCTGCCCGACGTGCGCGGCTGCCCTCAGCACCGCGTTCGAACTCGAGCAGCGCGGCACGATCGAGATCAAAGGCGTTGGCGCGCAGGATACCTGGTTCCTCGTCGCGCGGCGCGCGGCCGAACCGGCGCTCAGCCCTTCCAGTGCAGCGCACTGACCAGCGTGAACAGCCGGCGCGCCGTGTCCTTGTCGACGGCAATGCGGCCTGCCAGACGTTCGGCCAGCACGCGACTGCCTTCGTCGTGCAGTGTGCGGCGATTGACGTCGATGGCTTGAATGCGCATCGGCGGCGCGCTGCGCACAGCCTCGTAATACGATTCACAAATCAAGAAGTAATCCTTGATGATGCGCTTCAGCGGCGTCAGCGGCACCTGGTGCACGGCCCGCTCGACACCTTCTGCGTCACAGACCGTGATCTGCAGCCGATCCTCGGCGATGGCGAGCGCAAGCTTGTAGGGCCCGAAATCCTGGCCTTCGAGCGCGAACACATTGCCATCGAGAATGTCGAAAATCGCGACTTCGCGCTCGTGCTCGATGTTTGCGCTGGCGCGGCCGAGCGACTTCGGATCGAGCGTAATCTCGACGATGCGATCTCGGCTGACGGCCTGCGGTGTGTGGGATTGATCGGTCACGGCATCAATCCGATCCGCCAAGGCGCCGCTCGACGGAGCGGCGATGCGCTTCCAATCCCTCGGCCCGCGCCAAGGTCATGGCATTCGGCGCCAGCGCCGCAAGGGCCGCGCGGTCGAGCTTCAGGATCGACGTGCGCTTCATGAAATCGAGAATGCCGAGCCCTGAGGAAAAGCGGGCACTGCGCGCCGTCGGCAGCACGTGATTGGAACCCGAGACATAGTCGCCGATCACTTCTGGCGTCATGTTGCCGAGGAAAATCGCGCCGGCATTGCGAATGCGAGCCGATAGCGCTTCGCAATCAGCGGTCGCGATTTCGAGATGTTCGGCCGCGATGCGATCAGCCAGCGCCGGCGCTTCATCCGATAAATTCTTGACGATGATCGTCGCCCCGAATTCGTTCCAGCTTTGAGCGGCAATGTTGCCGCGCGGCAGCGTGCGCAACTGCTCGTCGACGGCGCGCTCAACGGCCGCTGCGAAGTCGCGGTCGTCGGTCAGCAGGATCGATTGCGCGGCCGTATCGTGTTCAGCCTGGGCCAATAGATCAGCGGCAATCCATTCCGGGTTGTTGTCCTTGTCGGCGATGACGAGCACTTCGGAAGGACCCGCGATGGAATCGATGCCAACCGTTCCGAACACCTGTCGCTTCGCCGCCGCGACATACGCATTGCCAGGACCGACGATTTTAACGACTGGGCTGATCGTTTCAGTGCCATAGGCGAGCGCCGCAACTGCCTGCGCGCCACCGACGCGATAAATCTCCTCGACGCCCGCGACCTTAGCTGCCGCCAGCACCAGCGGGTTGAGTTCCCCGCGCGGCGTCGGCACCACCATGACGATGCGCGGCACTCCGGCGACCTGTGCTGGCACGGCATTCATCAGAACCGAACTTGGATAGGACGCGAGCCCGCCCGGCACGTAGAGCCCAACCGACTCAACGGCCGTCCAGCGGTGGCCGAGTTCAACGCCCAGCGCGTCGCGATAGCGTTCGTCACCCGGCAATTGGCGGCGGTGATGTTCGCGGATGCGATGTGCGGCGAAGTCTAGGGCGGCCAGCGTTTCAGGCGAACATTGCAAAACGGCGGCGTCGATCTCAGCGGACGTCACTTTAAGGCTAGCGGCCGTCAGTTCGACGTAATCGAAGCGGCGCGAGAAATCGATCAGCGCCGCGTCGCCACGCCGGCGCACATCGGCGATGATGTCCGCAACCGCGGTGTCGACATCCGTCGAGACTTCGCGCTTCAGCGCCAGAAGCGCCTTGAACGCGGTCTCAAACCCGGCATCGGTGCTCGTCAGCCGCATCGCCATATCGTGTCACTCGGCCTTTGATGAGCCGTCCTTCGACGTTGCCGTAGTCGCATCGCCAGGGGCCGCGCCCGTTTCCGTCTCCGCGTGAGCCGGAATGCGTTTCGTGGTCCAAGCGGCGCCGAGATCTTTCAGTTCGACTTCCAGACACTCGACGTCGAGCCGAATGGCCGCACCGCCCGAAAAAGTCAACGTGACATGACCATCCACCGCGGTCGGTTCGCCGCCGGCCGGTTCAAAACTGATGGCAAGCAGAGCCAAAGCCTGTGACTTGTCGTTGAGGTTGAGGCCCAACACCCTAGCGGCGGACACGCGCTCGAAGCGCAGGCCGGCGCGCCGGCGTTCGCCATGCCCGGGCTGCGCGCCCTTCGACCCGGATGATCGCGTGCCCGTCGCCAGCGATCGGCTCCAATCGAAGCGATTCGCGACAATCGCAAAACGCCGCTCCAACGGCAGATAGGCCATATCGCCGATGCGCACGACCGCATCCTGCAGATGTGCGGACAGGACGCACAGATCCTCAGCGTCGAGCGCGATCAATTTGAGGTAGGTCATGCGAATTGCGAACTCCGGACTGAAGTGTCCGTCAGGCCCAGGCGACAGGCCGAGTGATAGCCCCCGGCCACGGGCAACGCAAGCCGAGCGGCGTGCCAAAAACGGGGCGGTTGCCCCTTGCCTTTCAGCGCTCAGCCGCGCGGCCGGGCGCCCGGCTTATTCTGGCGCTTCAGCGTCTCGAGTTCGGCGGCGAGTTCCGCGGCACGACGCTGGTTTTCATCGGCCGCCGCGCGGGCCTTGTCTTCGTCGCTGCGCGCAACGGCGGCCTTGCTCGTCACGTGCGCCAGCGAGGCTTTGAGGGATTCGATTGTCTCGAGCAGGCCAGAGCGCTCCGTCTCCGCCGTGCCGGCAATGTGCATAAAATGCCGGCGCTCGGCTTCAGCGGCCGCCAAACTCTCCTGAAGATTGCGCTGGCGTCGTTCCAGATCGCTGACGACGAAACGCCGCCCGCACGCGCGCCAAAGAAAATAGCCAACAAGCGCGCCGAGCAGGAACGCCAGGGCCAAGAGCCACCATAACTGCGAAATCAGATACACGTTGTCGATCCACTGTTCACAAGGTCGGTCGAGAGTTGCCACGACATGGCAGCGCCGGATCGTGGCTTTATGGCGTTGACGGTTTGCGCTCCGGACTGGACGTGCCGTCGGGTGGCGATTTTTCGCGCGTCGTTGCGCCGGAGAACGCGAACTCTGCACGCCGATTTTCGCGGAATGCCTGGCGGTTGCGAGCCGGATTGCGCGGCTTGGTTTCGCCCAGGCCTTCACTACTCAGAATGGCGGATTTGACACCGCGCTCAACGAGGGCGGCGCGCACGGCCTCGGCGCGCTCTTCAGAAAGCGTCTGGTTCGCGGCCGCCGGGCCCGTGATGTCGGAATGGCCCTGGATCGTGATCATCACGCCACTGCACGTCTTGGCGACGGCCGCGAGCCGATCGAGATCGGCTGCGTGATGCTTGCTCAGCGCGGCTGAGCGCATCGCAAAGCGGATCGACGTGGTTTTGGTTGCATCAGACAAGTCCGCCAGACACCGCGCCCGTTCAGCGGGCGTCGTTTCAACGACGGGCTCAGGTTTAGAACCGGCATTTGCCGCTGCGTCTGGCGACGTCGGAGCCGTGGACGGAGCGGTGTTCGCTGCAGCCGCCGCGACACGTGCGGCCTCTTCGGCTTTCAGCCGCAGTTCTTCTTCGGCACGGCGCTTGGCGTCGGCTTCTGCCGCCGCCGCGACACGCGCGGCCTCTTCGGCTTTCAACCGCAGTTCTTCCTCGGCACGGCGCTTGGCCTCTGCTTCTGCCGCCGCCGCGACACGTGCGGCCTCTTCAGCTTTCAACCGCAGTTCTTCCTCGGCGCGACGCTTGGCCTCTGCTTCAGCCGCCGCCGCGACACGTGCGGCCTCTTCAGCTTTCAGCCGCAGTTCTTCTTCGGCACGGCGCTTGGCTTCGGCTTCAGCCGCCGCCGCAACACGTGCGGCCTCTTCGGCTTTCACCCGCAGTTCTTCTTCGGCTCGGCGCTTGGCCTCTGCTTCGGCCGCCGCCGCGACACGCGCGGCCTCTTCAGCTTTCAGCCGCAGTTCTTCTTCGGCGCGACGCTTGGCCTCTGCTTCTGCCGCCGCCGCAACCCGTGCGGCCTGTTCAGCTTTCAACCGCAGCTCTTCTTCGGCACGACGCTTGGCCTCTGCTTCGGCCGCTGCCGCAACACGCGCGGCCTCTTCGGCTTTCCACCGCAGCTCTTCCTCGGCTCGGCGCTTGGCGTCAGCTTCCGCGGCGGCAATGCGCGCATTCTCGGCCGTGACATCTGGATTTGACGAGGCCCTCGCAACGATATCGTTTTGCAGCGTGGCCACAACGCCCGGCACGCCGACCAGCGGCGCCAGAACCTTGCTCGCCGTCGCGAAGGCTTGGTCGCGCTCGGACGTCGTCGCAACTTCGCCCGTGATGCGTCCCACGTGCTCTTTGATCTTGAACGAGAGGCCGCTCAGGCCGGCGGCCGACAGTAACGTACTGGCGTCGGTTTCAGCGCGCGTGATGATCTGCTCGGGATAGGTGCCATTCGTGCGATGGAACGCCTGCCAGCCGAGCGCGGCCAGCGGTATCGCACCGGCCAAGAGGCCGACCACGGCGCACGCAACGCACCGTCGACGTTCGCCCTGCTCGCTGCCTTGGTTCGTGGACGTCGCACCGAATGCGCCAGCTCGCCAGCCGGCGACCGACCAATAGACGAGCCCGGCGGTCGCGCCCATCGCCACCAGCGACAGCGCGCCGGCGGGACGCGGCAATGCGGCAGCGCCGCCAAATATATCGAGCGCCATACCGGCCAGCGTCGCCGCCAAGGCACCGGCAAGCGTCCACGCCAGCCACCAGCGCCAACCGCGATCCTCGCCTATGGCGGCTGCGATCAGCGCCAACGGAGCAGCCAGCGGCAGAAGCGCGGGCAGGCCGCGCCATGCGGTGACGATCGGCGGTTCTGCACCACTTGCGGCGGGCACGAACGGCGAACCGGTCAACACGCCAACCAGCGCCGCGGCCAGAAGGGCCAGCGCTAACCCGGCTATGATCCGCAACAGTCCGCCAAACATGCAACCTCTCCCCATGAGCACCTCTGCAAAGGTGCCCTTGAGCGGGAAGCTACACAGTTAACGAAATGACCGTGCGAAAAAGCGGCGACATGGTCAACGCCGCGCCGAACCCGGCATTTTTATGCCAATTGAGCCGCCGAACCTGCGCCGCCAGGCCTGCACATCAGGCGCTGCTGATGCGCTCGACCAAGCCACCGCACCGGGTCAGCTTTTGCTCGAGCTGCTCGAAACCGCGATCGAGATGGTAGACGCGGTTGATGGTCGTGACGCCTTCCGCCATCAGGCCCGCGATGACCAGCGACACCGAGGCTCTGAGGTCGGTCGCCATGACCGGCGCGCCCTTCAGCGTTTTCACGCCCTTCACCGTTGCCGTATCACCGTGCATGTGAATGTCGGCGCCAAGACGCGCCAACTCTTGCACGTGCATGAAGCGGTTCTCGAAGATTGTTTCGCGCACGACGCTGGTGCCGCGCGCACGCGACAGCAGGGCCATGAACTGCGCCTGCAGATCGGTCGGAAAGCCGGGGAATGGCTGCGTCTCGACCGACACCGGCTGAATGTCGCCGCCGTTGCGCCGGACGCGAATACCGTTTTCGAGGTCGGTGATTTCGGTGCCGGTTTCAGCCAGCGCTTCGAGCGCGGTCTTGAGATGGGCATACTTCGCGCCTTCCAGCACGACGTCGCCACCGGTTGCGGCGACCGCCATGGCGAACGTGCCAGCTTCAATACGGTCGGGCACGACGGAATGCACCGCGCCTTCGAGGCGATCGCGCCCCTGAATGCGCAGCACGGACGTGCCGATGCCGTCGATCCGCGCGCCCATCTTGACCAAGCAATCTGCGACGTCGCCGATTTCCGGTTCACGCGCCGCATTTTCGATCAGCGTTTCGCCCTTGGCAAGCACGGCGGCGAGCAGCACGTTGTGCGTCGCGCCGACCGACACCTTCGGGAACACGATATGCGCGCCGCGCAATCCCTTCGGCGCCTTGGCGAGCACATAGCCGCCTTCGATCTCGATCTCGGCACCGAGCGCCTTCAGCCCCATCAGATGCAGATCGACGGGCCGCGTACCGATGGCGCACCCGCCGGGCAACGAAACCTTCGCCTGCCGCATGCGCGCAACGAGCGGACCAAGCACCCAGAAACTGGCGCGCATGCGCGACACCATCTCATAGGGGGCGGTGGTGTCGACGATATCGCGCGCCGTCAGATGGAACGTTTCGCCGAGATGCGCCGCCGGCCCCGGGCGCTTGCCATCAACGGCAAGGTCGACACCGTGATTGCGCAAAATGCGCACCAGCAAATTCACGTCCGCAAGGTTCGGCACGTTCTTCAAGGTCAGCCGATCGTCGGTCAGCAGCGTTGCGATCAGCAGCGGCAAGGCGGCGTTCTTGGCGCCTGAGATTGGGATGACGCCGTTCAACGTCTGCCCGCCGGTAATTTGGATCCGATCCATCGCGCCTCAGCTGAGAAAGTCTTCGCATGCCGCCGTATCCCGGCGCGCGCCATCGCGATTCGCCGCGACCGCCGGGCGCATGATTAGGCGCAACGGCGACCGGACGGCAAGGGCCAGCTGCCACAACCGC
>JBOFCQ010000230.1:0-6383 GCA_051646145.1 Hyphomicrobium sp.
GAAGCGCCGAGCCACATCGTCATGCCGACGGTGCACAAAACCGTCGACAAAATTGCCGATCTCTTCCTCGAGCATCATCGCAGCTACGGCTACACAGAGCGCGAAACCGATGCCGCCGCACTGATCGCGCAGGTGCGCCATGTCATGCGGCCGAAATACTTCGCGGCCGATATCGGCATCACCGGCGCCAACTTCTTGGTGGCGGAAACCGGGTCCGGCATCATCGTGACTAACGAGGGCAACGGCGATTTGACGTCATCGCTGGCGCGCGTGCACATCGTGACTGTCGGCGTCGAAAAGATCGTGCCCACACTCGATGATGCCTCGACGCTGCTGCGCCTTTTGGCTCGCAGCGCGCTTGGCATGGACATCACCAGTTACACATCGTTCCTGACCGGGCCACGGCGGCCCGATGATGTCGATGGGCCGGAAGCCTACCACGTCGTTCTGATCGACAATGGGCGCGTTGCCATGCTCGGCAATGCCTATCGCGACATGTTGCGATGCATACGTTGCGGCGCCTGCATGAACCATTGCCCGGTCTATCTTTCGGTTGGCGGACACGCCTATGGCTGGGTCTATCCGGGTCCGATGGGCGCCATCCTGACGCCGATGATCGGCGGGCACGAGAAGGCAAAAGAGCTGCCGCATGCCTGCACCCTCAATGGCCGTTGCCAGCAGGTGTGCCCGGTCAAAATTCCACTGCCCGACATGCTGCGCCGGCTGCGTCACGATCAATGGGAAGCGCAATTGATCGGCAGCAAAGCGCGGCTCGGCATCGGCGTCTGGGCATGGCTGGCGCGACGGCCGCGGCTGTATCATGCGCTCACCCGCATCGGTATGGCTGGACTTGGCCGCCTCGGGCGTAAGAAGGGCGCGTTCCGCTGGCTGCCGTTTGCCGGCGGATGGACCGATACGCGCGACATGCCGGCGCCGCAGGGTGAAACGTTCCTCAAAGCGTGGGCACGCCAGCAGCGATGACAACAGCGCGCGACGACATCCTTGGCCGTATCCGCGCTGCACTCGAAGTGAAGCGCGGCGCTGCGACCGCATCGGCGAAGGCGACGGGCGCGCCGCGCGTGCAGACGGTGCGTCCGCCGGCAGCATCATCGCCGATCGAGCAGTTCTCGGAAAAAGCGCTCGGCAACGGCTTTACGATCACCCGCGTGGCGCATCGCGCCGATCTTGCCGCCGCTGTCGGACACGCTGTCGACACCCATGTCGGGCCGACAAATCAAACGCGCGATATCAGCATTTCGGGCGATCTTTCTGATCTCGCATGGCCATCGTCGTGGCAGATCAACAGTGGCAAAGGACGGCTTGTTGAAAGTGTCGGCGTCACGCAGGCCATCGGGGCCATCGCTGAAACCGGAAGTCTCGTGTTTGCTTCGACAGGCCAATCGCCAGCGACGCTGAACTATCTGCCCGACCTGCATATCGCTGTGTTGCCGGCAGCGACCATCGTTGCCTACCCCGAAGATTTATGGGCCCGCATGCGCGCGTCGGGCGGCGTCTGGCCGCGCGCGCTCAACATCGTGTCGGGAGCATCCCGCACGGCCGACGTCGCCGGCATCATCGTCAAGCCGGCGCACGGGCCAAAGCACGTCCACATCATCATCGAAGGCTAAGTTTTATCGGGCGATTGCATGCGCGGCGGAGCCATCCACGCGCACGGTATCGATGCGTGTCGCGCGTAAAAGGCGTGTCACACCCTGTCACCCGCCGCCTTGCCAAATGTGACAGATGTTACACGCACCCGAGTTGGCGTCCGGTGCACTTGCTGCCGGCGCGCGCGCCACGCGACGGCGATGTAAAAAATCTCTTTGCCCCAAGTGCACGCGATATCGCACTGCATCATCGCCGCACGGCGGCGGCGCGTCGTGCGCGTCAGGCAGCGCCGTCGCGTTGAGGCTTGCAGCGTGCGTTCAAAATTCATGAACCGATGCGGCGATTTGCATCCATCTGCTGCTCACCTTGCCTGACTGCCTGACTGATCGCGTGACATCGCGCGCCGCTTTGATCGTCAGCGCGGCGGCGCGCGCGCGTGCAAATTCGATCGACATCGCCGTGTTTTTTGCTGCGCTGCGCCGCGCGTGCAGCCTTCGGGTTGGCACGCTTTCTGCCCCTCTCACTCCATAACGGGCGAACTGTCACATCTGGCGTGACGCCGACCCGAGACCAAAAATTGGGGAGGAGCATGAGCAGTTTCACGAAAGACCTTCCGCGCGGAGGCCTTGTTTCGACGCCGTCCGACGATGGTGCAGTTTGCCGTCCGGCCGCTCGCGCCATGGATCGCCGGGCCGTGCTCGGCGTGATGGCGGTGTGCGGCGGAGCCGCCGCATTGGGATGCGGATGCAGCGCTAAGGCACTTGCGGAAGAAGCCGCTGGCGGCGAGGCCGCGATGGTCATGGCTGGCGATCAGTTTGCGCGCGTCGTCGATGGTGCGGCTCCCGTGGCCCTGCGTCTCGATGATCTCAAACCCGGCGCCGCCGTCATGGATGTGCTGCCGCTCGACCCCGCCACCGGCAAGTTGCGCGATGGCTCGCGCATGAACGCCATCAATCTCGTGCGCATCGCGAACGTCGAGAGCGGATCGCCACTCGAAGCGACTAAGGGTGTCGCCGCCTACTCTGCGATCTGCACGCACAAAGCCTGCAAGGTCACATCATTCGAAGCGCAGCAGAACCGTTGGCGGTGCTTCTGCCACATGTCGGAATTCGACGTGCTCGCCAATGGCGAAGTGCTCGACGGACCGGCAACCCAACCGCTTCCCAGAATTCCAATCGCCATCGGCGCGGATGGAATAATCACGGCAACAGCCGGATTTACGAGCGCACCTGGCGCATCGGGCTAACCCGCTGCGCCGCTGACATAGCCTATCACGTGGAGGAGGAAACGCATGAAGACTAGGGTCGTATTATCCGCGATATGCGCGCTGGCCGCGCTGTCGCCCTTTGCGGCGGCACCCGCCACCGCTGACGGATATAAATCCGTCACTGACGAACGGTTGCTGAAGCCGGAACCCGAGAACTGGCTCAGCTGGCGCGGCAACTATGCCGGCTGGGGTTATAGCGCGCTCGATCAGATCAACGCATCGAACGTCAAGGATCTCGTGCCGGTCTGGTCGTACGCGACCGGCCTGCAGGAAGGCCATCAGGCGCCGCCGATCGTCAACAACGGCGTCATGTTCGTTGCCACGCCCGAAAACAACGTCATCGCGCTGAACGCGAAAACGGGCTTCGAGATCTGGCGCTATCGCCGCAAGCTGCCGAAGGAACTCTTCCAGCTTCATCCGACCAACCGCGGCGTCGGTCTCTACAAGGATCGCGTCTATCTGGCGACGCTCGACGCATGCGTCGTGGCGCTTGATGCCGCCAACGGCAAGCAAGTCTGGGAAACGTGCATCGGCGATTGGAAGATCGGCGAATATTCGACGCTTTCCATTCTGGTTGCGGACGGCAAAGTGATTTCGGGCGTGTCGGGCGGCGAGTTCGGCGTGCGCGGGCACATCACGGCACTCGACGCCGACAGCGGCAAGGTTGCCTGGAAGACCTTCACCATTCCGGCTCCCGGCGAACCCGGCAGCAATTCGTGGCGTGGCGAAGACTGGAAGACCGGCGGTGGCAGCGTCTGGATGCAGGGCAACTACGACCCTGACACCAAGCTTGCCTACTTCGGCACCGGCAACGGCGCACCGTGGATGCCGGACGCGCGTCCGGGCGACAACCTCTATACAACATCGGTCATCGCGCTCGACGTGACGACCGGCGCCATCAAGGGCCATCACCAGTATCACTGGAACGATGCCTGGGATTGGGACGAAGTCTCGGCGCCGCTGCTGATCGACTATCCGCGTGACGGCAAGACCATCAAGGGTCTCGTTCACGCCGGTCGTAACGGCTACCTGTGGTGGCTGGAACGCGGCAAGGACTCGATCAACTTCATCGGCGCCGACGCCTATGTCGAACAGAACGCCTTCGACAAGATCGATCCGAAGACGGGCCGTCCGAGCTACAATGCCGATCGTGTTCCGCTCATCAACAAGACGGTCAAGTTCTGCCCGAGCTTGTGGGGTGGCAAGGATTGGCCGCCGGAAGCCTACAACCCGAAGACCGGCATGCTCTACATCCCGTCGCACATCAACCTGTGCTCGGAATACGGCGGCGCCGGCTCTCTCGAAAAGCTGAAGCCGGGTGAATTGTGGCTCAGCGTTCCCGTCGACGTTGTGTTCGCCAGCCTGCGCTTCAGCGATGCCGTCGACAAGTCGAAGCCGATTCCGATCGGTCAGTTGCAGGCTTTCGACATGAAAACCGGCAAGCGCGCTTGGACCACCTCGTTCAACGACACGCCGTTCTGGGCGCCGTTGCTGACCACGGGCGGCAACCTGGTGTTCGCCGGCGGTACGGTCGACCGTAAGTTCCGCGCCATGGATGCAACCAGCGGCAAGGTGCTGTGGGAACAGGCGATGCCGTCGGGCGTCAACGGTGTCCCGTCCAGCTTCTCCGTCGATGGTACGCAGTACATCGCGGTGCAGGCGGGTTGGGGTGTCGACGCAGAGCGTATGCATGCCCTGATGCAGAAGATCATGCCGGAAGATCGCAAGCTTCCGCCGGTCCCGCAGGGTGGTTCGATCTGGGTATTCGCTCTCAAGAAGTGAGGAACATCGTGACGAGTGTACGTACGAACGTATCGCGCGGAGGGGGCATCAGCCTCCTCCGCAAGGCTGTGTTCGCGGTGGCCGCGTTCGCGTTTGCAACGACGGCCATTGCTGCACCGCCACCAGACCTGGCATCGGACAGCTCACTAATTTCGCATGTCAGGAATGCAATTGAAGCGGAGGACTTCACAGCCATTGACGGTATCGTGAACTGGCAAGACGTGAGCGATTATAAGCGCCGTGTGTTCTCGGCGCAGATTCATCACACGCTTGGGCGGCCCATCGCGAAAATCGAACTCGAAGATGCTGGCGCCACCACGCTAAAGGAGCTGCAATCTTTGCGAAATCACAGACTGAATATGCCTGTGACGCATCTCCTGCGTATCAAGTTTGCCGATGGCGCGCCGGGCGAGATCGAACCAGGGGCCGTTTTCCTGGTCGGTAAGTTGCACGATGCCTATCGCATTGCACTGCTCGTCAAGGCGCAGGGCTCTACGGAAAACGAATAGACGCGTGCGTCGCGGCAAGGCACACTTGCCAACATGCGACGAGCATCAAGAACCCCAGGGAGAAACGTCAATGGCAGAAGTGACGATTAACGGCAAAAGCCACGCGTTCGATGGCGATCCAAATACGCCGCTGCTTTGGTACGTGCGCGATGAAGTCGGGCTGACCGGCACGAAGTTCGGTTGCGGCACCGGTTTGTGCGGTGCATGCACGGTGCACGTCGACGGCGCCGCCATGCGCGCCTGTCAGGTGACCATGGCTGAAGTGGCCGGCAAGAAGGTCACGACGATCGAAGGGCTGAGCGGTGATGGCAATCACCCGGTTCAGAAAGCCTGGCGCGAGGTCAACGTACCGCAATGCGGTTTCTGTCAGGCCGGCCAGATCATGCAGGCTGCAGCGCTGCTCACCGCGAACCGCGCCCCGAGCGATGAGGACATCGTGAAAGAGATGGCCGGCAACATCTGCCGTTGCGGTTGCTATCAGCGCATCCACGAAGCTGTTCGTCTCGCAGCCGGGGGAGTCTAATCATGTTGCATTATCTCGAACAGGCGCGTCAGGCGCTCGAAAAGACCGGCGCGTCCACCGGCACCTCTGAAGCGCAACCGGCACTGGTCATTGAAAACGTCAGCCGCCGCAGCTTCCTTGGCGGCGCCTTGACGACGACCGGCGTGGCGATTGCCATGCAGATGATCCCGGCCAACAAGGCCGAAGCCGTGACGCTTTATCCGCACGGCGGACTGACCATGCCGAACGGCGTCGTCACCAATCCGAACGTGTTCATCGCGATCGCGCCCGATGGCACGGTCACCATCATGGCGCATCGCTCCGAAATGGGCACAGGCGCCAAGACGGCGCTGCCGATGATCATCGCCGATGAAATGGAAGCGGACTGGTCGCGCGTGAAAGTGGTTCAGGCGCCCGGTGACGAGCCGAAGTACGGCAACCAGGATACGGACGGCTCGCGCAGCGTGCGTCACTACATCCAGCCGATGCGCGTCTGCGGTGCGTCCATGCGCCAGATGCTCGAAGCGGCGGCGGCGGCGCAGTGGGGCGTCGATGCAGCGCTCTGCAAGGCGAAGAACCACACGGTCGTGCTGCTGAAGGATTCAGGCGGCGGCAAGATGGTCGAAGCCGGCAAGAGCATCGGTTATGGCGATCTCGCGAAGGTCGCCACCGCGCTGCCGGTGCCGGCCATTGAAAAGGTCGTGTTCAAGAAGCC
>JBOFCQ010000237.1:0-5729 GCA_051646145.1 Hyphomicrobium sp.
AGAACCGGTCGATCTCGGCCTTGGTCTCGGATTCGGTCGGCTCGATCATCAGCGTTCCCGCGACCGGCCAGCTCATGGTCGGCGCATGGAAGCCGCAATCGATGAGCCGCTTGGCGATATCGTCAACCGTTACGCCCGCTTTTTCGAGCAACGGTCGCGTGTCGATGATGCACTCGTGCGCGACACGGCCGTTGCGGCCTTTGTAGAGCACGGGAAACGCGCTCTCGAGTCGCTTGGCGATATAGTTGGCATTTAAAATAGCGATGCGCGTGGCCTGCGTCAGACCGCGTCCGCCCATCAGCAGGCAATAGCTCCACGAGATCGGCAGGATCGATGCCGAACCATAGGGCGCCGCCGCGACCGTGAACTCACGCCCGTCCGTTTCGGGATGCCCCGGCAAGAACGGGATGAGATGCGCCTTGACGCCAATCGGGCCCATGCCAGGGCCACCGCCGCCGTGGGGAATGCAGAACGTCTTGTGCAGATTGAGATGGCTGACATCAGCGCCAATGTCGCCCGGCCGCGCCAGCCCAACGAGCGCGTTGAGGTTTGCGCCGTCGAGATAAACCTGACCGCCGTGCGCGTGCGTAATTTCGCACAGCTCGACCACCGACTCTTCGAACACGCCGTGCGTTGAGGGATACGTGATCATGCAGGCAGCCAGCCTGTCGGCGTGCTTTTCCGCCTTCGCGCGGAAGTCCGCCACATCGATATTTCCGCCAGCATCCGTGCCAACGACCACCACGGTCATGCCGCACATCTGCGCCGACGCCGGATTGGTGCCGTGCGCCGATGAAGGGATCAGGCAAACGTCACGGTCTTTATCGCCGCGGCTCAGGTGATATGCGCGGATGGCGAGCAGCCCCGCATACTCGCCTTGCGCGCCGGAATTCGACTGCATCGAAATCGCGTCATAGCCGGTGATGTCACACAGCTTCTTGGAGAGATCGTCGATCAGCTCCTTGTACCCAAGCGCTTGATCGGCCGGCGCAAACGGATGCATCTCGGAAAATTCCGGCCATGAAATAGGCAGCATTTCCGCCGTCGCATTGAGTTTCATGGTGCACGAACCGAGCGGGATCATGGAGCGATCGAGCGCCAGATCGCGGTCGGCCAAGCGGCGCATGTACCGCGTCATCTCGCTCTCGGCGCGGTTCATGTGAAAAATCGGATGCGTCAGATACTCAGACGTGCGCAACAGAGCCGCCGGCAAACGTGATGCCGGATAGGCATCCTGATAGACGAGATGAAAACCGCCGAACGCGCGCCAGACCGCCTCGATGGTATCGGGCCGCGTGCGCTCGTCCACGGTGATGCCGATGCGGTCACGTCCGACCTTGCGCAGGTTGACGCCATTATCGACGGCGTTCTTCAGGATTAGGCCTTGGTACGCGCCGACATCGACTGTGATCGTATCGAAGTATGCCGACGGCGAAACCTTGAAACCGAGCGACGTCAAGCCATCGTCGAGACGCGCCGCATCGCGATGCACGCGCTCGGCAATGGCCTTCAATCCGCGCGGACCATGAAATACGGCGTACATCGACGCGATGACCGCCAGCAGAACCTGTGATGTACAGATGTTGGACGTCGCCTTTTCGCGGCGGATATGCTGCTCACGCGTCTGCAGTGCTAGTCGGTAGGCGCGATTGCCCTTGCTATCGACGGAGACGCCGACGAGACGCCCCGGCATCGTGCGCTTGTGGGCATCGCGCGTGGCCATGTAGGCCGCGTGCGGTCCGCCATAACCCATCGGCACGCCATAGCGCTGCATGGAGCCGATGGCGATATCAGCACCCATTGCACCGGGCGGCTTCAGCAGCGTCAGCGCCAATGGATCGGCCGCGACGACGGCAATGGCGCCCGCCGCGTGCAAGCTCGCGATCGGCTCGGAGAAATCGTGGCATGCGCCTTCAACGCCCGGATACTGGAAAAGCGCGCCGAAAACCTGACCCGGCACGAGATCGCGAAAGGGATCGCCAACGACAACCGTCCAGCCCAAAGGCTCGGCACGCGTTTTGACGACCGCGATGGTCTGCGGCAAACATTGGTGATCGACGAAGAACGATTGCGCCTTCGAATTCGCGACGCGATGCGCCATGGCCATCGCTTCCGCGGCAGCCGTTGCTTCATCGAGCAGCGACGCATTTGCGATGTCGAGCCCGGTCAGATCGCAGACGAGCGTCTGAAAGTTCAGCAAAGCTTCAAGCCTGCCCTGACTGATCTCGGGCTGATACGGCGAGTAAGCCGTGTACCACGCCGGATTCTCAAAGATGTTGCGCTGGATCGCCGGCGGCATCGTCGTGCCGTGATAACCCTGGCCGATGAGCGAGGTCAGCAAACGGTTCTTGTTCGCCGTTGCACGCACCTTGTCGAGCGCACGCCGTTCCGACAGCGATTTACCGAAATCGATGCGCTCCGTCTGACGAATGGCGGCAGGCACCGTTTCATCGATGAGTGCGTGCAATGTCGGGGCGCCGACGACTTCGAGCATGTCGGCAATTTCGCTCGCCGAGGGGCCGATATGGCGACGATTTGCGAAGTCATAAGGATCATATGAGGCGGTCATGGGTGGCTCCAAAAAGGGGCGCTAGACGATCAATGTCTGGTAGGCGGCTTCATCCATGAGGCCGTCGAAATCAGCGCGGTTGGCGAGCTTCATTTTGTAGAGCCAGCCCTTGCCGAGCGGATCGGAGTTGACCAGTGCCGGGTCTTGCGCCACCGCATCGTTGATCTCGACGACGCTGCCGCTGAGCGGAGCATAGACGTCGGAGGCGGCCTTAACCGATTCCACAACAGCAGCGCCCATGCCTTTTTGCAGAGCGGCACCGACCTTCGGCAGATCGACGAAAACGAGATCGCCGAGCTGTGTCGACGCGTGCGGCGTGATGCCAACCGTCGCCACATCGCCGTCGAGCGTCAGCCATTCATGCTCTTCGGTGAATTTCATCACGTGCAATCTCCTTCGATGTTTCAGCGTTTGTAGCGGGGGGTGATAAACGGCAGCACCGCGATCGACATCGGCAGTCGCTTGCCACGTACGTCGGCATAGACCGTCGTGCCGTTGCCAGCGTCAGCAACCGACGTCGCGACGTAGCCCATGGCGACAGGCCGGTTGAGGCTTGGGCCAAATCCGCCCGACGTCACGATGCCGATGAGATCCGCGCCATCTTCGGCGCGATAGATCGCCGATCCGGCACGCACCGGCGCACGGCCATCCGGCAGCAAGCCAACGCGCGCGCGCGCGGTGCCGCTTGCTAACTGATTGAGAATGACATCTGCGCCGGGAAAGCCGCCGGAGCGTTTGCCCGCGTTGCGCCGCGACGGTTGAATGGCCCAGGCGAGGTTTGCCTCGATGGGCGTCGTTGCCGTGTCGAGATCGGCGCCGTAAAGACACATGCCGGCTTCAAGGCGCAGAGAATCTCGCGCGCCAAGGCCGATCAGCGCGACGCTGTCGTCTTGCAGCAGCGGCAGAACGAGATCGTACACGCGATCGTTCGCAATCGAAATCTCGTACCCATCTTCACCCGTGTACCCGGAGCGCGAGGCAATGCACGTCTGCCCGGACAAGTTCAATTCGCGGACATCCATGAACCGCATGTCGGCACATTCCGGCGCGAGGCGCGCCAGTGCCGCTTCCGCTTTCGGGCCTTGCAACGCGATCAGCGCGCGGTCGAGCCGTTCAATCTCGCAGTCTTCGGAAAGCGCCGCGCGCAGATGCGCTTCATCCGCCGCCTTGCACGCTGCATTGACGACCAGCAGCAAATGATCGCCGCGATGCGCAACCATCAGATCATCGAGAATGCCGCCGTTTTCATCGGTGAAGAAGGCATAGCGCTGACGTCCGGGCGAGAGGCCGGCGATGTCCATCGGCACCAGGCGTTCCAATGCCCGCGCCGCGTCTTCGACGTTGCCAGACCTGGCACGCAGCGTGATCTGCCCCATGTGAGACACATCGAAAAGGCCGGCCGCTGAACGCGTGTGCAGATGCTCTTTGAGCACGCCGGCGGCATACTGCACCGGCATATCGTAGCCGGCAAATGGCACCATGCGCGCGCCGTGCGCGAGATGCAGCGCGTGCAGCGCTGTAAGCTTGAGCGATAGCTCACTTGCCGCCGGTTGCGTGGACGCGGCAGGAGCAACGGCGGCGGATTTAGATTCCGGGTGACGTGGGGCTTCTGGCACGAGGGGCTCCATGGCTTCCCTGTGCGCACATGCGCACCGGATAAAGCCCCCTCTGTCGCGATACCTGAAAGATTAGGTGCTGTGCGACCGATTACATCGGCTGACACAAACCCTGTCATCTTCGGTGGGCGATCGCGAACGTCGCATCGCCACTTTCCAGAGCGTCATCGGACTGCGGTCCGTTTGCCTGAGAGTTTCCGGGGCGGTTGCTCCTTCGGCGCCGGCGATCCGAAAGGATCGACCGATCTCTTCCGCAGTCCATTGCTGACATCGCGAAGGATGCTGAGCTTCGCGCGTCGGGTCAATCCCTCTTTCGTTGAGCACATGCGAACGGCGATGCGTGCCGTGCGCAAAACGCACGATCGAAATTTGATGTTCATACGCATGAGCGCAGAGCGCGCGTAACATCGGAAAAGCAACGATTTCGTGAGCATATTCACGTGGGCGCGCGACGTTGCAGTGTGCACAGCAAAACGGGCGCGCAGCCTATGACTGTGCGCCCGTTCGTCGCGCCTGATGCGCGAGGCTGTCTACTTCGTTATCAGTGCGTGCCCGAACGCACCCATGCGGTGCCGCCCGCGCGCACGAGAACGCGCTCGTGCTGAACACCCATGACAGGCGCATGACGCACGACATGTTCCGATGCCGGACGCACGACGACCGGACGGCTGACATAGCCGTATGCCGGCGGCTGATAAACCTTCTCCACACGTGCCGGCTGCAAGACAACAGGGCGCGTTACCGTCTGATACTGAGCCGGTGAAACGTGCGCGACGCGGCGGCCAGGCGCCACCACGACCTCGCGATGCACGTCACGCGTTACGGCTGGCACAACGACCTTGCACATGCGTTCGCCGCGACCGAGAAAGCCGCGGCGATGTTCCCAGCGCACCGATGCTGGCTGCACCACGACGGTCTCGCGCACCGTGCGCGTCACCGGCGGCGTTTCAACATATGTTGTGCGTGCGGGTGCAATCAGAACGCGCTCGCTGCGATGTCCCATGACGGCTGGCTGATGTACCGCGTGCCAGCGGCCTGGCGACACTTCAACGCGCTCGGCGCGGTTCATGACCACGGCTGGCGTGCGCACGACTTCGGTGTATCCCGGTCTGACGACAACCGGGCGTGCCGCCGTCGCGTAAACATCGGGTGTTCGCACTTTCTCGAGGCATTCGATGACACGGCCACCGCCGTGGCCACAGTTGTGTCCGGCCTGAGCCGGTCCAGATGCGATAACGCCGCCAACGACTACAACTGCGCATACGTGTCTTGCGATACTCATGTCACCTGCTCCACGACAGCGGTCCGCTCAGGGCACCGCGCCACCACACCTCATCGAAGCCCGACACGCATTCAACCTCTTGACGGCGAAGGCCACGTTCCGCCCAAAAGCGTTGCGCGGATCCCCATGCGAAGGCCATGAATGCAGGCTATCAGCGGTCAGAATAGTCGACAGTTGCTGGCGGCCGAAGCGCTAGCCGGCACCTTGGTAAATCTGTTAATCGTTGCAGATCGGCGGCCGTTAAAGGTGTGCCTTGCGCGGG
>JBOFCQ010000371.1:0-2438 GCA_051646145.1 Hyphomicrobium sp.
TCGAGCTTGGTCATGATGAGCCCGGTGACGCCGGCGCGCTTGCCGAAAACCTCCACCTGCTGCAACGCGTTCTGACCTGTCGTCGCGTCGAGCACAAGCAGCACATCATGAGGAGCGGAGGCATCAATTTTCCGTAAAACCCTGACGACCTTTTCGAGTTCCTCCATCAGGGCCTGCTTGTTCTGCAGACGGCCGGCGGTATCGAGCAGCAGCACGTCGGCGTTGGTGTCGGTCGCCGCTTTCAAGGCCTCAAAGGCAAGGCCCGAGGAATCCGATCCGACCTTCGAGGCGATGACCGCGCAGCCCGTGCGCTCGCCCCACACCTTGAGCTGATCGATGGCCGCGGCGCGGAAGGTATCGCCAGCCGCCATGACCACCGATTTGCCCTCAGCCTTCATTTTGGCCGCAAGCTTGCCGATCGTCGTCGTCTTGCCTGTGCCGTTGACACCGACGACCATGACGACATGCGGCTTCAGCGCAGGATTGATGACCAGCGGCCGCGCAACAGGCGTCAGCACCGCCTCGACCTCGCGCGCAAGGATCGCGCGCACATCGTCGGCGGAGAGGCCCTTTTCAAATCGCGTCTTGGAAATCGCGGACGTGATGCGCCCAGCCATGGCGACGCCGAGATCCGATTGAATGAGCAGATCTTCGAAATCCTCGATCGTTTCCGCATCGAGTTTGCGCTTTGTGAAAAGCCCCGTAATGCCATCGGTCAACTTGCTCGACGTTTTGCCGAGCCCAGTCTTGAGACGCTGCAACCAGCCCTGTTTGACCGGTTTCACGTCCGGCGCAGCGACGGGTTCGCTGATAACCGCGGGCGTCGCGATGATGGCGGTCGGTTCAGGCGCTGACGCTCGGATTTCGCCCACGGCCTCGGTGTCTGCGACATCTACATTTGCAGCGGCGTCGAGCACGGCATCGGCGTGAGGTGCGTCCGTCTCGGTCGCGGAAACGTCTGCCGGCAACGCTGCATCGCGCGCGCCGAACAGACGGCCGAACAACCCTTTCGGCTTCGATTTGGGCTCACTCCCGCTCACGCGCAAACCTCACCCAGCAAATGGCCCTCTGCCGCGCCTGTGACGCGTGCCGCGATGATTTCGCCAGCCGCGAACGGGCGGCTGCCTGCAATGCGCATTTCGGTGAAATGCGGCGTGCGTCCCATGCCATCGCGCTCAATCAGCACCGGATATTCCTGTCCCGCTTGCGACGACAGATACGTGGCAAGTGTCGCATCGCCCTTGGCGCGAAAGCGGGCGGCGCGCGCCTTGATCGTCGCGCGATCGACTTGCGGCATGCGGGCGGCTGGCGTGCCCTTGCGCGGCGAAAATGGAAAGACGTGCAGGAACGTCAGACCGCACGCGTCGACGATATCGAGCGAGCGCTGGAACATATCGTCGGTTTCGGTTGGAAAGCCGGCGATGAAGTCAGCGCCAAAAACCACGTCCGGACGACGGCGGCGCACATCCTCACAGAACCGGACCGCGTCCGCGCTCAGATGCCGCCGCTTCATGCGTTTCAAAATCATATCGTCGCCTGCCTGCATCGACAGATGCAGATGCGGCATCAGCCGTTCTTCCTCGGCGATGGCGATCATCAGATCGGCATCGGCCTCGACCTGATCGATCGACGACAGGCGCAGCCGCTTCAAATCCGGCACGTGCCGCAGCACCATCCGCACCAGCTTGCCGAGCGTCATCTGCCCCGGCAGATCGGGTCCATACGACGTCATGTCGACACCGGTCAGCACGACCTCGGGATACCCGCGCGCCACGAGATGTTCGATCTCACGAACAACATCGCCAGCCGGAACCGAACGTGACGGCCCACGTCCGAACGGAATAATGCAGAACGTGCAGCGGTGATCGCAGCCGTTCTGAATTTGCACATAGGCGCGGGCGCGGCTGCCGAAACCATCGATCATGTGCGAGGCCGTTTCGCGCACGCTCATGATGTCATCGACTTGCACGCGCTCGCTCGCGTCGTCCAACAAGCCGGCAAATGTCGCGGCCTTCATTTTCTCGCCATTGCCGATGACGTGATCGACGCCGGCCATGTCTGCGAAGCGTTCTGGTTCGATCTGCGCGGCGCATCCGGTGACGATGATGCGCGCGTCAGGGTTTTCGCGGCGCACCCGGCGAATGGTCTGAGCGGCCTGGCGGACTGCTTCAGCGGTCACGGCGCAGGTGTTGATGATGACGGCGTTATCGAGCCCGGCAGCCGACGCATGACCGCGCATGACTTCAGACTCATACGCATTGAGCCGGCAGCCGAGTGTGATGACGACGGGTTCAGCCATAAGCGGTCAACTCCGCTCCGATGGACAGCGCCGGGCGCGCGGCGCGGCACGCCACATCACACCGAAAATGGCCGTCAAGCGCGCGAGACCGGTCATGCGTGCGCCTTCATGAGACTGTCGAGATCGAGTGCGCCTTCGT
>JBOFCQ010000275.1:0-7494 GCA_051646145.1 Hyphomicrobium sp.
CGGGCGTTGAGAACGCCTCGACATTGCGCAAGCAAGAATTGATGTTCGCCACGCTGAAGCAGCTGGCGAGCCAGGAAATTGAGATTATCGCCACGGGCGTGGTTGAAGTGCTGCAGGACGGCTTCGGCTTCCTGCGCTCGCCCGACGCCAATTACCTTCCGGGGCCCGACGATATCTATGTGTCGCCGTCGCAGATCCGCCGCTTCGCGCTGCGCACCGGAGATACTGTTGAAGGCCAGATCAGAGGCCCGAAAGACGGCGAGCGTTACTTCGCGCTGCTGAAGGTCAACAACATCAACTTCGAAGATCCCGAAGCAACGAAGCACAAGATCAACTTCGATAACTTGACGCCGCTGTATCCGACCAAGTGGCTGAAGATGGAAATCGAAGATCCGACCATCAAGGATCTGTCGCCGCGCGTGATCGACGTTGTGGTTCCGCTCGGCAAGGGCCAGCGCGCCCTCATCGTCGCGCCGCCGCGCACCGGTAAAACCGTGCTGCTGCAGAATATCGCCCACTCGATCACCACCAATCACCCCGAGTGCTATCTCATCGTTCTGCTCATCGACGAGCGTCCGGAAGAAGTCACCGACATGCAGCGTTCGGTGAAAGGCGAGGTCATTTCGTCGACCTTCGACGAACCGCCCTCGCGGCACGTGCAGGTCTCCGAAATGGTGATCGAGAAAGCCAAGCGCCTTGTCGAGCACAAGCGCGACGTGGTGATCCTGCTCGATTCGATCACGCGCCTCGGACGTGCCTACAACACGGTCGTGCCGTCATCCGGCAAGGTGTTGACCGGCGGCGTCGATTCCAACGCGCTGCAGCGGCCGAAGCGGTTCTTCGGCGCCGCGCGCAATATCGAAGAGGGCGGATCGCTGACCATCATCGCGACGGCCCTCGTCGATACCGGCTCGCGCATGGACGAAGTCATTTTCGAAGAGTTCAAGGGCACAGGTAACTCGGAAATCATTCTCGACCGTAAGGTCTCCGACAAGCGCGTGTTCCCGGCGATCGACGTGGCGCGCTCCGGCACGCGCAAGGAAGAACTGCTTGTTCCCAAGGACCAGCTCAAGAAGGTCTACGTGCTGCGCCGTATTCTCAACCCGATGGGCACCATGGATGCCATCGAGTTCCTCATCGACAAACTGAAGTCGACGAAGACGAACGGCGAATTCTTCCAGTCGATGAATACCTGAGCGGCTGTCGAGCGCCGTATGAAGTGCGAAAGGCCGCCTGATGAGGGCGGCCTTTGTCTGTATGGCAAGCGCGTTACGTCTGGCGCTCTGACGTGCAACGCCTACTCAGCCGCTTGGAACATCTGCGCTTTGGCGTCTTGCGCCGGCGTCTTCGCCGCGGTCTGACGATAACGCTCGGGCGTACCCGCGCCGGGCTTATAGACGAACGGGAAGATCAACTGCTCGACATAGGACTTGGGGAAGTTCGGCACTTCATCGACGCCCATGTCGGCCGGTGTAATGGTGCGCGACGGCGTCTTGTTGAAGGTCCCAAACAGCCGGTCCCACACCGTCAGAAACAGGCCGAAATTGCAGTCGCCTTCCGTGCCCCAATTGACGTGATGCAGGTGATGCACGCGTCCGATCGAGAACAGGCCGTCGAAGGGACCAAGGATCGTATCGACGTTCGAGTGCTGCACGATGAGCGTCACGGAAATCAGAAATCCGAGCAGAACTGCGACATCGACCGGCATGCCGAGAATGACCAGCGGCATGGTGCCAAGGATCATATCGACCGACTGGTGCAGCGGATGGCGGATGACGCCATTGAACCCATAGAGCCGACCCGCGCCGTGATGCACGGCATGAAGCCGCCACAGCGCCGGCACGTGATGGCTGACGTAGTGGATGACCATGAACGCGAAATCAGCCGCAACGAATGCCAGCATCAACTGGCCCCACATCGGCCATTCAGTCGGCCATAGACCTTGGAACGGGAACAGCCAGGTGATGACCGGAATGGTCATGACGCCGTTCACCGCGCTCATCTCATAGACCAGCGTGTGCCAGATGTTGGCGTTGGTATCGCCATGCTCGGCGTGCTCGTTCCAGCTCTCGAAAAAAGGTGCGATGCGCTCGGCCGCGAACGCCAGCGCGTAGGCGGTTGCCAGCACGGGCGCGAGCCACAGGTAGGAGTGGCCGCCGGCGACGATCCAATAGGCGATCGCGGTGAGGCCCAGCATCATGAAGGGCGCGTAGGCTACTCTGACGACGTAACGCAATACTTCCATCTCGACTGTTCCCTGCCGGGCCGTGACACCTCAAATAAAACGCCAGTGTCATCGATCCGGATAGTCTCTGACGAAGAGACATTGAAACGTGGTAAATTACGAGGCTGCCGTCGAACCGTTAAGCCGTCGGGCGGTATGTAAATGCTCTACGAGGACATCGGCTGATCCGATCGGCAGCGCGCAGACCGGGCCAACACAGATGTAGGCATGTCCCGCCGCCGCTTTGGGCGATGTGGCTTCAGGCGCCATCTTGCTGGCAATCGCCACCGGCACCCCCGCTGTCGCGTCAGGTTGTAGGAAATACTCCATGGCACCGGGCAGCGAAAGCTGCAACACCGCATCGTGCAGCCGCGCCGTTTTGTCAGCGACAACAACGATCTGCATCAAAGATTCAAGGTCGAAACCGGCCGCGATCAATCCGCAGTGACCGATCGGCGCGCGGGCGATGTCGGCCTGGAACGCCGCAAAAAGCTGCATGGCGCGCGCGCTGAATGAGCCTTCGATGTCGAGCGCCCCGAGCCGGATGAGGTTTGCAAGCTGGATCGTGTTGGCGCTGGGCACGGCGTCGTCATGCGCCGTTCTCAGCCGCGCGACGACATCGCGCGTGTCGTCGGCCGCCGTGCAATAGCCGCCGCTTTCTGCGTCCCAATAGTGCCGGTCGAGGACGTTCGTCCATGTCTTGGCCGCGTCGAGATAATGCGCTGCGCCTGTCGCCTGATGCAGCCGGAGCGCCGCCCAGGTCATGTTGGCGTAATCGTTGGCGGTTGCCGGCGCTTGCGCCTTTCCGGCTCGGAAGGAGTGCCAGAGCCGCCCACCGTCCGCCGTCATCTGCCGCTGGACGGCATCGAACGCGGTCCGCGCCATGGCGACCCAGGCCGGTCTTTGGAAGACCACACCGGCGCGGGCCAGCGCGTCAATCATAAGCCCGTTCCAATCGGCGAGCACCTTGTCGTCGAACCCGGGCCTGATGCGGTCTCCGCGCCGCGCGAGCAGCTTGTCTCGTAAGTCGAGCAGGCGGCGTTCGTCATCGGCGGATTTGAGGTCGAGCGCCTGCAAGCGGTTGAGGATGGTGTGGCCTTCGAAATTTCCGCCGGGCGTCACGTCATAGACGTCCGCGAAAAACGCGGCGTCGTCGGCACCGAGCACGTCATCGATTTCCGCCGCGCTCCAGACATAGAACTTGCCTTCCTCGCCTTCACTGTCGGCATCGAGCGACGCAGCGAAGGCGCCGCCTTCGGCCATCATCTCGCGTTGCAGCCAGTCGACGGTCTCCGCGATCCGCGCGCCAAACAGCGGATCGCCCGTCTCGCGCCAGGCTTCCGTCAGCAGGTCGATCAGAAGCGCGTTGTCGTAGAGCATCTTCTCGAAGTGCGGCACGAGCCAGCGCTCATCGACGGAGTAGCGCGCGAAGCCGCCGCCCAGGTGGTCATAAATGCCGCCCTGGCAAATATGGGTGAGCGTCGTCAGAACCGCGTCCTTCGCCGCTTGATCGTCAAAGCCGATCCCGACGCGCCAGAGGAACCACAAGACATTCCACTGCGGAAATTTCGGTGCACCGGTGAGGCCGCCGTGCTCGCGATCGATCGCTGCATTCAATCGCGCGGCCATCTGGCGGACGACGGCCGTGCTGATCGAAAAGCCCTCCGTGTTCGAGGGCCGCCGCTGCAAGACCTGCATCAAGGCCTCGGCGTTGTTGCGCACCTTGTCGGGCTCGTTCTGATAGACCTCGGCGATCTGCAGCAGCACGGTGACGAAGGGCGGCCGGCCATAGCCGCCCGTCTTCGGGAAGTAGGTGCCGCCCCAGAACGGGCGCGCATCACTGTCGAGGAACATCGTCAGCGGCCAGCCGCCCTGCTGCCCGAGTTCATGCAAGGCCTGCATGTAAATGGCATCGATGTCGGGGCGCTCTTCGCGGTCGACTTTGATATTGACGAACATGGCATTCATGACGTCGGCCGTCGCCTGGTCCTCGAAGCTCTCGTGGGCCATGACGTGACACCAGTGGCACGCGGCATAGCCGACGGACAGCAGGATCGGCTTTCCGCTCTGCTTGGCTTCCGCCAGCGCGTCCGGTCCCCACGCCCACCAGTGCACGGGATTATCGCGATGCTGCAGGAGGTAGGGGCTGGTTTCATCACCGAGGCGGTTCATGCGGACTTAGCGTTCCTCAATCCAATTGGCAGACGACAAGAGCTGACGCTGTGACGATCAAGCGGCCACGCGAGGCTACGGCGCTCGACCAAACCGTACCCGACCGCCAACGCGTCACTTGCACTTGCTTGGCCGACACCGTACCCGGTTTGCCATGTCCAGTCCGTCCACAATCTTCGCCTTGTCGAGCGCGCCAGGCCGGTCGGCCGTCGCCGTCATTCGTGTATCGGGCCCGGCCGTCCCCGACGTCTTGGCACGCATGGTCCATCCGGTGCCGCAACCGCGCGTCGCCGCATTGCGCGTTATCCGACACCCGAATTCCGGTGCGGCGCTCGATCAGGCGCTTGTTCTCTACTTCGCTGGGCCACGCAGTGAAACGGGTGAAGATCTGGCCGAGTTCCAGGTTCATGGCGGGCCGGCCGTGGTCCAGGCCGTTCTCGCGGCGCTGGGCGCAATTCCTGGCTGCCGCCATGCCGAACCCGGCGAATTCGTGCGCCGGGCCTTCCTCAACGGAAAGCTGGATCTGGCCGAAGTCGAGGGGCTGGCCGACCTGATCGATGCTGAAACCGACGGCCAGCGCCGGCAGGCCTTGGCGCAGGCGGGGGGAGCTCTCTCTCGGCTGTACGAGGGATGGCGGTCGGAGCTGATCGCCGTTTCGGCGCTGCTCGAAGCGGCCATCGACTTTTCCGACGAAGGCGATGTCGGCAGCGGGGCGTTCGATCAGGCCCAGCGCCGCGCCCGGGCGTTAGCCGGCGCACTGGACTTGCACCTCAACGACGGCCATCGCGGCGAAATTCTGCGCGAGGGATTTCGCGTCGCCTTGCTCGGCGCGCCCAACGCCGGCAAGTCCAGCCTGCTCAATGCGCTGGCCCGTCGCGACGTGGCCATCGTCTCGCCGGAGCCCGGCACGACGCGCGATGTGATCGAGGTGCGGCTCGACCTTGGCGGCGTGCCGGTCATCCTGTCGGACACCGCCGGCCTGCGGACGGCCGAGGGAGCAATTGAGCGGGAAGGCATCCGGCGCAGTCTGGCGGTCAGCGATCAGGCCCATTTGGTGCTTTGGCTCTACGAGCCGGGCGCGCCCAATTCGCCGGGCCACGGCTTGGATTTGGGCCTGGACTCGGGCCGAATCGAATCGTTTTCACGTGAAACACTGTTAAGGATTGCGACCAAGGCTGACCTGCGGGCGCAAACTTCGGACACCGCCAGCCGGTCCGGGCAGCCTAGCCCGGTGCCTGATGCGGAGGCCCCGTTCCTCGTGTCAGCCCATACCGGTGCGGGGCTAGACGCCCTCATAGCGGCCATTGCCGAACGGGCGCGACTGCGGGTGGCCTCAGACCGGCCGGACCCCGATCCCGCCGGCAGCATAGCGCCGGTCATCACCCGCCAGCGCCACCGCGACCTCATCCAAGCGTGCCGGGCAGCCCTTCTGGACCTCATCGGACACGACGCGACGACCGCAGAGCTTGCCGCCGAAGACGCGCGCCGGTCGGCCCATGCGCTCGGCCGGGTCACCGGGCGCGTCGACGTCGAGGATGTCTTGGGCGAAATTTTCGGCCGATTCTGCATCGGCAAGTGACGGTCCTGCCAAGGCATCAGCGCCCGGGCCTCACTTTCGTGCACCCGAAACCGCGCCGATTGCCGAGTCAGGGCGTTCTGGCCTATTGTTGGCCAACTCCCCGCAACCCGTTGCAAGAGCAGTCAGGCCGCCCCTTTGAGCGCAGCAGCCCATAATCCTAGCCTGTCCGCCTACGACGTTATCGTCGTGGGCGGCGGTCATGCCGGCACGGAAGCCGCTGCCGCTGCCGCCCGCATGGGTGCGCGGACGGCGCTGGTCACGCACGACGCCGCCAAGATCGGTGAGATGTCGTGCAATCCAGCCATCGGCGGGCTCGGCAAGGGGCATCTCGTCCGCGAGATTGATGCGCTCGACGGCCTGATGGGCCGTGTGGCCGACGAGGCCGGCATCCAGTTCCGGCTGCTCAACCGGTCCAAGGGGCCGGCCGTCCATGGCCCGCGCACCCAGGCCGACCGCAAACTGTACCGGCTTGCCATGCAGCGCCGTCTGGCCGAGATGCCAGGCCTCAGTATCATTGAAGGCGGCGTGCACGACCTCATCGTCGGCCCTGGGCGAGACGGGGCGGAGGCCGGCGGCACGGTCCAGGGCGTTGTGCTGGGCTGCGGGCGCCGCCTCACAGCCGGCGCCGTCGTGCTGACGACCGGCACGTTCCTCAACGGCCTCATCCATATCGGACAAGAAAAGATCCCCGCCGGCCGGGTCGGCGATGCGCCAGCGCTCGGATTGTCGGACCGGCTGACGGCGCTGGGGCTTGCCCTCGGCCGCCTGAAGACCGGGACACCGGCGCGTCTCGACGGCCGGACGATCGACTGGTCGGCGCTTGAGATGCAGCCTGCCGACGACGATCCGGTGCCGTTCTCGTTCCTGACGGCGCGCATCACGACCCCGCAGATCGCCTGCGGAATTACGGCGACGACCGCCGAAACGCACGCCATCATCCGCGCCAATCTCGCCAAATCGCCGATGTATTCCGGTCAGATCGGCAGCGTCGGGCCGCGCTATTGTCCCTCAATTGAGGATAAGGTCGTCCGCTTCGCCGATCGCGCGTCGCATCAGGTATTCCTGGAGCCCGAGGGGCTGGACGACGATACGGTCTACCCCAACGGCGTCTCAACCTCGCTGCCGGCGGACGTGCAAGACGCTTTCTTGCGGACGCTGCCGGGCCTCGCCAACGTGGTCATGAAGCGGCCCGGCTATGCCATCGAATACGACTATGTCGATCCGCGCGAGCTCACCCCCGCGCTCGAAGTTAAGCGCTTACCGCGCCTGTTCCTGGCCGGGCAGATCAACGGTACGACCGGGTACGAGGAAGCCGCGGCCCAAGGTCTTGCCGCCGGATTGAACGCCGCGCTGGCCGCGTCGGGTGCGTCGCGCACGGCCACCGTGTCGCGTACCGAGGGGTATCTCGGCGTCATGATCGACGATTTGACGTCGCGCGGCGTCTCCGAACCGTACCGCATGTTCACGTCGCGCGCCGAGTTCCGCTTGAAGCTCCGCGCCGATAATGCCGATCAGCGGC
>JBOFCQ010000285.1:0-21056 GCA_051646145.1 Hyphomicrobium sp.
CCGGGTTGAACGACAGCCAGTCCGGCATGCCGCTTGCGGTCAGTGTGTGGGTTGCGTCATCGACGTCGGCAAACGTCGTCAGCAAGGAGAGATCCAGCGTGAACGCTGCATCTTCGGTGGCTGATTGGCCGGCAATGGCGGTCGCAACCGTCGGTGCGTCGTTGACCGGGTTGACCGTCACGTTGACTGTGATTGTATCCGTCAGCGCGCCGTCGCTGACCGTGACGCTGAAGCTATCCGTGCCGTTGAAGTTGCCGTTCGGCGTGTAGGTGTATGAACCATCCGCCGCGACCACCACCGTGCCGTTCGTCGGCGCCGTGCTGCCGGCGCTGTAGGTCAGTGTCGATCCACTGTCTTCGTCGGAGGCGAACGGCACTTGATGGGTGATGACGGACTCTTCGTCGCCTGAGACCGACGTTGCCGCCGCGCCAAACGTCGGCGCTTCGGCCACATCGGTGACGGTGATGCTGAGCGTCTGGACGCTAGTGTTCACGCCGTCGAAGGCAGAAACGATCACCTGGTAGACGTTATTGCTGTCGCTGTCGGTCGGCGTCTCGAAATTCGGCGAGAACCCGGTTGCGAAGCGGAGCTGTTGGCCGACGATCTGAAATTTGGCGGAATCGGCGCCACCGGCAATCGCGAATACCGGCGGGTTCATGCCTGAGAGATCGGGATCGGTGCTTGTGAAGGCGATCAGGTTGACGCCGCTCGTCGTATTTTCAGCCGTCGTGCCAGCGGCTGCGTTGGTGAATGTCGGCGCGGTATCGTTGAGATCGGTGACGGAGATGCTGATCGTTTGGCTGACAGAGGCGCCGGCGAGATCCGTTGCCGTGACGACGAGTGACACCGAGGCTGCGGCTTCGCGATCGAGCGATTGACCGGCTTTCAAACGCAGCGCGCCGCCAACGACTTCGAAGCGAGCGTCGGAGACGGTGAAAGTATGGCTGTCGCCGGCATCGGGGTCCGAAACCGTGACCGTGCCAAGCGTGACGCCGGCCTGGTTTTCAACGACAAACGCGTCGCCGGAATAGGCAAGGCCGGTTGGCGCGTTGTTCGGGGCAACCAACAACTGCGGCAGCAGCACGGTCTGGTCGGCAAAAGACAGGCGCTCGACATCGAAGCGCACGGTATCGACGCCATCGGTTCTGCCGCCGCGCGCGTGCGTGACGATGACGCCGGTTCCGGTGACCACGATATCGTAGTCGGCGTAGTTGCCGGTGAACTTTGCGGTGTCGGTGCCCGAGCCGCCGGAGATCACGTCGTTGCCGCGTCCGCCGGTCAGCGTGTCGTTGCCCGAGCCGGCTGAAAGCCGGTCGTTGCCGAAGCCGCCGACCAATTGGTCTGCGCCGATGCCGCCGGCGATGATGTCGTTGCCGCTGCCGCCGTCGAGCTTGTCGTTGCCGGCGCCGCCGCTCAACCGGTCGTTGCCGGCGTTGCCTTCGAGCGTGTCGTTGCCAAGGCCGCTGATGAGCTTGTCGTTACCCGAGCCGCCGCTGAGTTTGTCGTTGCCTGTACCGCCGTTCAGGACGTCGTTTCCGGTCCCGCCCTCGATCGTGTCGTTACCCGCCATGCCGGTCAGCGTGTCGTCGCCGCCGAAGCCCTGGATGGTGTCATTGCCAGCCGTGCCCTTGATCTTGTTCTTGCCCGAGGTGCCTTTGAACGTGGCCATTGTGATCTCCCGCACTTAGCAAACGATATGAGTGGAACGCGACGTCAGACGACGGCACGCGCGATGTCGGTCCGGTGCCGCGTGTGACGCGACGCCGGGAATGGCATGGGCTTGTGAAGCGTGTGTGAGTCGCCGGTTGCTGGCGCAGAGGCGATAAGCAAGCCGTCGCGGCCGCACGCGTGGGGGCTTGGGCGCGGGCTCACATGAATGGCTGGGGTGATGTGGCGGCGAGCGATGCACGCGTTATGGCGCTGTTCATGATGCGGCGCGCGTGAACTGCGCTTGGAGCCTGAGACGCGCGACACGCGCTTGGATGCTAGATCGCGTGACACGCGCGTGGAGGCGCCGGCATAAGGAATGGCAACGCCGCAGCCGAAGCCCAGCCGCGGCTTGGACGCGAACATACCGACGCGGCTTATTGCCTCTCGTCCCCCATGGGACGCCCGACCGAACCCCAACATACGCCCCCGCAGCGCACCAAAATACAGCGCCAAGTTGTACCAACGCGTGCCGTTAACCTGAATTTTACCTTATCGGCGCGCGGGAAAATCCGTCAACTGCCGAAAGTAATAGGGTTTGTGGGATGCCGCGCGGCTGAGCCAGGAATTCCTCGGCGGCAAAGCGTCGGCCACGTCAAAAGCCCCTGCGCGAGAATGACGGTGCAATATATTGATATAACTATATATTATTGACGTTTACATAGGGCGCCTACGGACATCTCGGAGCCGGGAACGAAGGTTATTCCCCGGCTCTGAAAAAAAGTTCTTCATTTGTCCGCCGTGTGGCTCTGCAGCCTTGTCCCCATCAGAGTTTGACCGCAGGCGACGAGGCTGCACCCGTTGCGGTTGCACGCCTCTGGCATTTGCATTGGATGCAAGGTTCGAGCGAACAGTGCCAACGCCGGCGTGCGGCCGTTAAGCCTCGCCCATTCGGGGAATGGCCGACGAATACGTCACATCTCAATCGGCGAATTGCCGTCTTACCCGCGCACGGCGACGTTCACCGTTTGCGGCCGGCCAGAGGTTGCACCAGCCGCGTCGGCGACGATGATGTCGAACTTGGCGGTCGGCGTATCGGTGCCGTCATGAGCGAACAGGACCTTGCCGGTTTCGAGATCGGACTGCGTGAAATTGGAGATCGGCAGTCCCGGCGCGCTCGAGAAGGTGACAAAGCCGTTGGCGGCATTGGATACCGTAAAAGTCAGGTTTGTCGATTTGTCGTCGGGATCGACGGCGCTGACATCGGCCGGCGTGATGCGCACGGAGCGGCCCTTCGTGACGGCGATGTCGAGATCGCCTGCAATTTGCGGCGGCACGTTGCGCACGGACGCTGTCAGGTCCGCGCCCTCTTCCATCGCCAAACGGCCGTACTTGACGTTGCCGGCAACAGACCCCGACGCACGGATTGAAATCAATTCGCGCACGCGGACATCGCCCTGCAGCGTGCCGAGAACATCGGCGGTGTCGGCTTTGATCTTGCCGTAGAGCCGTCCGCCCTGATGGACGATGACCGATCCTGCTTCCAGCGTGCCTTCGACATAGCCGAAAACTTCGATCTCGCGGCAGTTGCGGATATCGCCCTTCAGCACCGCATCTTCGCCGATAATGAGTACGCCCCGATTGTCTGACACGTTGCAAAGCCCCTTCGATGACCAACTCGCCCAGGCCGCAATGTCGGCCCGGAATGTGTCAGCTTGTCGGCTGAGCGTGCACTCTCAGCCGCTTGCCGCGTCACGGTAAACGCCGGCCGACAATCACCGGCATGAGCCCGAAGAGAGCAAAAGCGAGGAGGGTCAGCGCACCCTCGAAGGTTGCAAAGCTGGCGATCCAGTCGGCAAGCGACCAGCCGCGCATCGGACCTGCCATCGCCGCTTCCGCGGTCAGCAGCGCCGTCAGTGCGGCAACGCCCATGATGGTACGTTCTGGCCGCGTCGGCGCCAGCAAGACGCGGTCTATGACCGCCTGCGCTGCAACATAACTCGCGAAGATCATCAGCGGCAGTTCGATCAGCGTCGCGGCGACGTCGCCAATCGCGGGCGCGACGAGCAACGTCCGCGCCATGCCAAGGACGAAGCCGACCGTGTAGACGACGGCGAAATAGGTAAGCCCCGCCCGGACGGCAGCCCCGCGCCTCATCCCGGCACGCGCAGTTGCAGCACGCGTTCGCCGCGCTTGACGGAGAGCTGCCACAAACGGCGGCGCGTGGTGAGTGCCGCTTCGAGCGCATCCACCGTTGCGATCGGTTGATCGCCGACTTCGACGATGATGTCGCCCGGACGGAAGCCGAGGCTCTGCGCCACCGACCCGCCGCCAATCGCCAGGATGACGACACCGTCGGTTTGATCGAGGTTCAAATCGTCGGCAATCGACGGGCGGATGTTGGACACCCGCGCGCCGTCCAGCGGATGGGGTCCGGAAAGGTTCTTGATGTCGGCCTTGCCGGGCGTCGGCGCGGCGACAAGGGCGATATCGATGTCGCGCGGCGCACCCTTGCGGATGACCGAAAGCCGCGCCTTCTGGCCGATGCCTTTCGTCGTCAGCCGATAATAGACGGTGCGCGGATCGCTGACTTCGACGCCATCGACGCGCATCACCACGTCGCCCGGCTCGAGGCCGCCGATGGCCGCCGGTCCCTTGTCGTAGATCCGCGTCACCACCGCGCCAACGACGCGCGAAAGGCCGAGGCCCTCCGCGATCTCACGCGACACCGGTTCGAGCTTCGCGCCAATCCACGGTCGCTCGACCTTGCGGCCCGCTACCGCGCTATCGGCATACACGCGCACCAGGTTCGACGGGATGGCAAAACCGATACCGACCGAGCCGCCCGTTTTCGAATAGATCATGGTGTTGATGCCGATCAGCCGGCCACTCATATCGACCAGAGCGCCGCCCGAGTTGCCGGGGTTGATGGCCGCGTCGGTCTGAATGAAGACCTGTGCATCCGACATGCCGACTTCGGAGCGCGCCAGCGCCGAGACGATGCCGCTCGTCACCGTCTGGCCAACGCCGAACGGATTGCCGATGGCGAGCACCATATCGCCGACTTCAAGGTCATCTGAATTCTCGAAATCCAGAAAGGGAAATTTGCCGTCGCCGCCTTCGATCTTCAGCACGGCAATATCGGTCTTCTCGTCTTGCGTGATGACGCGGGCGTCGAACTCGCGCTTGTCCGATAGTGCGACGCGAATTTCAGTTTCGCCGCGTGCTTTGACGACGTGCGTGTTGGTGACGACGACGCCATCGGCGCTGACGATGACGCCCGACCCGAGCGAACTCATCACGCGTTCTGAAGGCTGGCCGAACTGCTCGCCGAAGAAGCGGCGGAACCAGGGATCGTCGGCGAACGGCGAATTGAAGGTCTGCACCCGTGCGCGCACGTAGACGTTGACGACGGCGGGCGCTGCCTTGCGCACGATCGGTGCGAAGGAATACTGCGCCGCCTCGCGCGTCGGCGGCACGACGCGCTCGGCCGTCGCCCCGTCTTCCCGCGCCTGAGCGGGGGCTGCGAGAGGCGCCGTTCCGCCATTGCGGCCAACCAGTGCCACGGCAAGCAACAGGCCGCCGAGCGCCATCAGTATCGTCTGCTTCACAGTCATAAGGCCTCGTCGATGGTCAATGTCCGGCGAACCAGATTGTAGCTGATCGCGGTTAAATCAAGCCCAGCGCCCGCAGCGAGCGGATGGCGTCGGAGATGGCAGCATCGCCGTCGCGCAACGTCAGCCCGAGGACGTCTTTTGCCTTGGCGCTGGTGCACATCTTATTGCGCCCAAGTTCAGGCAGCACGGTGCGCAGCCGCTTGTCGAAGATCGCGAGCCCGCGCACGGCCAGATCCGGAAGCTGGAATTTCGGCACCTTGGATTTGAGATCCGGACACTCGCGCGCCAGGGCCTCCCCCAATGCGAAAAGGCCGGTTTCGCCCTCCGCTACGATGAAACGCTCGCCGGCGGCTTGCGGCCGTATCAGCGCTTCGACATGCGCCGCTGCGACGTCGCGCACGTCACAGACCGGAAAGCGGATGCGTGGCGCCGCCGGATAGATGCCGCGCGCGATCAGCCGATAGAGTTCGTGCGAGGTCGAAAGATCGTCATCCAGCGCCGGGCCTTGCACGAACCCAGGATTGATCACCGCAAGCTCCGGCGCGCTCGCAACGCGTTGGCCGAAGTCCCAGGCCGCTTTCTCCGCCATCGTTTTCGAGCGGATATAGGGCGTCAGTTCGGCGCGCGTGTCGTCGGTCATATCGCGTTCGCTGAAGACATGACCGGGTGCGAAGGCCGCCGGATACATGACCGCGACGGTCGACGACGTCAAAACGATACGTTTGACGCCGGCCCGGTGAGCCGCGCCGAACACGCGGAGCGTGCCATCGCGCGCCGGCCGAATGAGCGCGTCGCCATCGTTGGGTTGCTCGATGGGAAAGGGCGAAGCCGTGTGCGCGACAAACGCCGCGCCGCGCATGGCGTCGTCCCAGCCAGCATCGGAGAGGAGATCAGCGGCGACGAATGAGAGCTGTGCCGTGCTGGCTCCTGCGCGCGCGATGGCACGGGCCACGCTGTCGGCCTTGGACGGTGTGCGCAGCGTGCCGCGCACGGCAAAGCCGCGCTTCAGCAATTCCGCAGCGATATATTTGGCGATGAAGCCCGAGGCTCCGGTCACGACAACGGTTTCGCCGCTCATCACGTTCTCCCGTCCGCAATCGCCTGTAAGATTAGCCGCGAATGCAGGGTCTCGCCAGACGCCATAGGGCCGATGCTGAACACGTCCGCTGCGCGCGGGAGGGCGTCGTCACAACTTTCACCTGGGCGAGATCGCAACGAGCTGCCGCCGGCGCATATGAAAACGCCCCGCTGCAAGCCGCAACGGGGCGTTGAAAAGGTGTCAGGCTGCCCATCAGTGCGGGCAGACCGAATTTTACGCGTTGGGCGCCTGCTCGGCGTCGCGCATCATCTCTTCGTGACGGGCCTTGTCGTCGGCACCCTTGGCGGTGACGTCGCGGTCAACGAGCTCAATGACGGCGCGCGGTGCGCTATCGCCGAAGCGGAAGCCGGCCTTGAGGACGCGCGTATAGCCGCCGTTACGCGACTTGTAGCGCGGGCCGAGAACGTCGAACAACTTCTTGACCTGATCTTCGTCGCGCAGACGCGCGGCGGCGAGACGGCGCGAATTGAGATCGCCGCGCTTGGCGAGCGTGATGTACTTGTCGACGACGCGCTTCAGGTCTTTCGCCTTCGGCAGCGTGGTGACGATCTGCTCATGCTTGATGAGCGCCGCGGCCATGTTGGAGAACATCGCCTGGCGATGTCCGCTCTGGCGGCCGAAACGGCGGCCGAGATTTTTGTGACGCATATGTCTTCTTCCTTACATTGTTGACCCGCAGCAGCTTTGCACTGCGGATGGTGTCGATCGCCGTGGGCTCATGCCCGCCAACGTGGCGCGGGAGGTTCTATGGCCTCACCTTCGCCGGTCGTGATCTCTACGCCCCAAGCGGGGCATCGAGCCGTGTGCGTATTCAATCAAGACGTTGCGCGCCGAGCGCCAGAGCGGCACCCGGCCCGCGCGCTCAAAAATCAGTACTGATCTTCGAAGCGCTTCGCGAGTTCGTCGATGTTATCCGGCGGCCAGTTCGGAACTTCCATGCCGAGATGGAGACCCATCGTCGCCAGGACTTCCTTGATCTCATTGAGCGACTTGCGGCCGAAGTTCGGCGTGCGCAGCATCTCGGCTTCGGTCTTCTGAATGAGATCGCCGATGTAGACGATGTTATCGTTCTTGAGGCAGTTGGCCGAACGCACCGAGAGTTCCAGTTCGTCGACCTTCTTGAGCAGCGCCGCGTTGAACGCGAGTTCAGGATGCGCGCGCTCTTCGACGGCCTTCTTGGGCTCTTCGAAGTTGATGAACACGGCAAGCTGATCCTGCAGAATGCGGGCGGCAAGCGCCACGGCATCCTCGGCGCGGACCGAGCCGTCGGTTTCAACCGTCATCGTCAGCTTGTCATAGTCGAGGATCTGACCTTCACGCGTGTTCTCGACGCGGTACGACACTTTCTTGACTGGCGAGTACAGGCTGTCGACCGGGATCAGGCCGATGGCTGCGTCTTCGGGCCGATTGCGATCAGCGGCGACATAGCCCTTGCCCATGTCGGCCGTGAATTCCATGCGGATCGAGGCGCCCTGATCGAGATGGCAGATGACGTGATCCGGGTTCAAGATCTCGACATCCGACGACCCTTCGATGTCGCCTGCGCGGACGGGGCCTGCGCCTTCCTTCTTCAGCACCATGCGCTTGACGCCATCCGAATGGAGACGCAGCGCGATTTCCTTGATGTTGAGGATGATGTTGGTCACGTCCTCACGAACGCCGGCGACCGACGAGAACTCATGCAGCACGCCATCTATCTGCACCGTCTTGATGGCCGCGCCCTGGAGCGACGACAGCAGCACGCGACGCAGCGCGTTGCCGAGCGTCATGCCAAAGCCGCGTTCGAGAGGTTCGGCGACTACGGTCGCGAGACGCGTGCGGTCACGGCCCGGCTGCACTTCGAGCTTGTTCGGCTTGATCAGGTCTTGCCAGTTCTTCTGGAGAACATTCACCACGGGGGGCCTCGCCTTGACTGATGTGTCCTCGCGTCTGAAACGGGCGCCAAAACGGCGGGCCGAACTCGCGAGGACCGATGAATTTCAAAATTGCAACGGCGCGCGGGGGGAGACGCGCGCCAGCCAACCTTAGACGCGGCGGCGCTTTCTCGGACGGCAGCCGTTGTGCGGGATCGGCGTCACGTCGCGGATGGACGTGATCTGGAAACCGATCGACTGAAGCGCACGCAGTGCCGATTCACGACCCGAACCCGGACCGCAGACTTCGACTTCGAGAACCTTCATGCCGTGATCCTGAGCCTTGCGGCCGGCATCTTCGGCAGCAACCTGGGCGGCATACGGCGTCGACTTGCGCGAGCCCTTGAAGCCCTTGGTGCCCGAGGACGACCAGGCAATCGTGTTGCCCTGCGCATCGGTGATGGTGATCATCGTGTTATTGAACGACGCATTCACGTGAGCGACGCCCGACGTGATGTTCTTCTTCTCGCGCTTTCTGATCTTGCCTTTGCCAGACGCGGCAGTTGCTTCTTTGGCCATGGGTCCGTTGCTCCTCGCCCTGCAAAAGGCAGGGCACAAATTCTAATGCCGGACCGCGGTTGAAACGCGGTCCCAATACGGTGGGTCGGCGCGCGCGCTGATTAGCGCGTCGCCTTCTTCTTGCCGGCGATGGCGACGGCCTTGCCCTTGCGCGTGCGTGCGTTCGTGTGCGTGCGCTGACCGCGGACCGGCAGGCCCTTGCGGTGGCGCAGACCGCGATAGCAGCCGAGATCCATGAGGCGCTTGATGTTCATCTGCACTTCGCGACGCAGATCGCCTTCAACCGTGTAATCGCGGTCGATGGCTTCGCGGATCTGCAGCACCTCGGCATCCGTCAGCTGATTGACGCGGCGCTCAGCCGGAATGCCAACCTTCTCGCAGATCTCTTTCGAGAACTTCGGGCCGATGCCATGGATGTAGCGCAGCGCGATGATGACGCGCTTGTTGGTCGGGATGTTGACGCCTGCGATGCGGGCCACTGTCGTCTCCTGAGGTGTTCGTCTTGTTGTTATCGAATTCTGTGTCGTTCGGTCGTCTGTCTCGTCTCGTTCGTACCGCGCGAGGGCTGCCCTCGTAGAGGAGCGACCCGTCATCGTCGAGCGGCGTGACCGCGCGCGCCGGTCGTCCGCTTGTATTCTTTGGCGTAGCCGAGCTTCGGTCTCAGGCTCAGCCAGGCCCGCTCAACCCAGGGGCCGCGCTCCCACACTTGCCCGGCGGCATGCCGGTCTTCAGCAGGGAAATACCTGATCACAAAGCGCAAATGGCCCGGCTCCTGAGCTTGCGCCCCGGACCGGATCCCTCAGCCTTCGCTAGAAAATCTCGGTGGTTCTATATCGCCCCTTGAATTCCGTCAATGTTTACCGTTCCTGTTCGCCGCCATGTCTCTTAAGCAACCGGGACTGCCGCCAGCACCGCGTCGATCTGGCGCGTCACATCGTCAATCGGCGCCATGCCGTCCACCACCTTCAGCTCGCCACCGCGAAAATAGTAACCAACGAGCGGTGCCGTTTCCCGGTAATATGCCAGTAGGCGGGTTTTAAGAGCGTCGGCATTGTCGTCGGCGCGCACCGCACCGCCGGCCGCCAGCGTTTCGCGCGCCCGCGTCTCAATGCGCGACACGAGAATGGTGTCGTCGACTTTGAGCTCGATAACGCTATCGAGATTTTTACCGCGCGTTTTCAGCAAGTTACCAAGCGCTTGCGCCTGCGCCAAGGTGCGCGGGAAGCCATCCAGGATAAACCCGCGGGCGCAATCGGGCTGCTCGATGCGCTCCGCAATGATGCCGATAACGACTTCGTCGGATACTAGGCCGCCGGACGCCATGATTTCCTTGGCCTTGAGGCCAACCGGCGTACCGGCCTTGACCGCCGCGCGCAGCATGTCGCCCGTCGAAAGCTGGGGGATGCCAGCCTTCTGGGACAGCAGTTGCGACTGGGTGCCTTTGCCGGCGCCCGGCGGGCCAAGGAGAATGATGTTCATCGACGACCCTTGGGAGACGAGGATCCGCGCAATTTGGCTTTCTTGATCAGCCCTTCATACTGCTGGGCGATCAGATGGCTTTGGATCTGCGCCACCGTATCCATCGTTACACTCACCGCAATCAGAAGCGAAGTGCCACCAAAGTAGAGCGGAATACCCGCATACGACGTCAGAAATTCGGGCAGCACGCAGACGACTGCGAGGTAGAGAGCACCGACGACGGTGATGCGCGTCAGGATGTAGTCGATGTATTCAGCCGTCTTCTCGCCCGGCCGGATGCCCGGAATGAAGCCACCGAACTTGCGCAAGTTGTCGGCCGTTTCCTTCGGGTTGATGACGACGGCGGTATAGAAGAAGGCGAAGAACAGGATGAGCAGCGCATAGACGAGCATGTGCAGCGGCTGGCCGGTGCCGAGTGCTGCAACGGCGTTATTCAGCCACTCCGGCCCCTGCCCGGCGGAGAACTGCGCGATGGTGATCGGCAGCAGCAGCAGCGACGAGGCAAAGATCGGCGGGATGACGCCCGACGAGTTCAGCTTCAAGGGCAGGTGCGAGGCATCGCCCTGGAACATCTTGTTGCCGACTTGTCGCTTTGGATACTGCACGAGCAGGCGCCGCTGTGCGCGCTCGAAGAACACGATCGCCGCGACGACCGCGAGCGCCAGCACGAGGAAGGCCAACAGCAGCAGCGTCGAAATACTGCCCGTGCGCGCCAGTTCGAAGAGCTGCACGAGGGCGCCAGGCAAGCCTGCGACGATGCCGGCGAAGATGATGAGCGACGTGCCGTTGCCAACGCCGCGCTGCGTGATCTGCTCGCCGAGCCACATCAGGAACATCGTACCGCCAACGAGCGTGATGACGGTTGTCGCGCGGAAGAATGGTCCGGCTTCGAGCACGACGTTGCCGGCGGCATTGCGCGAGCCCTCAAGGCCGACGGCAATGCCGTAGGCCTGCACCGTTGCCAGAATGACGGTCAGATAGCGCGTGTATTGATTGATCTGCTTGCGGCCCGCCTCGCCCTCTTTCTTGAGGGCTTCGAGCTTCGGCGACATCGAGCTCATGAGCTGCATGATGATCGACGCCGAAATGTAGGGCATGATGTTCAGGGCGAAGATCGCCATACGCTCGAGCGCGCCGCCCGAGAACATGTTGAACATGCCGAGGATGCCGCCGGACTGCGTCTTGAAACTTTCAGCGAAGGCGGCGACGTTGATGCCAGGCAGCGGAATGAACGTGCCCAGGCGATAGACAATCAGCGCGCCAAGCGTGAAGAGAATGCGCTTCTTCAGATCCTCGGCCTTCGAAAAGGCACCGAGGTTGAGGTTCGCGGCAAGCTGCTCTGCAGCGGAAACCATCTTTAAAATCTCCTCGCGCGGGGCGCAGGGTTCAGTCTCGCCACTGTCGTGACCTCGAGCATCCGGACCACGTCTCGCGAGGCGTCAGGCCCGAGGCGCCAGCCTGCCGTGTGACGACTTCGGCGAGGCGGATAATTGCCCGAGATGTCACCGGAGCTGCCGCGGCGAGCGCCACTTAGCACTCACCGACGACGTGCGGCCCCTTACTCTTCGCTGGCCTTGCTGCCCGGCTTCTTGTTCAGAGCGGCCTTCTTGGCGGCAGACTTGGCGCGCTTCTTTTCGTCGGCTTCGAGCACCTTGACTTCGATGATCGTCACCTTGCCGCCAGCCTTTTCAACAGCGGCCTTCGCCTTGGCGCTCGCGTGGTTGACGGTGATCGAGATTTTCGAGGTGATTTCGCCATCGCCGAGAAGACGCAGGCCGTCTTTCGCACGGCGCAGAACGCCGGCTTCAACGAGCGACGCGACGTCGAGCGGCTTGCTCGCATCGATGCGCTTGTCTTCGATCGCCTGCTGGATGCCGCCGACGTTGATCTCGTTGAAATGCTCAGGGCGCCACTTATTGAAGCCGCGCTTGGGCAGACGACGATGCAGCGGCATCTGACCGCCTTCGAAGCCGCCGATCGCAACGCCGGTACGAGCCGTCTGGCCCTTGCCGCCGCGGCCGCCCATCTTGCCCATGCCGGAACCGATACCGCGGCCGATGCGGACGCGCGATTTATTGGCACCCGCGTTGTCTTTAATGCCGTTGAGACGCATGTGCCTCACGCTCCTTATGTTCAGATCCGCCCGGCCTGCGCGCTCGCTGATGAGCCGCCGCCGGACGCCGTATTATTTCTCGTCCACAACGCGAACGAGGTGCGCAACCTTATTCAGCATGCCGCGCATCGCTGGCGTATCTTCCAGGGTCGCGCGACGGCCGAGCTTATTGAGGCCAAGGCCGATAAGGGTATCGGTCTGGCGTTGGGGACGGCGGTTCGGGCTCCGCGTCTGCTCCACCGTGATGGTTTTCTTCTGAGCCATGTCGTGTCCTCGAAACCAAATGTAAAGGGCTTACGCCTCGGCGCCAGCGTCGATCGCAGAGCCGTCGCGACGGCGCGAGACGATGTCCGACACCTTCTTGTTACGGCGCGCGGCAACAGCACGCGGATTTTCCTGAGCCGTCAGCGCGTCGAACGTGGCGCGGACAACGTTGTAGGGGTTGGTCGAACCGAGCGACTTGGCCACCACGTCATGCACGCCGAGCATCTCGAACACAGCGCGCATGGCGCCGCCGGCGATGATGCCGGTACCGGCCGGTGCCGAGCGCAGAACGACCTTGCCCGATCCGTGACGGCCAACGCTGTCGTGATGCAGCGTGCGGGCATCGCGCAACGGCACGCGCAGCAGGTTGCGCTTGGCAGCTTCCGTTGCCTTGCGAATGGCTTCCGGCACTTCGCGTGCCTTGCCGTGACCAAAGCCCACGCGGCCTTTCAGGTCACCGACGACGACGAGGGCTGCGAAACCGAACCGCTTGCCGCCTTTGACGACCTTGGCGACGCGATTGATGTGCACGAGCTTGTCGGTAAACTCGCTGTCGCGCTCCTCGCGGTCACGGCCGCGCTCTTTCTGAGGTCCACGTGCCACTTTGTTTCTTCCTCTCTCGAGCTTAGAACTTCAGGCCGCCCTCACGGGCGGCATCAGCGAGCGCCTTGACGCGCCCATGAAACAGAAACGAGCCGCGATCGAACACGACCTCGGTAACGCCCGCCTTGACGGCGCGCTCGGCGACGAGCTTGCCGACAGCCGCGGCTGCGGCCTTGTCGGCGCCAGTCTTGAGCGCTCCTTTCAGCTCTTTCTCGAGCGTCGAGGCGGCGGCAATCGTAACGCCCTTGGCGTCATCGATGACCTGCGCGTAGATGTTCTCCGACGAGCGGTGCACCGAGAGGCGCGCACGTCCGCTGGCGTTCTGCTTCAGCGAGCGACGCACGCGGGCTTTGCGCTTTGCGGTCTTAGCGTTGGAATTGGCCATAACTGCCGTCCTTACTTCTTCTTGCCTTCCTTGCGGAAGATGTATTCGCCCTGGTAACGCACGCCCTTGCCCTGATAGGGCTCCGGCTTGCGCGACGCTCTGATTTCGGCCGCCATCTGGCCCACCGCCTGCTTGTCGATGCCCGACACGCTGACAAGTTCCGACTTGGCGCCGCCGACCTTGACATCGACGCCGGCCGGAACCTTCAGCACGACATCATGGCTGTAGCCGACCGAGAGCGTGATCTGGTCCTTGCTCTTCATGGAGGCCTTGAAGCCGACGCCATGAATTTCAAGGTTGTGCGTGTATCCGTCCGTCACGCCCTTGATGAGGTTGGCGATCTGGGTGCGCGACATGCCCCACTTGGAGCGAGCGAGCTTGGTATCGTTATTCGGCGAGACGAGAACGCCTTCGCTTGTCTTTTCGACCTTCAGATCTTCCGGCACGTTGAACGACAACTCGCCCTTCGGACCTTTCATCTTGACGGTCTGACCTGCGACCGTTGCCGTCACGGACGACGGGACGGAGACAGCTTTTTTTCCGATGCGCGACATGGGGTCTAAAACCTTCTTGAGCTTACCGGCCGGGCCGGCCCTTTCGCGAAATTAGAAGACGTTGCAGATGATCTCGCCGCCAACGTTCGCTTCGCGCGCCTTACTGTCCGACATGACGCCCTTCGGCGTGGACAGGATGGCGACGCCGAGGCCGTTTGCAACGGTCGGAATATCCTTGACGGGCGAATAGACGCGACGACCGGGCTTGGATACGCGTTCGATTTCGCGGATCGCGGGCAGGCCGTTGTAGTACTTGAGCTCGATTTCGAACTGGGGCAGTTCGCCCTTGAGTTCGACGCGCGCGTAGCCGCGGATGTAGCCCTCGTCAGCGAGCACGTCGAGCACGCGGGCTCTCAGGCTCGAAGCGGGCGTCGCGACTTTCGGGCGACGGCGCATCTGCGCGTTGCGGATGCGGGTCAGCATATCGCCGAGCGGATCGTTCATTGCCATTGCTCTGTGCCTCCTTACCAGCTCGACTTGGTCATGCCAGGGATACGCCCTTGGCTCGCCAGTTCACGAAGCTGGTTGCGGCACAGCTTGAGTTTTCTGTAGTAGGCGCGCGAGCGGCCGGTGATTTCGCACCGATTGCGGATACGCGTCTTCGAACCGTTGCGCGGCATGGCCGCGAGCTTCAAACGCGCCGCGAAGCGCTCTTCCGCCGGCTTGCTGAGATCATCGGCGATCGCCTTCAAGCGCTTGCGCTTGGGTGCGAACTGCTCGGTGAGCTTGCGGCGGCGCTTGTTCTTTTCGATCGAACTGGTCTTTGCCATTTAGTCTCCTCCAAAGGCCTTTCGGGACTATCCCCGAGGTCCTCTAGCTGCGGAAAGGAAAATTGAAACCCTTGAGCAACTCGCGGGCTTCGTCATCAGTGCGGGCCGACGTGCAAACGATCACGTCAAGACCGAGAACGTTATCGACCTTATCGTAGTCGATTTCAGGGAACACGATGTGCTCCTTGAGGCCGGTCGCGTAGTTGCCGCGGCCGTCGAAGCTCTTCGGATTTAGACCGCGGAAGTCCTTCACGCGCGGCAGCGCGATGGTGACGAACCGGTCGAGAAATTCATACATCCGGTCGCCGCGCAGCGTCACCTTGGTGCCGATCGCCATGCCTTCGCGCAACTTATAGGTTGCGATGGCCTTGCGCGAACGCGTGACGACGGGCTTTTGACCGGCGATGAGCGCCAGATCATGCGCCGCGCTGTCGACCTTCTTGCGGTCGTTCACGGCTTCGCCGACGCCCATGTTGATCACGATCTTTTCGATGCGCGGGATCTGCATGACGTTCTGATAGGCGAACTTCTTGGAGAGCGCGTCGCGCACAACCTTCTCGTAGTGCACCTTGAGGCGCGGCTTGTAGTCCTTCGGGCGCGGCGTGACGGTGCGCGGCTCAGACGAAGCGGCCGCCTTCTTGGCGCGCTCGCCGCCGGCCTTGGGGGCCTTGCCGCCCTTGGCATCGGCCTGGGGCTTTGCAGCCTTGGGTTTTTCTTTCTCAGCCATGACTTAGTTCTTCTCCGGGATCTGCTCGCCCGAGCGCTTCGCAATGCGGACCTTCTTGCCGTCGGCAAGAACCTTGAACCCGACGCGGGTCGGCTTACCGTCCTTGGGGTCTTCGAGCGCCAGATTGGAAATCTGGATCGGACCTTCCTTGGAAATGATGCCGCCCTCCTGGGCCGCGGTCTGGCGCTGATGGCGACGGACAACGTTGACGCCACGCACGATGGCGCGGCTTTCCTTGGGGCGAACTTCGATCACTTCGCCGCGCTTGCCTTTATCGCGGCCGGTGAGCACGACGACATTGTCGCCCTTTTTGATTTTCAGCGACGCCATTACAGCACCTCCGGCGCAAGCGAAACGATCTTCATGTGGTTCTTGGCTCTCAGCTCACGCGTCACCGGTCCGAAAATACGGGTGCCGATCGGCTCGCCGTTGGCGTTGATGAGCACCGCGGCATTCCGGTCGAAGCGGATCAGCGAACCGTCCGGACGGCGCACGCCCTTGGCGACGCGCACGATCACGGCCTTCATCACCTGGCCCTTTTTCACGCGCCCCTTCGGGATCGCTTCCTTGACCGACACCACGATGGTATCGCCGACAGTCGCGTACTTGCGCTTCGAGCCGCCGAGCACCTTGATGCACTGCACGCGGCGCGCGCCCGAATTGTCGGCGACGTCGAGATTGCTCTCCATCTGGATCATCGCATCATTCCTTCTTTAGTGCCGCCGTGGCGGCAAACGGGTCTTGTCTTTTTTGGGTCCCGCTTCGCTCCCGGGGTCTTGGGGTCGCCAGATCAATCTCTGGGCTTCCCAACGCTCCGGCGGCTGGCAGGTCAATATGGCAGTCTCAAACGTAACGTGTCGTGACCGGCTTGGGCAGTATCAGCCCTTGCCCTCGAGCACGACCCAACGCTTGTTCTTCGAAATCGGCGCCGATTCCTCGATGGATACGAGATCGCCGATCTTGAAAACGTTCTTCTCGTCGTGGGCGTGGTACTTCTTCGTACGACGCACCGTCTTCTTAAAGAGCGGGTGGGTGTAGCGGCGTTCGACCTCGACGACAATAGTTTTGTCGTTCTTGTCGGAAACTACCACGCCCTGCAGCACGCGCTTCGGCATTGTTCAAATCTCCTTTAAGCGCTCTTTGCAGCGCTGCCAGCCCGTTTGCTGCGGGCTGCTGTTTTGATCCGGGCGATATCGCGGCGGATGAGCCGGATACGCGAGGTGTTTTCGAGCTGACCCGATGCCCGCTGAAAGCGCAGGTTGAACTGCTCTTTCTTGAGCTTCACCAGCTGCTCATCGAGCTGATCGAGCGACAGGTCCTTGAAGCCGCTTGCCATCGTCTTTCGTCCTCATTCCTTGCGTGAGCGCCACGAACGGCGCTCGAATTAGCCAAGTCGCGTTACGACACGCGTCTTGATCGGGAGCTTTGCCGCGCCGAGCAGAAGTGCCTCTTTGGCAACCTGCTGGTTGACGCCGCCAAGCTCGAAAATGATGCGGCCCGGCTTCACGCGCGCCACCCAAAGCTCAGGCGAACCCTTGCCCGAGCCCATGCGCACTTCGGCCGGCTTCTTCGACACCGGCACATCCGGGAACACGCGCGTCCACATGCGGCCGGCACGCTTGGTGTGACGGGCAATGGCGCGGCGCGCGGCTTCGATCTGACGCGCCGTCAGACGTTCCGGTTCCATGGCCTTCAGGCCGACTTCGCCGAAATTCAGCGTCGTGCCGCCCTTGGCAACGCCATGGATGCGGCCCTTGAAGGCCTTGCGGAACTTTGTGCGTTTAGGTTGCAGCATTGTGTTTTGCCTCTAAGTCCTCAAGCGCCTTCAGTGGGGGGGGCGTCGCCGCCACCGCCCGACGAACCGCCGGGGCCGCCACGCGTGCGGGCACCACGGCCCCCACGACGCTCACGGCGCTGGTCTCTGTCACCTTCATCGCGGCGCGGACGCGGGCTGCCGCCCTCTTGCATCTCTGCCGCTTTGCGTTCGGACGCCATCGGGTCATGCTCCATGAGCTCGCCCTTGAACACCCAGACCTTGATGCCGATGATGCCGTAAGCCGTCACAGCGCGGCCATAGCCGAAGTCGATGTCGGCGCGCAGCGTGTGCAGCGGCACGCGGCCTTCACGGTACCACTCGGTACGTGCGATTTCCGCGCCGCCAAGACGGCCGGCGACGTTGATACGAATGCCGACTGCGCCGAGACGAAGTGCCGACTGAACCGAGCGCTTCATGGCGCGGCGGAAGGCAACACGGCGCTCGAGCTGCTGCGCGATGCTTTCAGCGATCAGCGTGGCGTCGATTTCGGGCTTGCGGATTTCGAGGATGTTCAGGTGAACTTCCGACGCCGTCAGGCGTGCAAGCTCGCTGCGCAGGCGCTCGATCTTGTCGCCCTTCTTGCCGATCAGAATGCCGGGACGCGCCGTGTAGACGGTCACGCGGCACTTCTTGTGCGGGCGCTCGATGACGACCTTCGAGATGCCGGCTTCGCGCTGGTCCTTCATGATGTGCGCGCGGATGGCGCGGTCTTCATGCAGCAGCTTGCCATATTCGCCGGTACGGGCGAACCAGCGGCTGTCCCAGGTGCGGTTGATGCCGACGCGGAGCCCGACGGGGTTGACTTTCTGACCCATATTACTTGGCCTCCTTGGGCTGGCGCTTGGCCTTCGCCGCCGGCTTAGCCTTGGTCTCTTCCTTTTCCGCCTCGACCTGACGGACGACGATGGTCAACTGCGCGAACGGCTTGATCACGCGTGCGCCACGGCCGCGGCCGCGCGCATGGAAGCGCTTCAGGGTCAGGTTCTTGCCGACGTAGGCTTCCGACACGATCAGTTCGTTGACGTCAAGGCCGTGATTGTTCTCGGCGTTCGCGACAGCGCTCATGACGCACTTGCGGACGTCGCCCGCGATGCGCTTCTGGCTGAACTCGAGTTCGGCCATCGCCTGATCAACCTTCTTGCCGCGGATCAGACCCGCAACAAGGTTCAGCTTTTGCGGCGACACGCGGAGGCTTTTGGCGACGGCTTGCGCTTCGTTCTGCGGCAACCGGCGCGGGGTTTGTGGCTTGCCCATTTATTTCTTCACCGCTTTCTTATCGCCGCCATGGCCGTTGAAGTGGCGTGTCGGCGCGAATTCCCCGAGCTTGTGGCCGATCATGTCTTCCGTGATCGCCACCGGAATGTGCTTGTGACCGTTGTGCACGCCAAACGTCAGACCGACGAACTGCGGCAGGATCGTAGAGCGGCGGCTCCACGTCTTGATCACTTCACTGCGGCCCGACGCGCGCGACTTTTCCGCCTTCTTCAGGATGTAGCCGTCGACGAACGGACCTTTCCAGACTGAACGTGTCAAAGTGCGTCTCCTTGCGAAATTCCGCGCTTACTTCGCCTTCTGGCGGGCGCGAACGATATACTTCGTGGTCTGCTTATTCTTGCGCGTCTTGTAGCCCTTGGTCGGCTTGCCCCACGGCGTCGCCCAATGCTTGCCGCCCTTGGTGCGGCCGCCGTTGGGATGATCAACCGGGTTCATCGCGATCGAGCGGTTATGCGGACGACGACCCTTCCACCGCGTACGGCCGGCTTTGCCGACGACCGTGTTCATGTGGTCGGGGTTCGACACGGCGCCGACGGTTGCGAAGCAATCCGCCGGAACCTTGCGCGTTTCGCCCGAGTTCAGCTTCAGAACCGCCCAGCCGCTATCGCGGCCAACGAGCTGAACGAAAGCGCCGGCGGAACGAGCGAGTTGGCCGCCCTTGCCGGGCTTGATCTCGACGTTGTGCACGATGGTGCCGACCGGCATGCCCGACAGCGGCATGGCATTGCCGGGCTTCACGTCAACCTTTGCGCCCGAGACGACGGTGTCGCCGACTGCCAGGCGCTGAGGCGCGAGGATGTAGGACAGCGTGCCGTCTTCATACTTGATGAGCGCGATGAAGGCCGTGCGGTTGGGATCGTATTCCAGGCGCTCAACGACAGCCGGAACATCGGCCTTCTTGTTGCGGCGGAAATCGATTTTGCGATAGCTCTGCTTGTGACCGCCGCCGATGAAGCGCGACGTGGTGCGGCCATCGCTGTTGCGACCGCCCGTCTTGTTGAGGCCCTCAACGAGCTTCTTGACCGGGCCGCCCTTCCACAGATGACTCTTGTCGACGAGCACCAAGTGGCGTCGGCCAGGAGACGTAGGGCTGAATGTTTTAAGCGCCATGATCCCTTAAACTCCTTAAAGACCGGTCGTCACGTCGATCGAGTGACCTTCCTCGAGCGTCACGACAGCCCTTTTGGTATCGCTGAGGAGCGCGGGGCGACCGCGGAACACCCGCAGCTTGCCCTTGCGCACCATCGTATTGACAGCCTTGACCTTCACCTTGAACAGGCTCTCGATCGCGGCCTTGATTTCCGGCTTGGAGGCGTGCGGGTTGACCTTGAAGATCACCTGATTGGCTTCCGAAGCGAGCGTCGCCTTTTCCGTGATGACGGGCGACAGAATGACGTCATAGGCGGTGCGTTTCGTCATTTGAAGCGCGCCTCCAGCGCCGCGACGGCAGCCTTGGTCAGCACCAGCTTACGACGACGCAGAATGTCGTAGACGTTGATGCCCTGAACAGGAAGCACGTCGATATTGGGAATGTTGCGGGCCGCGCGGGTGAACGCGGGCTCGAGCTCGGCACCGTCGATGATGAGCGCATTGTCGAGCGCCAGCTTGGCGAACTGGTCCTTGAGGCCAGCCGTCTTGCCGTCCTTCGACGATGCCTTGTCGAGCACGACGATCTCGCCGGCCTTGGCCTTGGCCGAAAGCGCGTGGCGAAGTGCGAGTGCGCGCACCTTCTTCGGCATGTCGATGGCATGCGAGCGCGGCTTGGGACCGAACGCCTTGCCGCCACCGCGGAACTGCGGCGCCGATTTATCGCCGTGACGGGCGCCACCGGTGCCCTTCTGCTTGTACATCTTCTTGCCCGTAACCGCGACTTCCGAGCGGTCCTGGGCGTGGTGCGTGCCGGCCATACGCTTCAGCGTCTGGTAGCGCACCATGCGCTGGATGAGATCCTTGCGCGGCTCGAGACCGAAGATCTCGTCGTGCAGTTCGATATCGCCTGCCTTACCGGCATCGAGCGTGGTGACATTCGCTTTCATCACGCACCCTCCTTCTGGCTGCGGGCCTTGAAGGCGCCGGGCTTCGGCAGATCCTTCGGCATCGCTTTCTTTACGGCATCGCGCACGAGCACCCAGCCGCCCTTGGAACCCGGCACCGCGCCGCGCACCATGACGAGGCCGCGGGCGACGTCGATCTTGGCAACGACCAGGTTCTGCGTGGTGACGCGCTCGTCACCCATATGACCGGCCATCTTCTTGCCCTTGAACACCTTGCCCGG
>JBOFCQ010000302.1:0-1670 GCA_051646145.1 Hyphomicrobium sp.
GTGATCAGCACCGCATCGACGCCGATTCCATCGGTAAATTGCTGGGCCGCGCCGACGAGATCGGCGGTGTCATCGGCCACGACGGCCTGCGCGCCGAAGCGGCGGGCGAGCGCGACGCGCTCGGGACTCGGATCGAAACCGAACACGCGGCAGCCATTGGCCTTCAGCATCTGCACCGCCATCAGGCCGATGAGGCCAAGCCCGGCGACGCAGACGGTTTCGCCCAAGGTCGGCGCGATCAGGCGGATGCCCTGCAGGCCAATCGCGCCGACAATGGTGAAGGCCGCCGCCTCATCGCTGACGCCGTCGGGAATTTTCACCGCGAGATTATCGGGCACGCGCACCGCTTCGGCATGCGCGCCGTTCGACACCACGCGGTCGCCCGGTCTGAAGGCGCTGCCGCGTCCCGATTCGACCACCACGCCGACATTGGAATAGCCGAGGGGAATTGGCTGATCGAGTTTCTGGCTGACCGCCTGAAAGGTCGCGATCGGCCCGTCGGTGCGCAATTTTTTCAGCACCTGCTTCACCTTGTCGGGCTGCTGGCGCGCCTTGGCAATATAGCCAGATTTGGCGAAATTCGTCAGCATGCGTTCGGTGCCGGCCGAAATCAGCGAGCAGCGGGTGGCGATGACGGCGGCGCCGGCGGTGGCGGCCGGCACGGGCGAATCGAGATATTCGAGCGCGCCGCTGCGGAGATTCTGAAAAAGCTGTTTCATCGGCGCGCAGTCCTCGACGGTGGGCGGATCGGCGCGGGTTCAGCGCGCGGTGATGCCGCAGAAATCCAGCACCCGTCCGGGGCCGAAGGCGGACCAGTCGTGATGGGTGAACGGGGTGTGGGCGACGAGCAGCACATGCAGGTCAGCCTGGCCGCGGGCGGCGTCCATGGCGACGAGACGGCAGCCCGGCATGTCCGCCGGCAATTCCCGGATATTCGGCTCGATGACGAGAATCTGGTCGGGGCGCGCCGCGCCCAACGCCTGCGCGATTTCCTTGGAGGGGCTCTCGCGCAGATCGTCGATGTTCGCCTTGAAGGCGATGCCGTAGCAGGCGATCACCGGCGCGCGGCCCGCGCCGGCGGCGAAGGTGTCCGCCGCCAGAGCAATGCGGTCGAGCACCCAATGGGGCTTGCCGTCATTGACCTCGCGCGCGGTGCGGATGATGCGCGATTGCTCCGGCGCGCTTGAGACGATGAACCAGGGGTCGACCGCGATGCAATGGCCGCCGACGCCGGGGCCGGGTTGCAGGATCTTCACGCGCGGATGGCGGTTGGCGAGGCGGATCAATTCCCAGACATTGATGCCGAGCTTCGCGCAGATCAGCGACAATTCATTGGCGAAGGCGATGTTGACATCGCGGAAGGAATTTTCCGTGAGCTTCGCCATTTCCGCCGTGCGCGCATCGGTGGCGACGCAGCCGCCTCGCACGAAGGACGAATAAAGTTCGGTCGCCAGCGCCGTGCAGCGTTCGGTGATACCGCCGATGACGCGGTCATTCTCAATCAGTTCGCGCATCACCTGCCCCGGCAGCACGCGCTCCGGGCAATAGGCGACGGCGATGTCGCTGCGCAGATCGCCCGGCGTTGGCATTTTCAGATCGGGGCGTGCCGCCTGGATCCATCCCACCATTTTTTCGGTGGTGCCGACAGGCGAGGTCGATTCCAGCACGAT
>JBOFCQ010000304.1:0-3955 GCA_051646145.1 Hyphomicrobium sp.
ATCCGCGTCCCTTCAAGATGCCGTTCGGTATCGTGCTGCCGGTGCTCGGCGCGCTTTCGTGCGGCGCGCTGATCGCGTTCCTGCCGCTCGTCACGCACGTGCGGTTCGTGCTGTGGCTGGCGCTCGGCATGGTGATCTACTTTGCCTACTCGATGCGCCACAGCAAGCTGAACGCGCGGGCGTAAACAGACGCCGTTTGATCACCTGAGGGCCGGCGCACGGGAAGGCACGGGAAGAAGGCACGGAAAGTCGTGTGCCGGTCACGGCCATAGGATGCCGGCCGGCGCTTTCGCCGGCACTTTCCAGGCATACGTGCATTGCAGTTGTTCGGTGGGTCCAACGACCGGCAAACGCCGCCGCTGCGCCAACGCTTAGAGAACGTTGTGCGTGCCGTCGCAATAGGGCTCGTCGTCTGTCGCCTTGCAGCCGCAGATGTTGAACGTGCCCGTGCGATCGGCGGTGAACTTCATCGGCTGGAACGTCGTGCCCGCGTGCGAGCCGTCGCAAAACGGCTGCGATTTCGAGCGCCCGCAGCGGCAATACCAATAGTCCTGACCGTCCTTGAGTTCGACCTGGAACGGACCCTTCTGGGCCACGACCGCTTCGTCCGACATGCCACCAAAGCTCCCTGAGCCGACGCGCCGGCGCCGTACCGCGTATCATCCAACGGGTCGAGACTTAACGGGTTCGCCGGCACGCGACAAGGGCCCGTCGCCGACGCAACGCAGGGCTCGCGCATGGCGCCGTGGGCGATGCCGCTAACGCGCGGGCAGGGTGCATCCGGGCCGCGGGACACGGACGGCAAACCGCTTTACGGCGCGCACGATGCGCCGGGCCGTGGCCGTGCTTCAGCAATATTTTTATTGCCGAAGGCTGAACGCGACCGCCGGCTTTTTACCTTAAGTGTTCCCTTCGCACAGACGCGCCATCAATGTTTCCGGGCTTTCTCCGCAGGGTCCGGCCTGCAAATGCAACTGCTTCGTTAACAGCCTCGATCGCATTAGAGGCAAACTGTCGTCGCGCGATAAGGCCTTCCGAAAAGCGGCTGACCCTATGGTCTCGATGCGTCGCGCGGTACAGCGCGCGGCGCGGGGCGTGAGGGTGGGCCTGTCAGAATGGCGGACGATACGATTTTCGGCGTGCAGGTGCTGTTCCAGAACGAGCGCCTCTACGACCAGACCGGCGGCGATCGTATCGCGGCGATGAAGGCGCATGTCGCTGAAGCGGCCGAACTCGGCGTTGACGTCATCCGCTTCCCGGGTGACTGGCGCGCCTTGCAGCCAACGTCGGCGCACGAGTTCGACGCCTACTACCTTGCCGAAGTGACGGAGACGATCGCCTACGCGCGCAGCCTCGGCATCGAGGTCGTCATGACGTTCGCCCAAACGCCCTACTGGGCAACCGATGGCGCGCATGATCCCAACAGCCAAGCGGCCATCTGGTCACCGCCGATTGGTGCCGCAGCCGATGCCTTTGCGGCGGCGCTCGTCGCGCTGCACGGCGCCATAACGAACGCAGGGCTCGCCGATGCGGTCGCGGCCTGGGAAATTTGGAACGAGCCGAACACGACGACGTTCTGGCCGACGGCCGCTTTGCGCGCAGGAACCGACGTGCAGGTCGACCTGGCCGCCGCCGCCGATTACGCAGCGCTGCTCAATGCGTCCTACGACGCGCTGAAGGCCGTCGATCCCGAAGCGGTCGTACTCGGCGGATCGCTCGCTGGGTGCGATGCCGATTATCTTCAGGCGCTCTATGCCGCCGGTGCCAAGTTCGACGGGCTGGCGCTGCATCCCTACACGAAGGCCAACCCGTTCAACGATGGCGTCGCCTATGGACCCGAAGAGCTGGACGCGAACGATCCGCTGTCGCAGGTGTGGAGCTTCAAGAGCGGTGTCGAAGCCATCCGCGATGTGATGATCGCCAACGGCGATGCGTCGAAAGCGATGTGGTTCACGGAATTCGGCTGGTCGAGCAGTGACGACTGGGGTGGCGCCGGCAGTGCCGATGCGCAGGCCGCCTTTCTGGCGCAAGCGCTTGCCATCATCGCCGACTGGGACTTCGTCGATGCCGCCATGGCGTATCGCCTGTTCGATGGCGGCGGGGAAGAGTTCGGCATGCGCCTCGAAGACGGCGCGCTGAAGCCCGCGGGCGCTGTGCTGCGCGATTTTCTGACCGCATTGCACGATGCTGACGCTGGCGGTGGAGATGTCGGCATCACGACAGCAACCACTCCGCCCACCGCGCCGTCGGCCGCGCCTGTTGCTGGCGGCATTGCGCCCTGGACGGCGTTCGATCCCAACGGCGCGCATGTCATCGAGGGCACCGCTGACCGCGACACACTCGTTGGACAGGCCGGCGATAATTGGATCTTTGCTGGCGCGGGCGACGACACCATCACCGGCTCCGCCGCTCGCGACTGGATCGAGGGCGGGGCGGGCGCCGATACGCTGATCGGCGGCGGGTATCATGGCCACGCGCTCTACTGGGCGTCTGCGGCCGGCGTCACGATCGATCTGCTCAAGGGAACCGCGTCGGGCGGCGATGCGAGCGGCGACCGGCTGATCGCAATCGGATCGGTCGACGGATCAGCCCACGCCGACACGCTCACCGGCAACCACGCAGACAACTGGCTGATCGGCCTTAATGGCAACGACGTGCTGAGCGGCCTTGGCGGCAGCGACCGGCTCGACGGCGGCGCAGGCGCCGATGTCATCCGCGGCGGGCGCGGCGCCGACATGCTGATTGGTGGCGATGGCGCCGATACGTTCCAGTTCGCAGCTCTCGGAGAAACCGGAGCGCGCGCGGCTCTGCGCGACACCATCTCGGATTTCGAACGCGGCGGCGATCGCATCGATCTTGCGGGCGTCGATGCCAACACGCGCGCCAAGGGCAACCAGACCTTCAAATGGATCGGCGCGCAGGATTTTCATGATCGCGCCGGTGAACTGCACATGGTGCGCACCAAGGCCGGCGTCGTCATCGAGGCCGACGTCAACGGCGACAGCCGCGCCGATTTTCAAGTGCTTCTGAGCGCGCTGAAAACCATGAGCGCGGCGGATTTCATGCTGTAAGAGATCGCAAGCGCGTTGGCGCGCTTGCCGGTCGGCGCTCAATCGCTCAACAGGCGGCGCGCGGCGTCATCCGGACTGATGGTGCCCGAGAGCACGTCATCGGCCAGCGGATCGAGCCCCGCGCGGCCGCCGGCCTTGATGCGCGCGGCCACGATGTCGGCTGCGGCCCTGGCGATCAGATAGCGGGCACGGCGGCGGCGGCGATCCATCGGATCGGCCTTGGCGAAGCGCTCCGCGATGGCGTCGAGGGTCGCCACCAGTTCGGGCACGCCCTCGCTTGTGAGAGCGCTCGTCTTCAACACAGGGACCTTGTCGCTGAGCGTGGCGCGGATCGACAGCGCGCCCATGAGCTGTTGCATGGTTTGCTCGGCGCCGGGCCTGTCGCCCTTGTTGACGACCATCACGTCGGCAATTTCAAGCAGGCCCGATTTCATCGCCTGAATGTCATCGCCAAGGCCGGGAGCAGAAATGACAACACGGATGTCGGCGACTTCGGCAACGTCGATCTCGCTCTGACCCGTGCCGACCGTTTCAAGCAGCACGATGTCGAAGCCGGCCCCATCGAGCGCATCGATGATGCGCACGGCCGCCGGTGACAGCCCGCCGAGATAGCCGCGCGAGGCGAGCGAGCGCACGAAGACGCCATCGTCGTCGAGCGCCGCCGTCATGCGGATGCGATCGCCCAGAATGGCGCCGCCTGAAATCGGGCTCGATGGATCGACGGCGATCACGCCGACGGTGCGGGCCTGGGCGCGCAGATGGGCGATGGTGGCGTTGACCAGCGTCGACTTGCCGGCGCCGGGCGGCCCCGTAAAGCCGACGACCAGCGCGTGGCCGAGGTGCGGCTGGAGCGCACGCAAAATATCGGGCGCCGCCGCCGACAG
>JBOFCQ010000356.1:0-3440 GCA_051646145.1 Hyphomicrobium sp.
TCTGGCCGATTTCATCGAGGAACAGTTCATAGACGAAATGATGTGGCGGCACGCCGCCCAGTATTTCGCAGATCTTGTCGTAGACGACGGCGTTGGTCTGGTGATCCTTGCCGAACATTTCGAAGTCGATGCCAAGGGCTGCCCAACGCATGCCGAAATCCGGCTTCCATTGCAGCTTGACGTTGCCGCCGGTGACGGCGAGCGTCACGTCGCGGCCGTCCTCGTCGGCAAAGGTGATGGTGCCGGCTTTGGCGTCGACCGCCTTCATCGGCACGTAAAGCACGCGGCCGGACATCGGCGAAATCGGCAGGAACGGACTGTAGGTCGCCTGCCGCTCCGGCCCAAGCGTCGGCAGCATCACGTTCATGATGGCGTCGTAACGCTCGGCGGCGCGCAACAGCATGGCGTCGAACTTGCCGGACTTGTAGTAGTCGGTGGCGCTGGCGAATTCGTACTCGAACCCGAAGGTGTCGAGGAAGCGGCGCAGCATGGCGTTGTTGTGGTGGCCAAAGCTTTCAAAGTTGCCACCGAACGGGTTCGGCACAACCGTGAGCGGCTTGTGGAGATGCGGCTCCAGGAAGGCCTTGTCCGGCACGTTGTCGGGGATCTTGCGCATTCCGTCCATGTCGTCCGAAAAGCAGATCAGACGTGTCTTCCGCTTGCCGTCGGTCAGCAGTTCGAACGCGTGGCGCACCATGGTCGTGCGCGCCACTTCGCCGAACGTGCCAATGTGCGGCAGGCCCGATGGCCCATAGCCGGTTTCGAAAATAACGGTTTTGTCCTGGCCGTCGGGCAAGCGCTCCAGCCGCTGGATGAGGCGGCGCGCTTCCTCGAAAGGCCAAGCCTTGGTGTCGGAAAGCGCGGCGCGGATGGCGGGGTCAATGGCGGTCGGAAGCATGGTGTCGGTTTTCTGTTCTCTGGCGATGAGGTGGCGGGCGGGCGGGTGTGGTCGGACGAGCCGGGCGCGGGCCGATATTGCGCGTATTGATGGCGCGAGGTGGATTGCGCGGCGCGGCAAGTCGCGGGCACCCTAGAGTATTTCCATGGCCATGGGCACCCTTGGCGCAGGCCAACACCGGCTTTTTTGCCCCGTCTGTTGCGGCGCGTGATCGCGGCTTGGTAATTCCGGCTGGTCGTTTGGCGGCGGCGTCACCTGCGCCGCGGCAGGGTGCCGGCGTTGGCGATCATGAACGCGGCAACGGCGTCGGCTGCGGCGGCGAGGTTGCCCTGGCGCGTAAAGCCCGACGCGCCGCGTGGCCCGAAATCATGATCCCCGTCACCGATGAAGCACACGCCGATGGCAGGCGATAACAGGCCCGCGTCGGTCAGGGCTGCGAGATCGGCACGATTGCCGAACGGATCGCGTTCGCCCTGCACGATCAAGGCCGGAGAGGCTAGGCCGGCGAGATGGGCAACCCGGCGCGGATCGGGCGTCGGCCCAAACCCGGCCAGTGGCGACGGCACTGTTTCAGCCGCGCTGGTCTCGGAAACTTCGGTCTCGGAGACCGCAGACTGCGCCTCGCCGGGCCCATGCTCAGGTAAAACGGCGTCCGGCGTCTCGGTCGCGACCGCCGCCTTGGCAGGACGCATCGGCGGATGGAATGGATAGCCAAGGCAGACCAGTCCGCGCGCCCGCTTGGTGGCGACCGCTTCGTCCGCGATCATGCTGGCGACGCGTCCGCCAAGCGATTTGCCGCCGATGAACGGCACGCCAGCGCCCGGCATCGCGTCAGCGAAAGCGGCGAGCACGTCGCGGAATTCGCTGGTCAGCGCTTCGGCTTTCGGCGGCGGGCGCTTTTTGCCGCCGGTTCGGCGGGCCGCCATGTAGGCGAATTCGAAACGCGTGACGGCGATGCCGCGATCGGCCAGCAGCGCGGCCATGCGGTCGAGGAACGGGCTCGACATCGGCGCGCCGGCGCCATGCGCCAGCAGCAGATGGCAGGCGGCATCCTGGGGGCCGGTCTGAAGACAATTTTCTAACAATTTCATGACGCTCGATTTTTGTGAGGCGCGCTGAAGCGCACAGCCTCCGCGTGTGGTCCACGGCGGAGCCGGAGTGAACGCAGTAACACGCGTTTACGCGACCGTGGCGCGCAAAAGGCCGCAATTTTGCCCGACCGCGTGCTACACTTAACTCGCGTTGACCACATCGAGGGATTGCCGGATGCGCAACGTGCGCTGGCTGATGAGCGTTGCTGTCGTATTGGCGAGTGCTGCAGCACTTGCTGGCGCTGACGTGCCTGCGCCGCAGACGCCGCCTGCCGCGACAGGGTCCAGTCCCGCAACGCCTGAAACAGCGCCCGCAGCGACGTCTGCGTCACCCGACGCGGCGGCGGGCGATGATGCCGGCGACGATGTGCAGCTTCCCTCGTTCGTGCCGTCGCACAAGCGTGGGGATTTCGTTGCCAAGCCCGCCGACGCCAGCGCACCATCGACGGTGACCGGCGCCATTGACCCGGCCACGCCAGCGAGCGCGTCGAAGGATGCGTTGACATCGAAAGATGCGCTCACGTCCAAGGACGCGCTCACGTCCAAGGATGCACTCACTTCTATAGACGCCATGACATCCAAGGATGCTATGGTGCCTCCGGTCGGCGCGCAGGGTGCAGCCGTGCCGGTTGCGGCACTCGGCACCGAGACGCCGACGCCGCCCGACGAGCCGCCAGCCGCCAAGCAGTTCTTCGGCGCGGTCAAGAAGCCGTCGTTGCTCGAAGCGCGGTCCATCGGGTCTTATGCGCGCGGGTGCCTTGCGGGCGCGGTGGCGCTTCCCGTCGATGGGCCGGCGTGGCAGGCGATGCGGCTTTCGCGCAATCGCAACTGGGGCCATCCGAAACTCGTCAAACTCGTCGAGAAACTGGCTGTCACGGCGCAGGAGGCGAAGGAGTGGCCGGGTCTTCTCGTCGGCGATCTCTCTCAGCCGCGCGGCGGACCGATGATGACAGGACATGCGAGCCATCAGGTCGGTCTCGATGCCGACGTCTGGCTGACGCCGATGCCCGATCGCAAACTGACAGAGCGCGAGCGCGAGGATATTTCCGCAACGTCGATGCTCGACAGCACCGATCTCGCCGTCGATCCGAAGATCTTCACCGAGAACCACGTCAAGCTCATCAAGCGCGCGGCATCCTATCCGGAAGTCGAGCGCGTGCTCGTGCATCCCGCGATCAATAAGGCGCTGTGCCAGGCAGCGGGTACCGACCGGCGCTGGCTCGGCAAGGTGCGGCCCATCCAGGGCCACTATTACCATTTCCACATTCGCATCGGTTGCCCGGCGAATTCGATCGGCTGCACGCCGCAGACCCCGCCGTCGGGCGAAGATGGCTGCACCAAGGAAGTCGATGATTGGCTGGCGCGTCTGGCCATTCCGCCGAAACCTCCGGTGCCGGGCGCCAAACCGCCGCCGCTGAAGCCGGAACTCGTCATGGCGGCGCTGCCACCCG
>JBOFCQ010000006.1:0-12644 GCA_051646145.1 Hyphomicrobium sp.
CTGAAGCGCCGCGCCGAAGACAAGAACATCGCGCTCGTCAAAACGCCGGACGGCTATGTGCTGGCGCCCATGCACGAGGGCAAAGTTGTGCGCGCCGATGTTTTCCGCTCGCTGCCAAACGGCATGCAGCGTGAAGTCGAAGACAAGATCGCCTCGCTCGAAGGCGATCTGAAAGCGCTGATGGCCGAACAGCCGGTGTCGGAAGCCAATCTCGGTGATCGTCTCGCAAGTTTTGCGCGTGAGACGGCGGTGCGCGCGGTAAAACCGCATTTCGCGGCCGTGCGTCCGGCATTCGCCGCGGCGGACGGCGCCATCGCGGCGCTCGAGTCGGCGGTGATCGCGTGCGCCTCTCACGATCTCGCGGCAAGTGCCGGCGCGCGCCCGTCTTTCTTGTCCGACATTGCCGTTTTGCCGGTGCAGCTCGCCGCCGACTTCACGGAGCCGGCCCCGGTCGTGTGGGCAACCGACCTCTCGGTGCGCGGCCTCGTCGGCGAAGTCGGCCACGATGGCGCCGGTCGGCTGGCGATCAGTCCGGGCGCACTGATGCGCGCCAATGGCGGCTATCTCGTCGTCGAAGCATGGCGCATCGCGGCCGAACCAGCCGGGTGGGCGTGCCTCAAGAGCGCACTCGAAACGTCGCGCATCGCCCCTGCTGTCGCGTCCGGCCTGGCGCTCGACATCGAGGCCGTGCCGCTCAGCGTCAAGCTCGTCATCCTCGCGGATGCGGCCGGATGGACGCGTCTTACCGCCGTCGATCCCGATGCGGATCGCATACTGCCGCACCGCGTCGCCTTCGCGGAGCGTGTGGCGCGGACGCCTGGAAGCGAAAAGGCATTTGCAGGCCTCGCCGCGTATGTGGCGGCGCGGCAAGATCTGAAAGCGCTCGAGTCTTCGGCCGCCCGTGCGCTCTTTGCGACCGCGTGCCGCGACGCCGATAGTGGCGGCCTGTGGCTGGATATCGGACGCCTCGAAAGCCTGCTGATCTCGGCCGATGCGTTCGCCGCTGAAGACGGCCGCGATGCCATCACCGCTTCCGACATCGCCGAGGCTGTTGCCGCGCGCCGCGACGCACACCCCGAATGAGGGTCCGCGCATGATGGCCCACGTCGCCGAAGCAGCCGAGGCCCGCGGACGGGTTTTGATGTGGCTGGAGCCCGGCAGCAGCGCTCAGCACGCCACGATGCTCGGAGCGGTGAAGATCGCACATGCGTTTCGTTCTGAAATTGAAACACTCGTGGTCGACGACGGCGCGTTCGACCGTCTGCATGAGTTGGATGCGGCCCGTGCCGTGACAGCGGCCGAGGCCGATGCCGAGGCGCCCGCCATGGCGAAAACCGTCATCACGCGCGCCGTTGCGCAGTTCGATCTGGCGGCAGCTCGCGATACGCGCGCGATCCAGGATATCGCCCGCACGTTTGGCGTCTCCTGCCGGCACGCCAGCGCCACCGGCGATCCGGTCGATACGCTGAGCACGCTCTGCACCGAACGCGGACCATGGAATATCATCGCGCTGACGGCGCGCCCATCGCAGCAGACTGCTGCAACCATCGCCAACCTGTTTGCCAATGTCAGTGGCGTGACGGCCGTGCTCGCCGGCGGCATCGACGGCGACACGCAGGATGGCCCAGTGGCGGTCATCGCCGAGGATGGCGAGCGCGTGCCCTCGATGCTGCGTGCGGCCGACCGGCTGACCGGCATCACGCGCAAGACGCATATTTTTATCGCCGCGACGTCGCCAAGCGCGCGTGCCAATTTGGATGGCGACGTGCGGCTGCTGGCCGCCGGCCATGCCTCAGCCGTTTTCGAAACGACGGCCATGGGCGCCGACATCGAAGGCGCATTCGACGAAAGGCTGCGCAAATTGCGCCCATCGCTGGTCATTGCGCGTTTCGGCGGCGCGTTCTTGCCGAGCGCACGCGCGGTGGCGCGCACGTTGACGCTGGCGCGCGCACCATTCCTGCTCGTGCGCTGACGGTCGTGTCGGGCTAGAGCCCTTTCAGCGCCTCAGCGCCGGAGATGACGGTCAGCGGATCGACGGTGCCGACGACCTTGGCGTCCTTGCCCTCGTAGTCGATGGCCGACAGCACGACCTTGATCGACTGCAGCCGTGCGCGGCGCTGATCGTTGGCGCGAATGACGCTCCACGGCGCGGTTGTCGTGTGCGTGAAGCGCAGCATGTCGGCCAGCGCTTCTGTGTATTCGTCGTACTTGCTGAGTGCGGCGAGATCGATGTCCGAGAGCTTCCACTGCTTCAGCAGATCATGCCGGCGCTCGTGGAAGCGCTTGATCTGCATTTCCTGGCCGATATCGAGGAAAAATTTGAAGACGCGGATGCCGTCACGCACCAGCAGGCCCTCGAATTCGGGGGCTTCGCGCAGGAAGATCGCCAATTGCTGCTCGTTGCAAAAGCCCATCACGCGCTCGACGCCTGCCCGATTGTACCAGGAGCGATCGAACAGCACCGTTTCGCCGGCCGTCGGCAAATGAGCGGCATAGCGCTGGAAATAGAGTTGCCCGCGTTCGGTCTCGGTCGGCTTGCTCAGCGCCACGGCGCGGGTGTTGCGCGGGTTCAGATGCTGGGTGAACGCGTTGATGCAGCTTCCCTTGCCTGCGCCGTCGCGGCCTTCGAAGAGCACCAGCACGCGGCCCTTGGTCTTGAGGTTGTGCGCTTGCAGCTTGCACAGCTCGATCTGCAGCGCCACGAGCTGTTCCTCGAAGGCCTCGCGCTTCATCTTCTTGTCGTAGGGGTATCCGCCCGAACCGAAGGCGGCCTCGTCGATTGCGGCTGGCAGTTTGGGATTGGCGAGGTCGAGCCCGGTGAGCAAGGTCTTGGGCGCAGGCGTCTGAGATGACGTCGCGCCCGATGTGGTCGCGCTTGCCGGGCCGCTCGCAGCCAGTGCCGCCGTCGCTGACGCCCCGCTTGTTGCCGATGCGGATGCTGCGGCACCGGACTTGCCGGATTTGCCGTCCTTGTTCTTGCCTTTGGCCATGGTTCGATCCCGATGGTTTGCCTGCGGCGCGACGCGCGGCGCTCACACTGCTGCTGCCCTGTGACGTAACGAGCGATGTGTTTAGCATGGCACGCGCACCCGCGAGAGCGCGCAACCGGCACAGCGGACGGTTAAGATGCAGTGCTTGCGCAAGCGTAACGCGGCGCGATCGACGCCGGTTGCCCAAAATAAGAAAGCCAGCAGCCCCCCGGCTGCTGGCTTTCTCCCCGTCCCCCCACCCAGCCGATATGTCGGCTAGGCTTCCCTCGAACCAAAGACTGGCCGTGCAGCCGCGATCTTTGCGGCCGTCAGGCGCTTTCCTTCTGCGGTACGGCAAGAGGTGCCGAAACCAGGATCGGCATGTCGACATCGCTGCGTTCGCGACGGCGCGGTGCGGCCGGCTGGAACGCGCGGCGCGCGTGGAATTCGCAGTACGGCAAGCCCGGAACCTTGTTCTTGCCGCAGAAGTGAAAATCGGACATTTGCGGATCGCCGATCGGCCAGCGGCAGCTGCATTCCGTCAGCGTCTGAATGGTTTTGCGCTCCGCCATCGGAATGACGAGTTCCTCGGCCGGCGGCGTATAAGGTTCGGCATCGACCGGATAGAGCGCGCGCACGGCGGGATTGCCGACCGTAGCAAAGCGCGGCTTCACCGGGCGCTTCTGGTTGGCAAGCCGTGCCCGCGGCCGATGCGTTTTCATGCGTGACGTCGTCGCCCGGCCGGAAAGCCCAAGGCGATGCACTTTGCCAATGACGGCATTTCTTGAAACGCTTCCGAGGCGGCTCGCGATCTGGCTCGCGCTCAATCCTTCACCCCAGAGCTTCTTCAGAAGCTCCACGCGTTCGTCCGTCCAAGCCATATCGATCCTGCTCCCTGTCGAGCCGCAGCGCGGCGTGCGCCCCCCGGCGCCCGCAGATTTGGCCGTGACGACATCCGTGCAGAGCGCAACACGCGCATCAGCAAGGGACGACGATCCCGGCCGCAAACTTACGCAAGAACTCGATTGGAAACGCGGAACTGAGTGCCGAAGACAACGCGTGCCGGCAATGAAGCGGCACATGGCACAACTGAAAGCAGATACACTGGATCCAGGAAGACCTGGCACGAGGTAGACTAAGACGCGGAGCCCAATACAACCTTCATGCTGCGGGCAACGCGCACCGCCACATCTCGCGGGTCCAGTCCACGCAAGTTACAACATGCTGAATTCCGTCTACAAGCCGGGCTGATGTCGGAGGGGGCCATTGACAGTGACTCGTGGCGGTTCCGCCACAGAACGATTCGTCGGGCGAGCCTTTGGCGCGCGCCGTTGAGGTGCGACAACCGGTTTTCAACGACCGTGATGGCGAGGGCGCCGGAAAAGAGTTGCGTCGATGTGCAGGCCACAGCGCGTTGACACGTTAGCCATGAACGCGTACAAAAAACGGGCATGAGGGCCGCCAGGAATGGCGGCTTTTTTGATTTTTTTGATCGAGGAAGTGCCGCGAATGTCGACATTGCGCGCGGCGGCCGCCGCGTCCGGTGCGGCCGTTTCCGAAGCCTCGCAGCCCTCGGGCGCTGTGATGAGCACCTACGCGCGCCAGGACATCGTGTTCGCGCGTGGCGAAGGAACGTGGCTCTATACAACTTCAGGCGCGCGCTACCTCGACTTCGGCTCCGGCGTTGCCGTCAACGCCTTGGGACATGCCCACCCGCGTCTCGTCGCGGCGTTGACCGAGCAGGCCGGAAAGCTCTGGCATACGTCAAACCTCTATCGCGTCGAAGGCCAGGAGAGGCTCGCCGAGCGTCTGGCCGCGGTCACGTTCGCCGAACGCGTGTTCTTTTGTAATTCCGGCGCGGAAGCGGTCGAGGGATCAATCAAGGCGGCGCGGCGCTATCAATTCGTCTCGGGCCATCCTGAGCGCAATCGCATCATCACCTTTGCCGGCGCCTTCCACGGGCGCACGCTCGCCACGCTGGCCGCGGGCGGCAATGCCAAATATCTGGAAGGCTTCGCGCCGGATGCGGGCGGGTTCGATCAGGTGCCGTTCGGCGACCACGATGCGCTGAACGCGGCCATTACGCCGGAGACGGCGGCCATTCTTATCGAGCCGATCCAGGGCGAGGGCGGCGTTCGCGTCGTGCCGGATCAATGCCTGCGCGGCCTGCGCGAGCTTTGCGATGCGCACGGCCTGCTGCTGGTGTTCGACGAAGTACAGACCGGCATGGGCCGCACCGGCACGCTGTTCGCGCACGAACGCTCGGGCATCACGCCCGACATCATGGCGGTCGCCAAGGGCCTCGGCGGCGGTTTTCCCGTCGGCGCCATTCTTGCGACGGCTGAGGCCGCGAAAGGCATGACGGCCGGCACCCACGGCTCGACGTTCGGCGGCAATCCGTTGGCCATGGCGGTGGCGTCTGAAGTGCTGACCTGCGTGCTTGAACCGGGCTTCCTTGACGCGGTGCGCACCAAGGCGCTGTTCATGAAGCAGGGCTTGGCGCGCCTCAAGGACCAGTTCCCGAACGTCGTCGAGGACGTGCGCGGCACCGGCCTGCTGACCGGATTGAAGCTCAAGGCCGACGTCACGCCGCCTGACGTCGTGAAGAACGCCCTTGAAGAAAAGCTGTTGCTGGTCGGCGCCGGCGACAACACGGTTCGCGTGCTGCCACCGCTCACCGTCACGGAAGACGAACTCAGCGAAGGCATCGAGCGATTGGCGCGCGCACTTCATCGCGCGGGTCAGCGTGCGTCCTCTTAAACCCAAAGCGAACCGGAGCGACGGCTTGCGAAAGCCGAAGAAGCGCATGGCCAAGACATCACCGCCCCGCCATTTTCTCGATCTGAGCGCGCTCGACGGCAAGACGCTGCGCCGGATCATCGACAACGCGCATGCGATGAAGCGCGCCGGCAAGCGTGTGCCTTCGGCCTTGCGCCCGAAAGGCATCGAAGACGCCGTGCTGGTAATGATCTTCGAGAAGCCCTCGACGCGGACGCGCGTGTCGTTCGATATCGCCATGCGCCAGCTCGGCGGCGGGGCCTTGTCGCTCAATCATACCGATTTGCAGCTTGGCCGCGGTGAAAGCGTGCCCGATACGGCGCGCGTGCTGTCGCGTTATGCCGACGCCATCATGATCCGCGCAAATAGTCACGGCACGCTGATGCAATTGGCGGAATTCGCAACCATTCCCGTCGTCAACGGGCTGACCGACAAGAGCCACCCGTGCCAGGTGATGGCGGACGTGCTGACATTTGAAGAGCACAAGGGGCCAATCAAAGGCCGCACCGTCGCTTGGGTCGGCGATGGCAACAACGTCGCTGTCTCATGGATGCATGCCGCAGCACGCTTCGGCTTCACGCTGCGGGTCGCAACGCCGGACAGCTTGCGCCCTGAGGACGAAGCGATTGCCTGGGCGCGCGCCGAGAAAGGCGCGATCACACTGACGGACGATCCGGTCAAAGCTGTGCGCGGCGCCGATTGCGTCGTCACCGATACCTGGGTGTCGATGGGGCAGACCGAGCCCGGCAAGCGCAAGAAGATGCTGGCGCCCTATGCGGTCGATGAGGCGCTGATGGCGAAAGCCGGCAAAGACGCCATCTTCATGCATTGCCTGCCGGCGTACCGGGGCCACGAAGTGACGGCCGATGTGCTCGATGGTCCGCGCTCGGTAGTGCTTGATGAAGCCGAGAACCGCCTGCATGTGCAGAAAGCCATTCTCGCGTGGTGCCTCGGCAGCTAAGTGCAGCGACTGAGGCGTGCCGCTTTCGAACCTAGCCTTACGCCGCAATCGTGAACTTTAGCGGCGGATCGCGTCCGGCGACTGCGCCGGGTTCGTTGCATCGCGCGGATCGCCGCTCTCCTTCGGCTTGCCCGAGACATCGTACTGCGTCTTCGAGCGCGCGCCTGCGATCTGCGTGGCGTTGAGTGAACACGTATTCGAAGTATCGAGCAGGCGGAACGCCGGGTTCTTTTTCTCGGTCAGTTCCGAACGCGCCACCTTGCCGTCTTTGTTGGCGTCGAAGAACGACATGTCGGCCGTCTCGAACAGACGATCGATGGCCACCATGCGGCTCCACTCGGTCGCATCCAGCGCGTCGCTCTGATCGCCGTCAGCGCCGGTGAAGAGCTCGTTGGCATAGGCCTTCCACTCGTCGCACGTCACCGTGTTGTCGCGATTGCGATCCCAGCTTCCCGCCGCCATGAGGAACACGCGGTCGCTATCGGCGATCGAGTTCGAACTGCTGAACGGGTTGATCGAGCCGATGGACGGCAGCGACGCGCCGGAGCATCCGCCGACAAAGGCGGCAGCGACGACGAACAGCAGCGGGCGCGAAGCAAAGGTCATGAGGTTCAATCTATGGTTGGCGACGTCTGGTAACAGATGGCGTGGGGCTGGCGAACTCAAGTCATCCGCCTCTGCCAAGGCTCAACTTTGTAGAGCTATTGTAAGGCCGAGTCCGGTTGAAGGTCAGTCCTATGAACACGGCAACCTTGCCAATTTTGGGGACAGACGAAAACAAGGGCGCCGGTGTCACTCTCAAGTGTCACTCAGGTGTCATGCGATGGCCTGTACTCACACAACAATCCGTGATTAGAGCACGGACGGCTGGCCGCCACTCTACGCAGGCATGGTCAAATCCGGAATCGGGGCGCTCCGCTATGTTTAACGTGTTGATTTTGTGCACGGCGAATTCGGCGCGGTCGATCCTGGCCGAGGCCATTCTGCGCGATCTCGGCCAAACCGGCGGCGTGCGCCGATTCGCGGCTTATTCGGCCGGCAGCCATCCGCGCGGCACGCCCAATCCCCTGGCTCTCGAAGTGCTCCAGAAACACGGCCACGCGACCGACGCGCTGCGCTCGAAATCCTGGGACACGTTTGCGGCGCCCAATGCCCCGCGCATGGATCTGGTGGTGACGGTGTGCGACGCGGCCGCCGGCGAAAGCTGCCCCTTTTGGCCGGGCGCGCCGCTCAAGGCGCATTGGGGCATTCCTGATCCGGCGGGGGTGGCCGGCGGCATTGCGGCCGAGCGCGTGGCCTTTGAAATCGCCTATGCCCGCATGCACGCGCGCATGGCGGCGCTGGTCGCGCTGCCCGTCGAGACGATGGCGGCGGATGACTTAAAGGGGCGCCTCGCCGACATCGGTTACCTCGATGGCGCAACGTCTTTTGCCGCGCAGAAGGATGAGACGCCGTGACCGCGCCAGAGACCGTACCAGACCGCACCAAGCTGCTTGTCGCCGAAGCGTTCGGCACCGCGCTTCTGCTCATTGCCGTCGTCGGTTCGGGCATCATGGCGGCCAAGCTTTCAGGCGGCAATGTCGGCGTGGCGCTGCTGGCCAACGCGCTAGCGACAGGCGCGGCGCTCTATGTGCTGATCACGATTCTTGGGCCGGTGTCCGGCGCGCATTTCAATCCGGTTGTGACGCTTGTCATGCGCCTGCGGGGCGATATCGATCGCATGTCGGCAGCCGGTTATGCGCTGGCGCAGATCGGCGGCGGGATCGTCGGCGTCGTCATCGCCCATGCCATGTTCGAATTGCCGCTGGTGCAGACATCGCAAACAGCGCGTACCGGCGCTGGGCAGTGGATAGCTGAGTTCGTCGCCGCTTTCGGATTGCTGCTAACCATTCTCGGCACGGTGCGCTTTGCGCCCGCCAATGTGGCAACGTCCGTCGCGCTCTATATTGTGTCAGCATACTGGTTCACGGCTTCGACGTCGTTCGCCAATCCGGCCGTCACCATCGCGCGCAGTTTCACCAACACGTTTGCCGGCATCGCGCCCGGCGATGTGCTGGCGTTCATCGTGGCGCAGTTCGCCGGCGCGCTCGCGGGGTGGATTGTGTCCGGCTATCTCTTCTCGCCGGCTCCTGCCAAATCCTGAGTGTCAGGGCTGCTGCGGCGCCGCCGTTATGTCTGTTCGGCCCAGTCAGCCAAGCGTGACAGGAACGCCGAACATGCGGCGAGCTCGCTTTCCGCGATCCATTCGTCGGGCGTGTGCGCTTGCGCGATGTCACCCGGGCCGCAGACGACGGCCGGCGATCCGCCATCCTGAAACAGTCCGGCTTCCGTCGCATATGAGACGGTCGTCGTTTCGTTCTGTCCGGAAAGTTTGAGCACAAGGGCCACCACTTCGCTGTCGGTGCGCGCGGTGAACGGCGGCACCGTATTGGCGCGCGTGATGACGATGTCGGCCTCAGGCGCGACGCGCCGCATCTCAGGGATGCACGTTGTTTGCGCGAACGCCACGAGGCGCTGCTCGATGGCGTCCACATCGACGCCGACGAGCGCCCGCACTTCAAAGCCGAAGCGGCAGAATATCGGAATGATGTTGTTGGCCGTGCCGCCGTCCAGGCGTGTCACCTGCAACGTCGCGAACGGCGGATTGAAGCGATCGTTGCGCGACGTCACCTTCAACTCGTCTTCGATGCGCTGCAATTCCATCATCAGGCGCGTGGCATAGCTGATGGCATTGACGCCGAGGTGCGCCATGCTCGAATGAGCGGCGCGCCCCGTCACTTCAACTTGCCAGCGCACGGGGCCCTTGTGCGCATCGACGACGCGCATCGACGTCGGCTCGCCGACAATGGTCATGCGCGGGCGCGCCAGGGTTCGTCCGAATTCGCCGATCATCGGCCTCACGCCGAGACAGCCGATCTCCTCGTCATACGAAAATGCGAGGTGGATCGGCGTCGCAAGACTGCGGCTTTTGAAATCCGGCACGGCCGCCAGCACGCAGGCGATGAAGCCTTTCATGTCGCACGCGCCGCGGCCATAGAGCTTGCCGCCCTCCGCGCGCAGTGTGAACGGGTCGCTCGTCCACGATTGCCCATCAACCGGCACGACGTCGGTGTGGGCGGAGAGCGCTACGCCGCTGCCGGGCGGGCCGATCGTTGCAAACAGAGCGACCTTCTGCCCGTCGGCGGTCGGCACGCGCTGCGCGCGCACGCCATGCTGCAGCAGATAATCCTCGATGAAGGCCACGATGCCGAGATTGCTTTTGTGGCTGGTCGTATCGAACGACACGAGCCGTGCGAGCAATTCAGTGACGGAATAGCTGGGGCCGGTCATCAGGCGTCTCATCTCGAGGGGGCGCCGGAGCGCGTCAGTTCATGCTGCGCTGCGTGTAGGGGCTGTCGAGCGAGAACGCGGGAATGGCGACATCGAACAAATGGCCCTGTTCGTCGGCCATCTCATAGCTGCCGACCATGATACCCTGCGGCGTGCGCAGCGGGCACCCCGACGTGTAGCTGAACGAACCGCCGGGCGGGATCGTCGGCGTGCGGCCGACAACGCCCGGCCCGCGCACTTCTTCCGTGCGGCCCATGGCGTCCGTGATGCGCCACGTGCGATTGCGCAACTGCACGGTCGCTTCACTGTCGTTGGCGATCACGACCTCGTAGGCCCAGACGAAATGACCGTCCTCGGGCGACGACTGGTCTTCCAGATATTGCGGTTCGACGCGAATGCGTATGCCGCGCGTGATCGCTTCGTACATGTGGCGGTCAAAGCCTTTGCGACGATTACGTCTGGCGGATGTTAAGGGGGCCTTCCTGCGCGTCAAGACGGCATCCTCACGTGTGCGACGGCGCCTGCGAGATCGCGCGCCAGGTCTTCGGCTGCTTCAAGACCGACCGACAGGCGGATCATGCCGTCGGTAATTCCAAGCACGGCGCGCGTTTCGGCGCCGATACGCTGGTGGGTGGTGGTCGCAGGGTGCGTCACGAGGCTCTTGGCGTCGCCGAGATTGTTCGAGATCTTGACGATCTTCAGCGCATTGAGAACGCGGAATGCGCCCTCCTTGCCGCCTTCGACTTCAAACGCGATCATCTGGCCGCCGCCCGGCATCTGCCGGCGCGCAAGGTCGGCCTGCGGATGATCGGCGCGGCTCGGATAGAGCACGCGCGTGACGCCCTTCAAGCCCGCGAGGTGATCGGCAAGGCCGGCGGCCGTCGCGCACTGCGCCTTGATGCGGATCGGCATCGTCTCCAGGCCCTTCAGCATCACCCAGGCGTTGAACGGGCTCATCGACGGGCCGGTCTGGCGCACCCAATCCTGGAGATACTTCGATCCGAAGTCGGCGCTCGACAGCACGGCGCCGCCGAGGCAGCGGCCCTGGCCGTCGATATGCTTGGTCGTCGAATAGACGACGATGTCGGCGCCAAGCTGCAAGGGGCGCTGCAGCATGGGCGTGGCGAACACGTTGTCGACGACGGTCAGAATGTCGTGCGCCTTGGCGATCTGGCACACCGCTGCGATATCGACGAGTTCAAGCGTCGGGTTCGACGGTGTTTCGAAGAAGAACATGCGGGTGTTCGGCTTGACGGCGGATTGCCACGCATCGAGGTCGCGGCCGTCGATCAGCGTGCATTGAATGCCAAAGCGCGGACACAGCGTCTCGACGATATAGCGGCACGAGCCAAACAGCGCCCGCGCCGAAACGATATGATCGCCGGCTTTCAGATACGACAGCATCGCCGCCGTGACCGCCGCCATGCCGGTCGCCGTGGCGCGGCAGTCTTCCGCGCCCTCGAACAGCTTCAGGCGTTCCTCGAACATGGCAACGGTCGGGTTGCCGAAGCGCGAGTACTGGAAGCCCGGATCTTCGTTCTTGAAGCGGGCTTCGGCCTGTTCGGCGCTGGTGTAAACGAAGCCCTGCGTCAGGAACAACGCTTCCGATGTTTCGCCGAACTGCGAGCGCAGAACGCCGCCGTGGATCAGCTCGGTCTCGGGCTGCCACTTTGCGTCGGCGGTCGGCTTGGAGTCTTTGGTCATGCGAGGCAACCTCTGCGGCAATAAAAAACCCGGCAATCCTTCAGCCCAGACCAAAAGCCGGGCGCGGGAAACCGGGTGCGCGCACGGCCTCTTTAGCGACTTGTTTAACGTGGCTGCAAGCCGGCCGGCCAAAGGACCACGAATTCACGATACCGGGGATTACCGGCTGGGCAGGGGCGCGTCAAGTGTGCCGTCGGCCATGCTTCGGGCCAGACTTTCGCCCCACACTTCCACCACGTAATAGATGCCGGGTTCTGGCTGTTTCCGGCCAAATTGCCGGGCGGCTTCTATCGCCTCATCGAGCCCGTCGATGAGGCAGTCGGCGTTCACGGCGATGCGCTGCGCTTGCAGATTGCAGCTCAGCGGCGAGCAGCCAAATCCCGACACGCCGCGCTGCCAATCCGTCTGCACGCAGTCGTAGCCGAGGCGTTCGAAAGGGTCGGGGCAAGCGGACGGCGCAGGCATCGGACCGGCGAGCCGGAGAGCCGGCGCATCGGCTGCAAGCGATGTTTCCCCGTCGGGTCCATAGCCGCGGCGGTGCAGGCGGTATGCAAACGTCGTGAAGGCTGCAGGGTCGACCTCACCCGCCAGGATGTCGGCCAGCGTCGCCGCGTCGTCGAAGAGCGTGAGGCCGTTGTGCCGCCAAAGGCTGAGCCAGTCGCCCTCGGGGCCGCCCGCAATGCACGTGCTGACGGAGCAAACGCGCGTGACGCCCAGTCCCGCCAACCATTGTGGCGGGGGCGACGTGCGTTTGGCGAAGAATCCAATCGGGATCGGCTGCATGGGGCCTTGGAAGCACTGCGAGCACTGAAATCACCGGGACCACGTGCGTGACACGTGGTCCGGCGCGCGTTTCGATCACAGGTTGCTGGCGACGGGCTCTTGGCGTCAAGGTTTGCTTC
>JBOFCQ010000010.1:0-5615 GCA_051646145.1 Hyphomicrobium sp.
AATTCTCCGCGACGATGCGCATCGCCACGAGCGTGGTCGCCCTGATGGCTGTTGCAACGGCAACGCTGGCGCAAGAGCAAACGCCGCCTGCCGACGCGCCGCCGGCCGCTGCCGCACCTGCGGCGGACGCACCCGCTCCGACCACGCCGCCGCCGGCCACGACCACCGCGCCGAGCACGGCGGCGCCTGCCGATGGCAGCGCCACTACCGCGCCCGCGGCCGCCGATGCGCCGCCGCCCGCCGCAGATGCGCCCGCATCCGGTCAGGCCGCACAACCGGCACCTCCGGCATCTGGCCAGCAGTTGCCGGAAGTCGAAGTCATCCAGACCCAGCCTGAGAAAACGCCGCCCGCGCCGGAAGCAGACGCGCCGCCGCGCGTGGTCAAGCGCAAGCCAGCACCGGTCGCGCCGCAGCCGGTCGCGGTGAAACCCAAGCCGAAGCCGAAGCCCGTGCAGCAGGCCGCACCCGAGCCGCAGCCCGACGTGCAGCCGGTGGCAGAGGTTGAACAGCAGCCTGAAGGTCCGGTTGAAACGTCAGGCCCGCCGGCCGGCGACACGCCGGTGCGCGTTTCGCCCATCGCCGGCAGCGAATTGCCGCTCGACAAAGTGCCGACCAGCGTCGGCCGCGCGAGCGCAACGGAAATTGCGGCTGAAGGTTCGGGCCAGGTGCAGCAGGCGCTGCAACAGCAGGTGCCGGGCGTCATCGTATCGGACATCGGCGGCAGCGGCTTCCGCACCGACGTTTCCTATCGCGGGTTCGATTCTTCGCCCGTCGGCGGCCGCGCGCAAGGCCTCGCCGTTTATCAGAACGGCATCCGCATCAATGAGTCCTTCGGCGACTCGATGAACTGGGACATCATCCCGTCGAACGCCATTCAAGACATCACCGTCATCAGTTCGAACCCGGTCTTCGGCTTGAACGCCGTGGGCGGCGCCATCTCCATCGTGACCAAGGACGGCTTCACCTATGAGGGCGGCGAGATCGACGTCATGGGCGGCTCGTTCGGTCGTCGTCAGATCGGCGTGCAGGCGGGCGGTAACAGCGGTGCCTTCGGCGCCTACATCGCCGCTGAAGGTTTGAAGGAAGACGGCTTCCGCGATTTCTCCGAAGCCGAAGTCAAGCGCATGTTCGGCGACATCGGCGTCAAGGGTGACGGCGTTGAAGTGCACTTCAATCTGACCGCCGCCAAAACGACGGCGGGCGTTGTTGCCGCCGCGCCGGTCGATCTGCTGCGCCGCGACTGGGGCCGCACGTTCACCAGCCCGCAGGAAACCGATATCGAAGTCTTGATGCCGTCGGTCAGCGCCAGCGTGAAGGCCACCGAAACGCTGACGTTCTCGGGCGTCGGCTACTATCGCAAGCTGACGCAGCGCGTGGTGGACGGCAACCTTTCGGAAACCGACGAGTGCGTCGGCGGGCCGGGCGCGGATTTCCTCTGCCTCACCGAAGACGGCGTGGAAGAAGCCGTGCGCGACGTCAACGGCACCCTCGTGCTGGCCCCCGATGGTCCGATCGGCTCGATCGAACGCATCAACACCGATGCCGACAGCTTCGGCGGATCGTTGCAGGCGGTCGAGAAATCGCGCCTGTTCAATCGTCCCAATCAGTTCCTGGTCGGCGTCAGCTATGACCACGGCAAGGTCGGCTACACGACGTCGAGCGAAGTCGGCGAAATCGGGCCGCGCTTCGTCGTGACGGGTACCGGCACAATCGTCGTCGAGCCCGATGACCTTGCCCCGCGCAATCTCGAAACCGAGAACGACTACTACGGTATCTATTTCTCGAACGCGCTCGATATCACCGATGAGTTCACGCTGACCGTTGGCGGCCGCTACAATCATGCGACCATCCAGTTGACCGATCTCACCGGCGATTTCCCTGAACTCAACACGACCAACAAGTACGAACGCTTCAACCCGACGGTTGGCGGCACGTATCGATTGATGCCGGGTCTCTCGGTCTACGGCAGCTATTCGGAAGCGAACCGCGCGCCGACGGCCGCCGAGCTTGGCTGCGCGGAACCGGAAAATCCGTGCTTCATCGAAAGCTTCCTGACCGACGATCCGCCTTTGAAGCAGGTGATCTCCAAGAGCTATGAGGCCGGTCTGCGCGGCGAGAGCAAGTCGTATGACAATCAGAAGTTCACCTGGAGCATCGGCTATTTCCGCACGCTCAACACCGACGACATCGTGAACGTGGCGGCGACCTCGACGGGCCGCGGCTACTTCCTCAACGCCGGCGATACGCTGCGTCAGGGCGTCGAACTGGCGGCAGGTTATAAAACCGACAGGCTGTCGGTGTACGGCTCCTACACCTACGTCGACGCCACCTATCGCGATAATCTCATTCTGCCGGCGCCGAACACGCCGGGCGCCGACGAATGCCCGGTTGCCGGTGGCGATGATGAGGGCGCCGAAGGCGGCGTTGCTGAGGAAGAAGAAGCGCTGTGCAACTTCGTGCAGGCGAGTGACAGCCTGCCCGGCATTCCGAAGCATCGGTTCAAGGCCGGCATTGCCTATTGGCTGACGCCGCAATGGAAGATCGGCACCGACCTCGTGTCGGCGAGCGATCAGTTCTTCTTCGGAGACGACGCCAACAACCGCGCGCCGCTCGCCGGCTATACGCGCGTCGATCTCAACACGACCTACGATCTCAACGACAACGTGCAGATCTATGGTCTTGTGAAAAACGCGTTCGACCGCCGCTATGGTCTTTACGGCACGTTCTTCGCGGCTGATGAAGCCAATGGGGCGAGCGAAGCGACAGGCGTGACGTTCTCGGGCGATGCCCGCTCGATCACACCGGCCGCGCCGTTCGCGGCCTACGGCGGCGTGCGCATCAAGTTCTAAGCGGCGCCCGCACGGCGCATGACGATCGCACATTGCAAAGCGGGGAACAGGGTGCTGTTTCCCGCTTTTGCTTTTGCAGACGCGATGTTTGGTTGCGGAGGTATGCGCGCGCGAGCATCGCGCGACGCGCGCAACTATACGCGGGCGCGCAATAGTCGATCTACGTGTGTTGAGTGATTGGGTCGGCGCAAAGCTGCGCGGGTGCCGGCGTTACGCGAGGCTGGCCGGCAGGAAGCGGGCGGCGGCGATGGCGGGTTCAACGGCCATGGCGCCTGCGGGGGCAACAGTTTCGATTTCGACGAGCGCGTCCATGAGCGCTGCGGCCACGCGGGCAAGACGCGGATCGTCGGCGCAATCGGCGTGCATGTAGAGAAGCGTCTCGCGGACGGTTTCGAGATCAACCGTGGCGGAGTTGAAGGCCTGCGATGCAACGACGGCCTTGGAACGCTGGAACATGACGCAATACCTAAAACGCAACTGCGAATTTTAACGATCCGGTAACTTGTTTTTTATCGCAGATAAGGCCGCGCCGCGCAAGGTCGCGCCGTTGTCCCAATACGGCACAGACTAACGTTAGAACTCTCACATTCGAATGATGGTTCTTTTACCAGTCGCGCTCACACTCCGGCTTGGGTGCGCAGTGGGTTGTGTGTCGTGGGAGCCGTCGTAACGTGCGTTCGAAGTCCGTTCTGATCATCGTCGAGAACCTCACGGTTCCGCTCGACCGCCGCGTCTGGCAGGAAGCGCGCGCGCTTCATGATGCCGGCTATACCGTATCGGTCGTGTGCCCCAAGGGCGGCAAGTACACAGCGCGTTACGAAGTGCTGGATGGCATTCATATCTTCCGCCACCCGTTGCCGATTGAAGCCGATGGCGCGCTTGGCTATGCGCTCGAATACGGCTTTGCGCTGGCGTGGGAATTCGCGCTGTCGATCAAGGCCTACTTCAAGGTCGGCTTCGACGTCGTGCAGGCGTGCAATCCGCCGGATCTGCTGTTCCTCATCGGCGGGTTCTGGAAATACCTGTTCGGCAAGCGCTTCATTTTCGACCACCACGACATCAACCCCGAACTTTATGAAGCGAAGTTCGGCAAGCGCGGCGCCTTTCATCGCCTGCTGCTGTGGCTGGAAAAGCTGACGTTCAAGACCGCTGACGTCGCCATCGCCACCAACGAGACGTTCAAGGACATCGCGATTGCGCGCGGCGGCATGGACCCCGGCCGCGTGTTCATCGCCCGTTCGGTGCCGGACCTGTCGCGCTTCAAGCGCGTTGCGCCGGACGCATCGTTGAAGAACGGCCGCGCGCATCTGATCGGCTACGTCGGCATCATGGGCGCGCAGGACGGCGTCGATCTGCTGATCGAGGCGATGGACCATCTCGTGAATGTCGAGGGCCGCCGCGATGTGCAGTGCGCCATCGTCGGCTCGGGCACGGAACTCGCCAATCTGCAAAACATGACGCGCGCCAAGGGGCTCGACGACTACGTGACATTCACCGGCTTCTTGAGCGGCATGCCGCTGCTGACGGCGTTCTCGACGTTCGATATCGGCGCCATTCCCGATCCAAAGAACACCTACAACGACAAGATCTCGATGAATAAGGTGTTCGAGTATATGAGCCTTGGCATCCCGTTCGTCTCGTTCGACCTGATCGAGGGGCGCAAAGCCTCGGGCGATGCCGCGCTCTATGCGACCAACAACGATCCTCGTGATCTGGCCCGCCAGTTTGCGCGGATCATCGATGATGCGGATCTCAAAGGCGCACTGAGCGACGAGGGCCGTGCCCGCGCGCGGGCCATGTTGAAATGGGAAACGGAGCGCGCGCGTCTGCTCGCGGCGTACGATTGCGCCTTCAACGCGGCATCGCAGGACGCGCATGCCATCACGGCCCGGCCGCGCGCGCTTGGCCTCGTGAAATAACGGGCGGTCTTTTGAGCTAATTGATTAAGCCCGGCGCACGGCCTCGGCGCCGATCAGTGCGCGAGGCGGGCACCGCGTTCAGCCAGCAGATGGCGTACGCGGCCGCGCAGCGATGGCATGACGGCGAGCCCCACCGCACCAACGACAATCGAGAGCGCCGTCATGATGCCCATCTGCGCGACAAGCGCCGCAGATCCGCTCGGCGCACTCGGCAGCGGCACGGTGGCAAGGCCGGCCGCGAGCAGCCCGGCCAGCATCACCGGCAACAGGAATGCCGCGCGCGACAGCAGCACGCCGCCAAGGCCGCGTTCCAATTTTTCAAGTCGGGCGACGCAATAGAGCAGCGACACGAGTTCGCCGGCAGCGCCAATGGCGGCGATGGTTGCCATCGATGATCCGGCGTATGCGGCCATGGCGACCGCCGGCAGAACGCTGGCGCGCCACAAGCCAGCGAACAGGAACGGCTTGGTCTCGCCGGATGCCATCAGCGCCATGCCGGCAACGGCCTGCACCATGCGCATGGCCCACATCACCGCCAGCCACGCCGTCACCGCGCCGAGGCCGCCATAATGCGCGCCAAAGACCAGCGGCACGATGGCCTCGCCGGCAACGATGAACACGATCAGGTAGAGCGCGGCGCAAAGCGTGGTGATTTCGGCCATGTAAGTGAACGGCCTGTCGAGGCGGGCGTGCGTGTGCACGGCGGAGGCGAACAGCGGCAGCATGAGAGCGTGGCCGACGCGGGCCGCGATCAAGCCCGGCACCATGGTGATCATGAAGGCGCTGGTGTAGGCGGCCAGGCTTTCCATGCCGCTGGCGTGGGCAATGATAAAGCGGTCGCCCTGAT
>JBOFCQ010000042.1:0-13418 GCA_051646145.1 Hyphomicrobium sp.
ATTTGCCTTTGACGATGTCGTTGTTCTTGATCTGCGCGACGAGCGCTGCGAACGATGCCCCTTCCGGCAAATCTTCCGGCACGATGGGCGGCGCATAGCCATTGGCATCGGGTTTACCGCGCGCCGACAGCATGGACACAAGCCCGGTGACGCCATCAGCGAGTTGCAGCTCCATGGCAACGCGCGAGAACGCCTCGATACCGGCCCGCGTCATCAGGCTTTTGCCCTCGACGACAACCAGCACGTCGTACTCGCTGGACGGGAAACGACGGTCGATTTCTTCGTAGCGGCGGAATTCTTCGGTGTTGGTGCGAAAGAGTTCGGACAGGCTGTCGTCGACCTTGAGACGCATCACGCCGACGATGGCCAGCGCGGTGACAAGAACGATCAGCGCCGCAGACAGCCATGGCGCGCGCAGGGCCACGAGTCCTAAGCGATCGATACCGAACGAAAATAAGAACGAGCGGTGCGGCTGTTCAGGCTCCGCCATCGGGTCTCAGTCTCCGCACCTTTGCCCGCGTCTTGTCGACCGGGATTGTTTGCAACCAAAAAATCAGTCGTCGGCCATGGGCGCCGGTTCAGGTGGCGGCCATGCCTTTGGCGGAACCGAGGTGCCAAGCCCCGGCGCGCACCGGGTTCATCCGTTGCGGGTTTGCAAAATGACACGCCACGACGTCCGACCCTGCGTCCCTATACTCCATCGTCGCGCCCCTGAGAGTGCAAATCCGCCTGGAATCGCGCCAAAGCCGTCGGACCGTGGCATCGCGGGCCCGCCAGCGCAAGAGACGAGCGCGCCTCCACGCAGCACTTCGGCGCCCGATGGGGCATACGCGCCTGCAGGGTTGAGCCATGCCGAGACTTGCCCTAGACGTGAATGTTGTGGCGGGCATGGAAGGGCTAACGGACTGTGACAATCGATCAAGTGCTGGATTTGAGCGGGTTATCCTGCCCCATTCCCATTCTGAAGGCCAAAAAGGCGCTGTCGCAGATGGCCGCCGGCGGCATGCTGGAAGTCATCGCCACCGATCCGGCGGCGCCGCGCGATTTCGATGCCTTCTGCCGGGCGACCGGCAACATCATGGTCGAAACGAGCGAGACCGCCGGCGCCTATCGCTTCGTGATCCGCCGCTCGGCGCCTTAAGCGCGGACCGGCCAAATGGCGGCCCCGGCCAAAGGCAACGTCAGGCAGCAGCGGGCCGCAGCATCGCATACTCTTGACATACGACCGCCGCCCCTCCCATAAGTCCGCTTTCAGGGCGGGCGGTTAGCTCAGCGGTAGAGCACACGCTTCACACGCGTGGGGTCATAGGTTCAATCCCTATACCGCCCACCATCGTTTTTCATAAAAACCCGCTGCTCGATACGACCGCCGAGGCAATTGGCGGCGGCGTTAGACATCAATCGTCGGCCAAAGTTGGGCTTGGCATCGGCCGAGACTGCGATGCCGAGCGCTGTATCCTCACCACCAATCAAACAGCGTCTTCTTCGGCTGCTGAATGCGAATCTTGCGGCCATAGCGGTCGTAGACGGTGCCGTAGCCGGGGGCGGGATACCATTTGTCTTCGGCATACAAGGGAACGGGCTTCGGCTTCGGACGGCGCTTGATACCACCCTGCAGTTCGCCGCTGATCAACACGATGAAGTCCGTCGCGTTGTTCGTTTCCTTGTGCAGCGCTTCATCGGAAATGATCAACGATGTTCCGGGCCACACCGACGCGGACACCGCCTGCACAATCTCCGGCGGAATGATAACCCGATCGAGCGCCGACGCCGCGACGTCGCGATCGGTCAGAAACAGCGGCGGCTCGATATCGCCGCGCTTTTTCGCGTTGCCCGAGAGCTGGGCGACCTCGCGGCGCTGCTGGCGCGCCAGCGAGACAGCCGTCCAACGCAAAGTGTTGGCGCTGTCCTCATAGTCGACGGCCGTAAAGACATGTGTTCCGATGGGCCGCGCGGGATCGGCAATCGTGATCGGAACGTCCATGACAGGCTCGTGCCCCTGACGCACATAAAGCCGCTGTGATTTGAGGCTGACGAAGATCGACACCGGCAAAGTCTTACGCTTGGCAACCGCTGCAGCCTTGACGGCTTCATCGAGCACTTGCTCGGCAGCGGCCAGATCCTGCGTCGCAAGCTGAAGCTCGGCGTTGGCAGCCTGCGCAGCGGCGGCGAGCGTCGTATGCCGTTGCGTGACGATAGCCGCGGCGGCGGCGGCCTTGGCGGCAGCATCAGCCTGCTTCTTGTAGCGTGCAGGCAATTGCGCGGCTGCAAGTGCGCGTTCGGCGCGCGTTACATCATTCGCGGCCGTCTGCTTGGTTCGTTGCGCACGAAGCATGGCGCGCTCGGTCTTGGACCGCTGGCGATCGCTGGTAGCCGCCGATACGGCCTCGGCAGCCTTGGCGAGCCGCTCTGTCGCGGTCAGCAATGCCGCGTCCGATTTGGCCTTCGCCGCTTCCCAGGGCTTCAATCGCGCCGGATCCTTGGCATAGGCCAGCGCACGGTCACTGGCCGCAACCTTGTCGTCGGCGGCTTTCTTCAGCTTGTCAGCCGCGCGCAAACTCTTCACGGCCGCGGCGTGAATACGGGCCTTGGTCGCAACGAACCCCTTGAGATCCGCAATCGGACCCTTTCGGCTCTCAACCTCGGCTGTCTTCTCAGCCAAGACGGCTTTCAGAGCATCCATCTCCGCCTGGCGTTCTGGCCAGTTGCGCAGATCGGGCACAAAAGGCCGAGGCCCGTTCTCTGGTTCGGCAAATTCGTCATACGCGGTCTGCGTTGCAACAGCCGTTCCGGCGAGCGGTGTCGGCGTCAACAGATGCGGATGCGCGATTTCCACCGGCACCACTTGATCGCGGGCAACGATCACGCGCATGCCGATCTTTGTCAGCGGAAAGAGCTGCTCGGCAAAGCTGTTTGGCAGACGAACACAGCCATGCGACGCGGGATAGCCCGGCAGTTGCCCCTCGTGCAACGCGACGCCAGACCACGTGATGCGCTGCATGAACGGCATCGCGGCGTCATCGTAGACGTTCGAATAATGCTCTTTGTTCTTCTGCAGCACGCTGTAGATGCCAATCGGCGTTTCGTAGCCTGACGAGCCGCTCGAAACCTTGGCGCGCATCGCGCCGCCGTGCGCATCGTATATCGAGATGCGCTGATCCTTGATCGACACGACAGCCATGACCGGCGGGCCGGAGAGCGTTCCATGATCGCCCGGCATGCTTTGTTCGTAGCGGGATTGAGCGCTGGCCGGACTGCAAATAGAACCGGCGGCGACCAGTGCGACCGAGACAATCTTTGAAATGGCGCGTGCCTGAGACTTGCAGATCATACTTCAGACCTTGAGACGGGGTGGTGGAGCCAGCTAAAATGCAACGTGTTATATTAACAAAAAGCGTCCATACGTCTCAAATCACTTCATTTTATGGCCTCGTTGGGGCCACCCGGTCAGATTGACGCCAGTTTGCGGCGCAAATCGGCCGAGCGGAAGCCCCGGGTTGCTGAGCCTTTGAGGCGGGGAGGCCGGGCGCTGAAGCTGGTCTTGTTCACTTGCCCAGATCGCACGATTTTCCGGCGGCGCGTCGCTGGCGCCGGCCGCACCGCCGGCTGGTCGGCTGGCCCCCATGGATAGCGGCGCGATAGCCGAATTCTGGCAACGGGCGGATGGAACCAGCCTGGTTTGCGTGCTCAGCCGATAGGCAGAACATCGACGCTGACAGATACGGAATGCTCGCCGCCGCCGAGCAGTACGCCGCTGATCGGGCTGACATCGTCATAATCGCGGCCGACGGCAATGGTGATATGCTGGTCGCTGACGACAGTGCCATTGGTCGGGTCGAGATCGACCCAGTCCGTCTCCGGTGTCCAAACCGAGATCCAGGCGTGCGAGGCATCCGCCCCTTGCAGCCGCGCCTGCCCAGCCGGCGGATGCGTCAGAATATAGCCGCTGACATAGCGTGCTGGCACATGCACCGCTCTCAGGCACGTCAAAGCGAAATGCGCGAAATCCTGGCATACGCCGCGCTTGTGCCGGAACACGTCTTGGATCGGCGTCGAGACGTCGGTGGCCGTGGCGTCGAATGTGAAATCGTCGAAAATGCGCTGATTGAGTTCAAGCGCTGCCGCCAGCACCGGTCGCCCGGCAACGAACGCCTGTCGCGCGTAACGACGGATATCGGGCGTCGCCGTCGTCTGGCGCGACGGACAACGGAACTGGACGACTTCGAGCGGTAACGCCATGTCGCGTGATGGTTCACGGCCAATGCCCTGTAACCTGCCGCCGTTCGCGACGCTCTCCGGCAGCGCGTTGCCATGCGTCTCGATCGTGCTCCGCGCGTGCAGGATCAGCTCTTTGTGCGGCACCTCGATATCGAGGATCTGCACGGGATTGTTGAAGGCATCGATGCCATCGAAGCGATGCGCAGGCGCAGGCTCCACAATCAGGCTGTGATGACGGATCGTCTGTCGCGTCAACTGGCGCGGCGACATATGGATCAGATGCTGCGATTGAACGACCGGCAGCGAATAGCGGTAATGCGTCTTGTGGCTGATATCGAATATCATGTGGGCTGATCGCCGCGCGGTTCGATACGCGTGTGCACGCGGTGCGGCGTATCATCGGTGAGGTTGAAGTAATGGCGGGCGATGGCGTTCGACAACTCGGGCAGTAGCTGGATCTGCTCGGTCATCAATCGCTCGAGTGATGCACCGTTCGTCTCGCGTGCGATGACCTCGACATCGGCCAGCCGAATAGATGTCAGCGCGGCTAGGATCAGGCGGCGATCGTCCGACAGGCTGACGCCGCGCTTGCCATCCGGCAGGCTTTCCATGTGCCGCGAGATGGCAGCAAGCTGATAGGCGAGACTGCGCGGATTGGCTTCGTCAAGCAGCAGCAGATCGAGAACCAGCGGCAGCATCGGATCAAGCCGATAGCGCGAGCGGTATGTGATGAAGCTATCGGCGAGTTCCAACAGCAGACGCAGGCTGCTGGCTTCCTCTTCCGCTTCCGGCACCGGAATGAACAGTGTCAGAATGGCTTCGCTGAGATTGTAGGCTCGTTCCATGCGCCGGCCCATGTCGAGGAACGACCAACCGAAGTTCCGCGTCATGTTCTCGTGCATCAAACCGTTGAAGGCCGAGATCGCGCCAAGCCCTTCATCGAGATAATCGAGGATCGAGACCGGCGGCGCGGATGCGAGCGCCGTCACCCAGGTGTCCCCGGGCCTAAAGCGGCTCAGAGCCTGCCACGCTTCAAGCGAGAGGCGGTCGCGCGCCAGATGCGCGACGCGGTACAAGCCTTCGAACGTCCGCTCGAGCGTGCGATGGCCCTTCTTGTGCGATATCAACAGCGCGCAGCGGGCTTCGATTTCGCGATCTCCGGGCGCATCGCGATCGCGCGGCTCCGAGCGATCGCCGGGTGATGCCGGTGATGACTTGGCGAGCAGCGCATCCAGGCATTTGCAGGCCGCACGGCGACCGGTCGAGGGACCGTTGTCCTCCTCCACGCGGCGCAGCGCACTGCGCAGCACGCGCATGGTCCAATCCGCGCGTTCGCAATACCGCCCCAGCCAGAACAGATCGTCAGCAACACGGCTTTGGATGACACGCTGCGAGCGCTCAACGCGCGCGGTTTCAACGGTCGGCCGCCAGAGGCTCACGTGTGGCCCCTGCTCCGCATCCGACAAGACCCACACGTCACGCGTATGGCCGTCGGGCGCGCTCAATGCCACCGCGCGATCTGGATCAACCGTCATGGCGAGACCACCCGGCATGACGCGATAACCGCCCGCGAGCCGCGTTACGAACAGACGCATGGCGAACGGACGCGCGCTCAATCCATTGCGATCGAACACAGGCGCCGTGCTGAAACCGATTTTCTCTTCGGCAACGAGACGCGCCCCGTGCAGGCTGATGTCTTCGGTCAGCAACTCGCGCTCTGCGGCTGACAGAGCACGCGGATCTTGCCCGAGGGCCGCCTGCCCTGGCCGACCAGTGCCCTCCTGAGCCTTGCGGATAACATACGTCTCGAGATTGTCGAACACGTGCTGCTGCGCGCTTTCATCACCCAGCCACAGACGCGGGGCGTCGGCCAGCATAAGCTCCTCATGGAGCAGGCATTGCGATATCTGAGGCAGGTAGTGGCCAAGGCCACGGTTCTGCGCCAATGCAGATCCGATCGCGTTGACGACGAGCCGCGGATGCCGCCGCGTCACACGCACGACACCTGCCGGACCATCGAAACCCGAAGGATCGAGTTCGAGCGGGTCCATCGCCCGCCCGTCGACGCAGCGCACGACGAGATCGATCTCTTTCAGACCTTCAAGCGTCTTCAAATAGAGTTGGCTGCCCTTGATGCGCAGGTCCGAACCCTCGACCAGAAGATAGCCGAGATACCGAGCCAGATAGGCGTGCGAGAAATAGTCCTCATGACGCGGGCCTGGCGTCAACAGGGCGATGCGCGCGTTCTCGCGCTGGCTGCGCGCGGTCAATGCGCCTTGCAGGTCCTGGAAGAATGCAGCAAGGCGCACACCGTTGCAGTGCTTGAAGAGATCGCCAGCCACATGGGTGTGTACGACACGGTTGGCGAGTGCGTAGCCGACGCCGGCGAGCGTCTCGGTATGATTATCGATAACGCGCCATTGACCGTCAGCACCGCGCGCTAGATCAGCGGCATAAAATTGCAGGCCGAGAGCTTTGGGAAGTATCCCTTGGCAAGGCCGCAAAAACGTTGCATCCGAGAACACGAGATCGGGCGGCACGATGCCGTCGCGCAGCACGCGCTGATCGCCGTAGAGGTCGTCGAGCAGCGCCGTGAACAGCCGCGCCCGCTGATCGAGCGCCGCCTCAAGCCAGCGCCACTCGGCCTTCGAGATGATGATCGGAGCAAGGTCGAGTTGCCAGCGCTGCGAGGGTGCGTTCGGGTCGGAAAAGATATCGTAGGCGATGCCGGTTTCGCGCACGCGCCTGTCCATGCGCAGCGCCCGCACCATGCGTTCGGCATCCGACATCGCGCCAATGCCGTCGATCAGCGCGCGCCAGTGCACACGCACGTCGCCGTTGGGTGACAGCATTTCATCGAACGCGCCCGAGCCCTGGCGCGGGTAGCTGCCGAGCAGGGCGTGCGTTGGCTCCGCAATGAAAGGTGCCGAGTTCGTCATCGTGCAGCGGCCCCGTCCCCCAGACGCGTACCAAGTCCCGAATTCAGCTCAACCCCGAGGTCAGCAAAACCTGCCAGGGCGCCACGCCACAAGCAGTTTTAGCATCTCAGCCATGCGCGAAGATCACTATCCGTGTGAATCGCCTCGGCTGCAACCCGCCCCGCCGAAATACCTTACTGGCGACGAACGCAACCGCTGCCGAGAGGCCCAGCGCGCCAACGGAAGGCGCAGCCGCTCAGCGCCGCAGATCGAGCGTCAAGGGATAGTCGGCGTTGATCTCAATCGGGGGTGGCTGAAGCGGGCCCGCCGTGTGGCCAAGCGATTCGTAGCGCGACAGGCGCCGCCCTTCGGCCTCATACATGTTGACCGGGAAGACATCGAAGCTGCGTCCGCCGGGATGCGAGACGTGATAGCGGCAACCGGCGATGGCGCGGCCGCTCCAGGTGTCGACAATGTCGAACGTCAGCGGTACGTGCGTTGGGACGTTGGGATGCAGGGCAGATGGCGGCCACCACGCGCGATAGCGCACGCCAGCAACGGCTTCACCGACGACACCCGTTGCAGCCAGTGGCACGCGCCGGCCATTACACGTGACGACGAAACGATCGCCGATGATCCCCGACGCCTTCAATTGTACGCGTTCGAGTGAGGAATCGACGTAGCGCGCCGTTCCGCCAACGGCGCCTTCCTCTCCGAGCACATGCCAAGGCTCTAATGCCTGGCGAACTTCGATACTGACGTCGTAGGCCGTCGTGACGCCGAGCCGGGGAAAGCGGAACTCGAAATGCGGACGGAACCATTCGAGATCGATCGGCAATCCTGCCGCGCGCAAATCGGCAACGATCGACGCGAAATCCGACCACACGAAATGCGGCAGCATGAACCGGTCATGCAGTGCAGTGCCCCAGCGCACCAGTTTTTGCCGGTAAGGCTTTTCCCAGAACATGACGATGAGCGCGCGCAGCAGCAACTGCTGGGCAAGGCTCATGCGCGCATGCGGCGGCATTTCGAACGAACGAAACTCAATGAGCCCAAGCCGGCCGGTTGAACTATCCGGCGAATAGAGCTTGTCGATGCAGATCTCAGCGCGGTGCGTGTTGCCCGTGACGTCGATCAAAAGGTTGCGGAAAATCCGGTCGACCAGCCATGGCGGCACGTGCCCCTTGCCGGGTTCTGGAATGTGCGATAGCGCGATTTCCAATTCATAGAGCGCTTCGTGGCGCGCCTCGTCAGCGCGCGGCGCCTGGCTTGTCGGCCCGATGAACAGGCCTGAGAACAGGTACGACAGCGATGGGTGGTTCTGCCAATAGGCGATGATGGACGCAAGCAGATCCGGCCGGCGCAGGAATGGGCTGTCATCAGGCGTCATGCCGCCGAGGACGATATGATTGCCGCCGCCCGTTCCGGTGTGGCGACCGTCGAGCATGAATTTTTCGCCACTGAGTCGCGATTGATGCGCCTCTTCATAGATGGCGGTCGTCACGGCGACGGCATCGCTCCATCGCGTGACCGGATGCACGTTGATCTCGATGACGCCAGGGTCGGGCGTCACCTTGATGACGTTGAGGCGCGGGTCATGAGGCGGCGTATATCCTTCGAGATAGATCGGCATTTTGGTTTTGGCCGCCGTCTCCTCCACCGCCGCCAGCAAAGCCGCATAGTCTTCGGCATCCGACAACGGCGGCATAAATACGCAAAGCTTGCCGCCGCGCGGTTCAATGGTCATGGCCGTGCGCACGGACCCGTAGATCTCAGCTGGACCCGCGGGAAGGTTGGCGGGAGCGTCGAGCGTTACTGTGCGCCGCCTTTGCATGAGCACACTGCGTTCGGGCAATGGCGGCGCATCGGCAAACGGATCGCGCGGCAGCACGTGCGGGAACTCGATTGGTGTCAAGGACGCCAACGAGCCGAGCGGCAGGCGAAACCCGGCCGGTGAATCGCCAGCCGACAAATAAAGCCGCTTGCGTCGCAGCGCCCAACGCTCTGTTACCCAGCGCCGCCCGCGATCAGCCGTTTGCCAAACCTGGATCGGCAAGACGTAACTTGCAGGCTTCGTCAGCCCCTGCTCGAAGACGCGCACGATGCGTTCGCGCTCGGCTGGGTCCTCAAGGCGGTTCTCGTCGATCGTGACGTTGATCGGCAGCTTCTGCTCGACAAGCATGAAATGCGCGGCGTCTTCAAAAGCTGGAATGCTGCTGTCGTCCGGCAAACCAAGCTGATCGCACAGGCGCCTGATAAAGCGCTCGGCGTCCTCGATCGTCGCCGTGCCGTCGACCTTGTCGGAGGCAACGAGGTCATGGTTCTCCCACAATGGCAGCCCGTCGCCACGCCAGTAAAGCGCATAGGCCCAGCGCGGCAACTGTTCACCGGGATACCATTTCCCCTGCCCATAATGCAGCAGGCCACCCGGCGCGAAACGGTTCTGCAAGCGGCGGACGAGTTCGTCGGCAAACATGCGTTTGGTCGGGCCGACGGCGGCGGTATTCCATTCCGCCCCTTCCATATCCTCGGCGGAAACAAATGTCGGCTCGCCACCCATGCTCAGCCGAACATCGCCCGCGATGAGCCGCTCATCGACCGTCTTCCCGCTGTCCAGGATGTCAGTCCATGTCGCGTCGCTGTAGGGTTTCGTGACACGCGGCGTCTCGCGGATGCGCGTGACCTTCATCTTGAAGTCGAACGTCACCTCGGCCTTGCCGTGATTGCCGGTGATGGGCGCGGCACTGACGGGATGCGGCGTCGCGGCGAGAGGAATGTGTCCCTCACCCGCCAAGAGACCGGACGTCGGATCGAGACCGATCCAGCCGGCGCCCGGCACATAGACTTCCGTCCAGGCGTGCAGATCGGTGAAGTCGACATCCGTTCCGGTTGGTCCGTCGAGTGCTTTCACGTCAGGGGTCAACTGAATGAGATAGCCCGACACAAACCGCGCGGCGAGACCCAGATTGCGCAGAATTTGCACCAGCAGCCACGCGCTGTCGCGGCAGGAGCCACTGGCTTTCGATAGCGTCTCTTCCGGCGTTTGCACACCAGGTTCCATACGCACTAGATAGCCGATGTCGCCTTGCAGCTTGCGATTGAGATCGCACAGGAAGTCGATCGTTACCGCTTTGCGGCGATCAATCGTGTCGAGGTAGCTCTTGATGCGCGCGCCTGCGGGCTCCGGCTTCAAGTAAGGACCAAGCTCGGCTTCAAGCACCGCGTCGTAGGCGAACGGCCATTCCTTGGCTTCGTCAGCGATGAAGAAGTCAAATGGATTGATAACCGACATGTCGGCAACGAGATCGACGGTGACAGAAAAGACCGATGTCTCTTCCGGCAGGACGATGCGCGCCAGATAGTTTCCGAACGGGTCTTGCTGCCAATTGAGAAAGTGGGTCTTGGGCTCAAGCTTCAGCGAATAGCTGATGATCGGAGTCCGGCAATGCGGCGCGGGCCTCAAGCGAACGATCTGCGGTCCCATTCCGATGCGGCGGTCATAACGGTAGGTCGTCTCATGCGTCAGCGCGACATGAAGAGCCATCGAATGAAAATGATCCTGTTCTAGTCCGGTTGACACCACGCGAGGACGGGGAACGCGCAACTCTCAATTTGCGTTAGCGTGTTGCTCACATGGCGGCAAGCTCAAGTCCCCGCCGGCACGCCGATCTCTGTCGAGTTGCCTCTTCACACAGCAAAAGCCTGTTCGTTTGGCAGTGTGTTGCCCTAAAAATCGGCTGCCCCGCGACGTGCTGTCCAGGGACTTGGCGCCGCTTGTGAGGGTAAATCGCTCCGCTACAATGGTGGCTGCGCCCTACTAATGATTGGGAATTCGATGCGGAACTTCGCCTGTACCAAGTGTGGCAACACGATCTACTTCGAAAATATCCAATGCCTGAAATGTAACCACGCTGTCGGTTTCGACGCTCGAACGATGACCATGGTGGCGATTGAACCGGCACCCCAAGGACCTGGCCAAGGACCTGGCCTTTTCAAAATCGTGAACGGCCGCGACACGTCGATCGTGCGCCATTGTTCGAATGGCGCGCACGGGGTTTGCAACTGGCTGACGTTGTCCAGCGACCCGAATACGCGCTGCGTGGCCTGTGATCTCAACCGCACCATTCCCAATCTGGCCGAGCAAGGCAGCCTCAAGGCGTGGCGCGATCTGGAACGGGCGAAGAAGCGGCTCGTCTACTCGCTGCTGCGCTACCATCTGCCGCTCGATTCAGGCGACTCTTCGCCCGGCCGGCTGACATTCGATTTCGCGCGCAACACCAACACCGGCCATCTTGACGGTGTGATCAGTATCGACATCACCGAGGCCGACGCCGTCGAACGCGAGCGCCTGCGCCAGTATTTCGACGAGCCTTATCGCACGCTGCTGGGACACCTTCGGCACGAGAGCGGGCATTTCTATTGGTCGATGCTGATCGCCGACACCTCACATCTTGCCGAGTTCCGCCGCTTGTTCGGTGACGAAACACAATCGTACTCAGCGGCGATCGAACGGCATCATGCGCAAGGTGCGCCCGCCAACTGGCAAAGCGCCTACGTCTCTGCCTATGCCTCCAGTCATCCGTGGGAAGACTGGGCCGAAACCTGGGCACACTACCTGCATATGACCGAAGCCGTCGATACTGCGGAAGCCGCCGGCATGGAACCGCGCGCAGCGGGCCTCATCTTCGGGTCAATCTGGCCGTTCAAGCGCTACGACATCTATCGTGACGAGACTTTTGGCGTGCTGATGGACCGTTGGATTCCCCTGACCATCGCCATGAATCGCTTGGCGCGCGGCATGGGCCACAACGATTTCTATCCGTTCGTTATTCCGGCCCCGGCTTTTGAAAAGCTGGCGTTCGTGCATCGCGTGGTGCGCGAACGCGCGCAGCAAAAAAATTAAGGCGACCGCATGGGGAAGCTGAGCTGCCCTCTTGATCCCGATCACGGATAGCTGGCTGATGGACGTCCATCATGATGACTGCGCTCAGCGCCACCAATTCACCTGACCGACAATCGAAAGCAGAATGATGACAGAGTTCACCCCGTTATCAGCCGCTATCGGCGGCGCCATTATCGGCCTTTCGGCCGTGCTCCTCATGTTGTTCTCGGGGCGCATCGCCGGGATTATCGGCATCTTGCGTCGCGCGTTGTTCCCAGGCGCAACGTCACGCCAGCTTGAAGCAACCGCATTCATCGCCGGGTTGGTGCTGGCACCGCTGGTCGTGCGACTGGTGACCGGAACGCCGGTCACTCAAACGGTTTCGACCAATTTTGTAATGCTTGCTATTGCCGGCCTGCTTGTCGGGTTTGGCACAACGTGGGGCAACGGTTGCACCAGCGGGCATGGCGTCTGCGGCCTCTCGCGCGGTTCGATCCGCTCGCTCGTTGCCACGTTGACCTTCATGGCAACCGGCGCGCTGACTGTCTTCATCACACGCCACATCGTGGGGCTTTGAGCCATGCGCGTCGCCATCAACCTAATAGCCGGCCTGATTTTCGGCATTGGTCTCGTCGTCTCCGGCATGGCCAATCCGCAGAAAGTTCTGAATTTTCTCGATATCGCTGGCGCGTTCGATCCGAGCCTCGCTTTTGTCATGGCGGGCGCGATTGCCGTCACGGCCACCGGCTACGCCTTTGTCCTTCGCCGAAGCAGGCCGATGCTTGAAGACACGTTTCAAATTCCGGCGAAAGGAAGCATCGATCAGTCACTTCTCGTCGGGGCCGCGATGTTCGGCATTGGCTGGGGCTTGAGCGGGTTCTGCCCCGGCCCCGCACTAACGTCGCTCACGCTGGCCGCACCCGGCACACTGGTTTTCCTGCCAGCCATGCTGATCGGGGTTGCCATGGCGGTGTTTCTCAAACGGCGCATGTGAGGGCCTTCATCGTCGACACGCACACGGCTCTCGTTCCGTCACTCACAGCGTCACGTACTTCAATCGCAATGCGTTGGCGATCACGCTCACCGATGACAGCGCCATGGCCGCCGCGGCTATGATCGGCGACAACGTGATGCCCAATACCGGATAGAGCACGCCGGCTGCAATCGGCACGCCGGCTGCGTTGTAGACGAATGCAAAGAACAGGTTTTGCCGAATATTCCGCATGGCGGCCGATGACAGCCGACGCGCCTTGGCGATGCCGCCGAGGTCGCCCATCAGCAATGTTATGCCGGCGCTCTCCATGGCGATATCTGTGCCGGTGCCCATGGCAATGCCGACGTCGGCCGACGCGAGTGCTGGCGCATCGTTGATGCCGTCGCCCGCCATGGCAACGACGCGC
>JBOFCQ010000059.1:0-2991 GCA_051646145.1 Hyphomicrobium sp.
GAGGAATCGAATTTCGCGCCTTTGGCGCCATCCTGATAGAGCCAGCCCGTGTAGTGCATGATGCAGGTGTCGCCGGTTTTGGGCGATGCGCCGGTGCCGACTGAGGTATCGGTGAACTGCAGGCCGGATGCGGTGGTCGTGGTCATGGTCGTTCCTGTGGTTTGTGCGACGACGGCGTCGCAGGGGTATGCAGGCAAGACAGTCGCGCCCAGCACCTGTGCCGCCGCATGCCGTAGCACACGTGCGGCGCGCGCCCTTGGCTGCCCCAATGGCGCTGATCCATCGACGGCGCAACAGGGCGGCTCTTTGCGGCCCGCATCGCGGTGTCGAAAGTCCGGGGCTTCTCTAGCGCATGTGCCGCGACGTGGGGAGCAAAAAATTCGAGCCCGGCATGCGCCGCGACGGGGCAACGCTTGGCGCCTGTCTTCACCCTGACGGCATTGGCGCGTTGGCCAATCATGGGTCGGCGCGACGAAACGGCACCGCTCGCGGGGCAAAGTTCCAGCGCCCTCTATGAATTGCTAGGTGAGAATCACAAAAGTCATTACCTGCGGTGCCGGTCGCTCAATAGTTCGACCGGATCTTCGGAGTAAAAACATGATCTCGAAACGCGCCGTTGCCGCCTGCATCTTTATGATGACGTTCGCCGCAAGTGCGCACGCCGAAGAGACGAAGTGGGGCGCGCTGGCGCTCGACACCGAAAAGGCCGAGCGCGAGCCGGCCTATGGCATCGGCGGCGGCGATACCGAGGAAGAGGCCGTGGCCAACGCCGTCAACTTCTGCAAAGAGGCCGAAGGTGTCGCCTGCAAATCGGTCGTAACCTACGAGCAGTGCGGCGCGCTGGCCGTGTCGGGCAAAGGTCACGCGGGCTGGGGCAAGGCTGCAACCAAGAAGACCGCTGAAGTGCAAGCGCTGGCTGGCTGCGACAACGATCTGTGCAAGGTTGTCGTGGCTGACTGCAATGGCGATGAAGAGTAAGGCCGCGCACGTCTTTATCGCGATTGCGCTCGCATAGCGCGGCGCAGCACATCGTCAACGCGTTTGTCAGGGCTATGGAATGCGCGGCCACTCATACCGGCCGCGCTCTGTAATCGGGTTCCTGGACGGCCGATCTCAGCCGCCCATCAGCTTCGTCATCCAGCCCTCATGCGCCTGGCGCAATTCTGAGAGCGTGAGCGGCGTCTCGCCTTTGATGGCAATCGCATCGCCGCCAACGCGACCGATGATGCGCGAAGGCACTTCCAAAAGCCGCGCGCGCTCCAAGACTTCTTCGGCTTTCTGCGGCGCCACTTCGAGCACGTAGCGGCCTTGGTCTTCGCCGAACCAGATGGCGTGCGCCGGAAGTTTGCCTTCGTAGGGGAAGAGTTCCGCGCCGACGTTGCCGGCAAGCGCCATCTCCGCGACGGCGACCAGCAACCCGCCATCGGAACAATCGTGCACGGACCCAACCGTGCCGGCGCGGATGAGCGCGCGCACGAGGCGTCCGGCCTTGATCTCGGACTCGAGATCGACCGGCGGCGGCGCACCCTCGAATTTGCCCGTTGCGTGCTGCTGATAGATCGATTGGCCGAGATGGCCCGCTTCGCGCCCGATGACGATCAGCACGTTGCCGTCGGTTTTGAGCGCGATATTGGCGGTCTTGGTGTTGTCGGGGATGAGACCGACGCCGCCGATCGCAGGCGTTGGCGGAATGCCGACACCATTCGTTTCATTGTAAAGCGACACGTTGCCGGAGACGACTGGATAGTCGAGCGCTTTGCACGCTTCGCCCATGCCGCGCACGCTCGCAACGAACTGACCCATGATTTCGGGCCGTTCCGGATTGGCGAAGTTCATGTTGTCGGTGATCGCCAAGGGATCGGCGCCGACCGCGGTCAGGTTGCGCCACGTCTCGACCACGGCCTGCTTGGTGCCCATCTCGGGGTCCGCGAGCACGTAGCGCGGCGTCACATCGCACGCCACCGCGATGGCCTTCTTGGTGCCATGCACGCGCACGACACCGGCATCGCCGCCGGGGCGGCCGATGGTGTCGCCCATCACCATGTGATCGTACTGTTCCCAGATCCAGCGGCGCGACGAGAGATGCGGTCCGCCCATCATGTCGCGCAGTGTGCCAAGCAGTGCATTCGGCGCGGGCACCCACTCGGGCAGGATCTCCTGCTGGCGTTTCGGCTCGACCCACGGGCGCTCATACATGGGCGCTGAATTGGCGAGCACGGGCACCGGAAGATCGGCTTCGACGATGCCCTTATGCGTCACGACCATGCGGCCCGTGTCCGTCGTCTTGCCGATGACGGCGAAGTCGAGCCCCCACTTGGTGAAGATCGCTTTCGCGTCGGCCTCGCGTTCGGGTTTCAGGATCATCAGCATGCGCTCTTGGCTCTCCGAGAGCATCATCTCGTACGCCGTCATGCCGACTTCGCGTTGTGGCACCAGATCGAGATTGAGATCGATACCGACGCCGCCTTTGTCGGCCATTTCCGACGTCGACGACGTCAGGCCAGCGGCACCCATGTCTTGAATGGCGATGATGGAATCGGTCGCCATGAGTTCGAGGCAGGCTTCGATCAGCAGCTTCTCGGTGAAGGGATCGCCGACCTGCACGGTCGGGCGCTTCGCATCGCTCTCATCGTCGAATTCGGCCGACGCCATCGTCGCGCCGTGGATGCCGTCACGTCCCGTCTTCGAGCCGACGTACACGACCGGCAGTCCGACACCCTTGGCGGCGGAATAGAAAATCTTGTCCTGGCGGGCGAGGCCGACGCACATGGCGTTGACGAGAATGTTGTTGTTGTAGCCGGCGTCGAAATTAGTTTCGCCGCCGATGGTTGGAACACCCGTGCAGTTGCCATAGTGCGCGATGCCGGCAACGACGCCGCCGACCAGATGGCGCGTCTTGGGATGGTCGGGTGCGCCGAAGCGCAAGGCGTTCATGGTCGCGACGGGCCGCGCGCCCTTGGTGAACACGTCGCGCATAATCCCGCCGACGCC
>JBOFCQ010000060.1:0-10739 GCA_051646145.1 Hyphomicrobium sp.
GCGCGCGGCGAACTGTACGAGAGTGCCGCGCATGCAACTTGAAACTGCGGGCGCCATTAACTGGACCGCGTGGGGGCCTGTCAATGCGTCAATCGTGGATTTGAGGGCCGCCTGAGGGCAGCACGTGCGCGGCAATGGCTTCGTGGTCGTGCGGACCGGCGCGCGTATCCAGCGCAGCTTTGCACGGCTTGAGGATTTTCGCCGCCGCTTTGGTGCCCGCCATAAATTATGGTTGGCCGGCCTCGCGCCGTGTGCTTGGCAAACATCTACTGCGGCACTGTGGGTTGACGGCTTTTGCCTTCGACCCGTAACGTATCGCTCCGAAGCAGGTCACGCCTGCTCCGGCGCAGAGACCGTAGGGTTTGAGGGCGGCGGAACGATATGGCTGATCGCGATAGCGTTAAGGCAAAGCGGAAGACGGGCGCCGCAACGGCGCAGCCGGTGCTGGATGCGGCCGGCCTTGCTGGCGAAAATGCCCGTCTGACAGCAGCCCTGGCTGAGGCGCAGGCGCGCATCGCCGAACTCGAAGGCAAGCATACCGAGATCATCAATCGCATCGAGTGGGTGATCGATTCGCTGCGCACGCTGGACGAGTAGATCATCGCCTGTGGCGCGCCTCGCGTATGGCCCGGCTCAAGCCTGATGCTCCTCAAAAAATGCCGTTATTTGTGGGCGTGACGCCTAAGGCTCTGGATGTTTGGCGCCGCCTCGCTTAGATGACAGGTGCTGCGAGGCGCGTTAGGTCCAATATGACCCGGGGGCCTATAAGATCCGCACGGGTGCTGTCTCTGGCCGGGGCCGTGGCTCCGGACACATGGTGCCCACCTACACTCGTAGGGACCACGCGGGATCATCGGACCGACGGCCTTCGCGGCACTTTCTGCGTGACGACCTTTGCAGGCGCCCGCCTCATCGCGTCACACGGTCCATGATTGCCGCGACCGGCATGGGCAAAGTCCATCCTGTGGGGCAGACGTTCGGCTGGCCACCGATCGCGACGGCAATCCTAACGAAAGCATGGCCCGGAACGCGTGGCCAAGAAGGCATGGCAATGAGTGCAGACAAGGCCGCTCTCAGGCTGTCGGCGAAAGCCGTTCGCAAGGCGGCCGTGGCACGCCATGGAGCGGACGCCGGTAAAGCGCTTGCACGCGCCGGCATCGCGTTTGCCGCGCCGAAGCCCGGTGCCATCGTGTCATGCTATCTCGCCATCGCCGAAGAGCTCGATCCGATGCCGCTGTTCGTGGCGCTCGGCGATGCCGGTCATCCGCTCGCACTGCCCGTGATGCAGGGCCGCGGCAAACCGCTCATCATGAAGAGCTGGACGCCGGGCGACCCGCTCAAGGAAACCATGTGGGGCATCCAAGAGCCGCTGGAGAGCGCTGAGATCGTCGCGCCCGATGTGGTCCTGGTGCCGCTGCTCGCGTTTGACGCCAACGGCTATCGGCTGGGCTACGGCGGCGGGTTCTATGACCGCACACTGGCTGAACTGCGCGCGATCAAACCGCACGTGGTGGCAATCGGACTTGCATTGGACGAGCAGAAAGTCGATGCCGTACCGCACGAACATTACGATCAGCGGCTGGACTGGGTGCTGACGCCCTCGGGACCGATGCGGGTTCAAGGAGTTTGAATGCGTTTGCTGTTCCTCGGCGACATTGTGGGCAGGGCTGGCCGCAATGCCGTCATCGAGACACTGCCGGGCTTGATCAAGCGCTATGGGCTGGATTTCGTCATCATCAACGGTGAGAACGCGGCTGGCGGTTTCGGCATCACCGAGGCCATCGTCAACGATCTGTTCGATGCAGGGTGCGATTGCATCACGCTTGGCAATCACGCGTTCGATCAGAAGGAAACGCTGGTCTACATCGCGCGCCACGACCGCCTGATCCGCCCGTTGAATTTCCCGAAGGGCACGCCCGGAAAGGGCGCAGCACTCGTCAAAGCGCGCAATGGCGCTGAAGTGCTGGTCATCAACGCCATGGGCCGCGTGTTCATGACCGAACTCGATTGCCCGTTCCGCGCCGTCGACAACGAAATCACCGCCTGCAAGCTGAAAACCGGCGCCGATGTCATCTTCGTCGATTTCCACGCCGAGGCCACCAGCGAGAAGCAGGCCTTCGCCTATTTCGTCGATGGCCGCGTGTCGGCCGTTGTCGGCACGCATACCCACGCGCCGACCAGCGATCACCGCGTTCTGCCGGCCGGCACGGCTTACATGTCGGACGCCGGCATGTGCGGCGATTACAATTCCGTGCTGGGCATGGACATCGAAGAGCCGATCAGCCGGTTTCTGACCAAGATCCCGCGCACGCGCTACGAGCCGGCGCTGGGTCCGGCAACGCTTTCCGGTTTCGCCGTCGATATTGACGACGCGACGGGCCTTGCGCGGCAGGTGGCGGCGCTGCGCCACGGTCCGCATCTCGAACCGTCCGAGCCTCAGTTCTGGCTGGCGTGACCCGCGCGCGAGGCAGCCGGGCCGGCGCCTCGGTCGGACGGCATCGGCGCCGTAATTGACCGGGCCGTATCAACGTCGTGCCCTTGACCGGCGATGCCGGCGTCTGCAAAAGAGCAGCCTATCCGCACGCCGTCCACCCTCTCGCGACCTGGAAAAGCAGCTATGGCAGGCCATTCAGCCTTCAAGAACATCATGCACAAGAAGGGTCGCGCCGACGCGGCCCGCGCCAAGATGTTTGCCAAGATCGGCCGCGAAATCACCGTTGCCGCAAAAATGGGTATGCCCGACCCGGCGATGAACCCGCGGCTGAGGCTGGCGATCCAGGCGGCGCGCGCCGAGAACATGCCGCGCGACAACATCGATCGTGCCATCAAGAAGGCCGCCGGCAACGACATGGCCAACTATGATTCCGTGCGTTACGAAGGCTATGCGCCGGGCGGCGTCGCCATCATCGCGGAAGCGCTGACCGACAATCGCAATCGTACCGGCGGCAACGTGCGCGCCGCCTTTACGAAGTACAACGGCAGCCTCGGCTCGACAGGCTCCGTCAGCCACATGTTCACGCATACCGGCGAAATTGCCTACAAGGCGGCAAAGGGATCGGCTGACGCCGTGCTCGAGGCGGCCATCGACGCCGGCGCCGATGATGTCGTTTCCGATGCAACGAGCCATGTCATCGTATGCACGTTCGACAATCTGGGCACCGTTGCTGCCGCGCTCGAAAAGTCGATGGGGGAACCCGAGAGCGTCAAGACCGTGTGGAAGCCCAACCTAACCTCCCTTGTCGACGAAGATAACGCACTCACAATCATGAAGCTCATTGCGGCGCTCGAAGATGATGACGACGTGCAAAGCGTCTACGCCAACTTCGAAGTGTCCGAGGACGTGATGAAGAAGCTCACCGCCGCCTGAGACATCGGCGTTGGCGCCATCGCGCGGCCCTGGCGGCTTGCGCTGCCCGCAACCCCGGAAAAACCGGCCCGCAGCGCTGCATCAAGGCAGCAGCGCGGACGCGCGGGCGTGATATGCAGGACCATGCTCAGTCGAACGATTCGCATCATCGGCATCGATCCTGGCCTCCGCCGCACCGGCTGGGGGGTCATCGAGAGCGACGGTGTGCGCCTCAGCTATGTCGCATCCGGCGTCATAACGTCGGCGTCGGACGATGATTTGGCCTATCGCCTGCGCGCACTTTTCGAAGGACTGACGACCGTCATCGCCAGTTTCAAGCCGACGGAAGCGTCCGTCGAAGAAACCTTCGTCAATGAAAATCCGCGCTCGACGCTGAAGCTCGGTCAGGCGCGGGGTGCGGCACTTCTCGCGCCCGCGCTCAGCGGCCTCAAGGTTGCCGAGTACACGCCAAACCAAATCAAGAAGACAGTGGTCGGCGCAGGCCACGCCGAAAAGCAACAGATCCAGGCCATGATCGGGTTTCTGTTGCCGAAGGCGAAATTCGACAGTGCCGACGAGGCGGACGCGCTCGCCATTGCGATCTGCCACGCCAATCACCGCGCGACCCCGCAGGCCGCAGCGCTCCGCCAGTTGAAGGAAGCGCGCACATGATCGGCAAGCTCCGGGGCAAGGTCGACACCGTCGGCGAGAGCTTCCTCATTATCGACGTCAACGGCGTCGGCTATGAAGTGCAGGCGTCGTCGAAGACGCTGCGCAACGTCCGCATCGGCGACGAGGTGACGCTGACCATCGACACGCATGTGCGCGAGGATGCGATCAGGCTGTTCGGATTTCAGAGCGAACTCGAACGCAATTGGTTTCGCACGCTGCAGACCATTCAGGGCGTCGGATCGAAAGTGGCTCTTGCTGTGCTTGGTATTCTGCCGCCGCAGGACTTGGCCAACGCCATCGCGCTTGGCAATTTCGCGGCCGTCGAGGAAACACCCGGCGTCGGCAAAAAACTGGCGCAGCGTATCGTTCTCGAATTGAAGGATAAGGCGCCGGCGTTGTCGGTTGCTGGTCTGCATGTGCCGCAAGCGAGCGCAGGCGCGGCGCCGGCCGGTCCGGTGCATGGCCATGCGGCGGCGGAAGCGATCTCCGCCCTGACCAATCTTGGCTACAATCCGCAGCAGGCCGCCGCAGCAGTCGCCGCCGCTGCAAGCCAGCTTGGCGCGGACGCGGATACGGCGGGCCTCATCAAGCGTGGGCTCAGGGAACTCGCGAAGTAGGCGGCCTTGGCGTTCGGCCCGGCCAATGTACTGGTCCGATCGCACAGAGGTGTCTCCATCCTCTGCCCCTCTCGCCAAGGCGCGGCATTTCCGCCAACATGATGTTGAAGGTCCACGAGGGACCAATGCAACGTTCAGACGGCAGCGTTGAGGGAGCGAACGGTCGTGGCAACATTCGTCGTGGCGCACGGTGCGTGGTCGGCAGGCTTCGTGTGGAAGAAAATGCACCCGCTCATGCGCGCGGCGGGCCATGAGTTGCGGTCTCCGACCTACACGGGCGTTGGCGACCGCGTGCATCTGGCGCACAAGAACATCGATCTCGACATGCATATCGAGGATATCTGCGCCTATCTGTTCCACGAAGATCTGAGCGATGTCATCCTCATCGGCCACAGCTATGGCGGGTTCGTCGCCACGGGCGTCGCCGACCGTATGCCGGAACGCCTGCGCGAGATCGTCTATCTTGACGCCTTCGCGCCGCGCGATGGTGAGACGATGCTCGATCTCGCAACCGACGCACAGCGCACCCGCTGGCAGGACGGTGCCGCCACAGACGGCGCCGGTTGGCGCGTGCCACCCAATCCGCCGCCGCCGGATACATCGGCCGAGGATATCGCCTGGATCACGCCGCGCCGGCATCCCCAGCCGATCAATACGATGTCGCAGCCGCTGCGCCTGAAGCGCGGCGAAACCAAGCTGCCGCGCACCTACATCTACTGTACGAAAGTCGGTCCAGGCGATATGTTCGGACCCTTCGCCAAGCGGGCGCGCAGCGATGCCGCGTGGCGCTATATCGAGATCGACGCGAGCCACAGTCCGCACATCACCGCGCCGGATGCGCTGCGCGACATCCTGGTCAAAATCGCGGCCGACGGCGGCACGCGCACGCCGTCCAATGCCGCGCCGTGATCGCCAAGCCATGACGGACGCGCCCGCGACACTGATCCAGATTTATGTCGATGCCGACGCCTGTCCCGTAAAGGACGAAGCCTTGCGCGTTGCCGACCGGCACGGATTTGTCATTCACTACGTGTCGAATGCGTGGATGCGGCTGCCCGAAAGCCCGCTCATGAGGCGCGTCATCGTGGCGGCCGGCCCCGATGCCGCCGATGACTGGATCGCCGAACGCGCAAGCGCGCTCGATGTCGTCATCACACAAGACATTCCGCTCGCCGCGCGCTGTCTCAAAGCCGGAGCGAAGGTGATCGGTAATGCCGGCAAGCCCTTCAACGACGCATCGATCGGTATGGCACTTGCCATGCGTGATCTCTCGCAGCATCTGCGAGAGACGGGCGAAAGCCGCGGTTTCAATGCGGCCTTCACGCGGCAGGATCGTTCGCGATTTCTGGAAGCGCTGGAGCACGCCGTGCAGGCCATAAAGCGCAGTCTTTGACGGTACGTCGGCAACATCATCAATCAGGAATTCGGCATGAACGTTTCGAACGGACAACGCGCACTGTGGATGGTTTTGATCACGTCGCTGGCCGCGCCGTTCTTCGCCGCGCTGACGGCGGTTGCGATGGCACTGGTGACGCGCGCTCTGGGCGCGGGTGGCCTCTTCGGCGGCGCGGACGCCATCGGTGACGTGGCGGTTGCGGCCTTCGCCTGGAGCGCATTGCCGGCGACTCTTGCAGCCCTAGGTCTCGCCCTCATCGTCGTGCGCCGCGCCACCTACAGTTGGCTCGAAGCCGCCGTTGCGGGCGTACTGGCGTTCACGCTTGTCTTCGTCATCCTGCCGTTCAATGCCGGCGGCAACGTTGCCCCCTTCGCGTTTTTGGCCGGATTAATCGCCATTCTCTTGCGCGCCATGCTGATACACGGCCGCATTTTGCGCCACAACGCGGCGGATTAAGTGCGTTTCTCAGGTTCGGTAAAAGCTTCTTTAACCGATTACCGCTTTTACTCATTCAGCAAACGAACTCTGTATGCCGGACATCCGATTATGGCCACGCTTGACAGCAACCGTGTGAAGACGCCGCCGAACGCAGTTCGCGGCAAGGACGATCGCTTTGCCCCGCGCCGCGCCAGCGCCACCCCGGCCATGCTTTACATGGAAGGCGGCGTCGCGTCCGTGCCGTGTCTCATTCGCGACATGTCGACGACGGGTGCACGCCTCGAATTGAAGCCCGGCTGGGACAACCCGTTCAAGTCGGCGGCGAGCCAAGCCAACCGCGTGACGCTTGTCGTGCGCCTCGATCGCGTCATGTATGAGTGCCGCATCATTCGCCGCAGCGAGACGGAACTCGGCGTGAAATTTACCGCCGCGCCAAAACCGCTGACCAAAACTCAGAAGTGAGCGACGTCGGCGCACATGGGCAAAAGCCCGTGCCGTACTTCAAGATCTTTGCGCTGTTCACGCTTGCCGGTCCGCTGATCGGTGGCGCCATTCTCGTTGCATTTCTCGTCATTGTCTCGCTGGCGGAGGCGCAATCGAGTTCGTCGTCTTGGGCGGATGTCGTCAAAGAGCTGCCGGCAACGTTGCTCGTCGTCGCCATGTTTTCCTATGCGTTCGGCATCCTCCAAGCGGCTGCAACCGGCGCACTTGCCGCGCGTGTGGCCTATCGCCAGAGACGGCTGACATATCGCATGAGCGCGCTCTTGGCTCTGGCCGTGTCGCTTCTGGTCGGGCTGGCGCTCGATCTGCTGGTGCCAGTGACCGATATGCCGGCGCCGCCGCCGCCCTCGTGGCTGCAAGAACACGCGTTCGTTATTTTACTCGGCTTTTTGTCAATCATTGCGGCCCTGGCGTGCCGCTATTTGGCCGGCCGCTTCAAGCTGTTGCCTGAGGCCGACGTCGAGCACGCCTGACGTCGCCGCAAATCATGCTAAAAGTCCGGAATCGAATCTCGAACGGGCAAAAGGCCAACCCGCCGCATGACTGACCGGCTCGTCTCAGGCGCAAAACGCGAAGTGGACGCCTTCGAGGCGACGATCCGCCCGCAATCGCTTGCCGAATTCGTCGGGCAGGAACAGGCGCGCGCCAATCTGGCGGTGTTCATTCAGGCGGCCAAGGCGCGGGGCGACGCGCTCGACCACGTCTTGTTTGCAGGGCCACCCGGACTTGGCAAGACCACGCTGGCGCAGATCATGTCGAAGGAACTGGGCGTCGGCTTTCGCGCGACATCCGGGCCGGTGATCTCGAAGGCCGGTGATCTCGCGGCGCTGCTCACGAACCTCGAAGAACGCGATGTGCTGTTCATCGACGAAATCCATCGGCTCAATCCGTCGGTCGAAGAAATCTTGTATCCGGCGATGGAAGATTTCCAACTCGACCTGATGATCGGCGAGGGACCGGCGGCGCGCTCGGTGCGCATCGACTTGCCGAAGTTCACGCTCGTTGGCGCGACGACGCGTGCGGGTCTGCTGACCAATCCGCTGCGCGATCGCTTCGGCATTCCCGTGCGTCTCAACTTCTACACGACGGAAGAGCTCGAACGCGTGGTGTCGCGCGGTGCGCGCGTGCTCGGCGCCGCCATGGCGCCAGATGGCGCGCGCGAAGTTGCCAAACGGTCGCGTGGCACGCCCCGCATCGCAGGCCGATTGCTGCGGCGCGTGCGCGACTTCGCAGCCGTCGACGGCGCGGCCCTCATCACGGCGGCCGTTGCGGACAAAGCGCTCCGGATGCTCGAAGTCGATAGCGAAGGGCTCGATGCCCTTGATCATCGCTATCTCGGGTGTATTGCGCGCAACTACGAAGGCGGCCCTGTCGGCATCGAAACGCTGGCGGCGGCGCTTTCCGAACCGCGCGACGCGCTTGAAGAAATCGTCGAGCCGTATCTCTTGCAGCAAGGCTTCATCGGCCGCACCCCGCGCGGCCGCGTGATGACGCTCAAAGCCTACCGCCATCTCGGCATGTCGGGCCCGGCCCGTTCGGCAACGCCGGAACTGCCGATCTTCGAGATCGACGCCGATGGCGACGAAACCGGAACCGGCTGATCGGCTATCGTCGGCCAATAGCCAATTCCGCGTTCACGCTTTCGCCAGGATTACGGCGTGAAGCTGTCTGCGACGGCGTAACGTGATGCGTTCAGCACATCGTGCCGCTTGCCCATGACTTGCCCATAATTGGCCCATGAGAGGATGGACGCTCCGTGCTCACGCGCAGAAACTTTTTCAAGGCGCTGGCAGCGCTTGGGCTTGGTACGACGGCGTTCGGCGGCTACGCGCTGGCCGAGCCGTTTCGCCATCGCGTGACGCGCTACGCCATGTCGCCGCCGAACTGGCCGGCGGGTTTTAAATTGAACATCGCGGTGCTGACGGATTTTCATGCCGTCGAGCCGTGGGTGTCGCCGGCGCGCATCGCCGACATCGTGGCAACGACGAATGCTCTGCAACCCGATGCGATATTGATGCTCGGCGATTATGTCGTCAGCCACCGTTTGAGCCGCTTCGGCAAGCCGGTGCCGCATCATGTATGGGCCGGGCTTCTCGCCAAGCTTCAGGCGCCGCTTGGCGTCCATGCCGTGCTCGGCAATCATGACTGGTGGGAAGAGCGCGAGGTTCAGATGCGCGAGAGCGGGCCGGTGCCGGCCGAACTGGCGCTGAAGGCCGTCGGCATTCCGGTCTATCACAATCAGTCGGTGCGCCTCGTCAAGAATGGCCAGCCGTTCTGGCTGGCGGGGCTTGGCGATCAGTGGGCGTTCTGGCCGAAGCCCGAAAACTACGAGCACTTCAAGCGCAACGGCAAAGTCGATTATCGCGGCGTGCATGATCTGCCGGGCACATTGGCGCAGGTCAGCGACGACGCACCGGTGATTTTGATGGCGCATGAGCCCGATATCTTTCCGACCGTGCCCGATCGCGTGGCATTGACGCTGTCCGGCCATACCCACGGCGGTCAGGTGCGGCTATTCGGCTATTCGCCCGTCGTTCCCTCGCGCTACGGCAACCGTTATGCCTATGGACATGTCGTCGAGAACAATCGCCATCTCGTGGTGTCCGGCGGGCTTGGCTGTTCCATCATGCCGGTCCGGTTCGGCACGCGCCCCGAGGTTGTCTTCATCGAACTCGGCGCGACGGATACCGCGTGAACGACCGCGGCCAATTCTCATTTGCGTGAGCTGCCCTGCATGACAACGCCTGACACGATAACTGCACGCTGGCCCGACATCTCCGGTCGGCTGGTGAATGACAACGGCACCCCGCGCCACGAACTTCCGGTCCGCGTCTACTTCGAGGATACCGATGCCGGCGGCGTTGTTTATCACGCCTCGTTCGTGCGCTATGCGGAGCGCGGCCGCACCGATTTTCTGCGTCTGCTCGGAACCGACGCCCGCCGCATGATCGATGGCTCGCAGTCGCACGAACCGGCGGCGTTCGTCGTGCGCCGTATGAACATGGATTTCTTCAAGCCCGGCCGTATGGACGATTTGCTGCTCGTCTCAACGATCGTGCTTGCGACGGGCGGCGCCAGCGTGACGTTGCGCCAAACCATCTCACGCGCCGGCACACGGCTTTTCGAGACCGATGTCACCGTGGTGCTTGTCTCGATGTCGGGGCGGCCGCTGCGCTTGTCCGAGCGCGTGCGCGCGGCCTTCGATGGTCATAAGGCGGCAGCACAATAATCGGCGCGGGTCGGCCTGCTGTTTAGGCTTTTCCCGCGCCCTGCTGCCACGCTTCCCAATTGATGCGCGCGATGCGGTAGGCGTCGGGTATCGACAACGCCCACACGAATAGCCCCATCGCGGTGCGGCCGATGATCGAGCGATCGGGCGGCGCCAGTTGCCAGGTGGCGAGCGCGAGCAGCAGCGAAAAGAACGCAAAGCCAAAGCCGCGCTGAGGCTGACCGACCGCGACGTGCCCCATGCCGGGCAGTACGACGGCGAGCAACAGCACGAGGTGAGGATGCAGCGGCTTCTTCCCGGTCGGCACGCGCGTTTGAGGGTCGGTCATCGTCCGTCCTTATTGGGCCGCGGCATCGCGCGCGCGGATGTCGAACTTTTTGCGATGGCCGCGCTCAGATCGCCAACGCCTTGCATCAGACGGTCGAGGTCCGCCAACTCTAACACGGCATCGCCGAAGTCGGCCTGCCGCAGCAGCAGATGCTGGCCGCGCCTGCCTTCGGCCAATTGCCAGATGAGGCGCGCGCCGCGCGATGTGACCGC
>JBOFCQ010000077.1:0-14896 GCA_051646145.1 Hyphomicrobium sp.
AACGTCTCGATGACGCGCAGAATGATGGGCCGCGACTGGATGATCTCGACTTCGCTCTCGATCGTCGGCTGGTCGCCCTTCAGATCCTCGACAACGCTGTCGAGGTTGGTGATCGATTTCTGGCGTGGGTCAATCTGGATGACGGCCGAGGCGTCGAAGCGGTCCGGCATCATCATCACGACCGTGCCGACCAGCATGGCCGCGACGAGCGGGAAGGCGACGACGAGCTTCAGCCGTTTGAGAACAGCCGAAAGCGCGCGCTCGAGGCTCAATGCGCCTCCGCCCCCTTCGTCCTCGACCTCGAACTGCCCTTGGCCGGTCATCTCATCCGTAACAACTAGAAGCGCAATTTCGCGCCGACCCTGAACCGGTTGCGGTGCATGTCGAGCGAATCGTCTGTCGAATCACGGACCTGATGTTCGTACCCAAAAGTGAACAGCCAGTTTTTGGTGAAGTAATAATCGAGGCCGAGACGCGCGGCGTAAATCCGGTCTTCGCGCGTAATCCCTTGAAACTCATCGTTTCTTACTTCGAGTGCGCCTGACAACACGAGGTTGTGATAAATCTCGTAGTCGGCGCGAATTTCAGCGCCCATTTCGACAAGGCCGCTGTCGGAGATGCCGGCAGCCTCACGGATCTGGCGGGTGAGCGCGGCATAGATGGTCAGTCGTTGCGTCGGCAACCACTGCACGTCGGCTTCAAAGATGCTGGTCGCGATGTCCTGGAATGCTGCGTCCTTGAAGTCCTGCACGCCGAAGCCGCCGAGAATGCGCCAGCGCAGCAGCGGATTGGTTTCAAACATCACGCCGGCGACGGCCTCATAGCCGGTGGCATCGCGATCGACGAAGGCGTCACCCCGGTTTTCGGCGCGGGAGGCGCGCACTTTCGCGATGCCTTCGAAGCCTGGCGAGAAGCGGTAGGCCATCTTCAACTGCGTGGCGAAGGTGTCGGTATCGCGCGTGTCCTGATCGAGATTCGAGCCGTCCACGGCATCGACGTCCCAGTAGTCGCGCCGTTCAGCGCTGAAGGCGACGGTGCCATAGAGCCGGCCGACGTCGCGCGTGATGCCGACGGCCGCGCGGTTCTTGAAAACGGGTATGGGTCCGCGCGCAGCATTCGGAAAGGATGGGTCGTCGCGCTCCTCGTTCTCGAGCATGGAGCTGACGCCGGCCGAGAGCGTGTGGGCATGATCGAAGTGCAACGCGCCATCGGCGCGCGCGCGAATGTTTTCGTAGTTCTGATCTTCGTTTTCGAGATAGGTGACGATCTTGCCGTCGAGCGAGAAGTCCAGCGAATGACGCGGCAGTTCCGAGCGGAACTGTACGCTTGGCGTCAATTCGGTGCGCAAATCGCCGCGCTTCTCGAGGTCGGTGGCGAAGATGTTGTCGTCATAGACGACGGCCGCACCGACTGTCGGCACGACAACGTAGTTGCGATAGCGCAGTCCATCCGGCGATAGCTCGCGCCGGTTGATGCTTTCAACCGTGCCGGCGCCGAACTGTTCGGAATTGTCCCAGTTTTTCTGGCGTTCCTTGTTGGCGACGGTTTCGAGATTGAGGCCTTCAACGCCCTTCAGGTTGACGTCGATGGCGCGGGCGCGCGGCGCGGAAATCATCAGGCTGAGCGCGATGGCGGACACAGTTCCGGCGAGCCGGCTCATGAAGCCAGCGGCGCGCGCAGTCCAACGGTCGACACTCGCCATACGCAACACACAGGGCCTTGAGCGGCTTTGCCGCTGAACTTAGAAAAACCTTTCGGGGATACGGATGTTGTCGCCCGGCAGCACCACGACTTCCGAGGGCATGGGCAGGCTGGCGTCGGGTTGTCCGTCGCGGCCGATGTAGAGGTAGGATTGATCGGCGCGGTAGGTGTAGCCGCCGGCCATCGCGACGGCATCGCGCAACGACAGGCCGTTCTTGTATTGGAATTCGCCGCCATTCTTGACTTCGCCGTGCACGTAGATCGGCCGGTAGTTCAGAATTTCGACGGAAACCTTGGGGTTCTTGAGATAGCCATCGGACAGGCGGGCTGCGATGGCGGCGCGGAATTCCTCGATGGATTTGCCGCGCGCCGGCGTCTCGCCGATGAGCGGCACGGAGACCGTGCCCGCACCACTGACCTCGAACTGACCGGACAGATTTTCTTCGCCGAAGACCGACAGCTTGAGTTTGTCGCCGACGCCGATGCGATAGACACGCGCCAGCGGCGCTTGGCCGTCGCGGGTGGCAAATTGCGGTGGCGTAATCGCTCCGGGGCCCGCGCAGGCAGCGAGCAGCAGCACCGCGATGAGCGGCGCGAGGACATTGCGGAGGGCGAAATCGAGTCGTTGACGCATCACAGGAACTCGAATGGTCGCAATATCGGTCGATTGCCGGCCGTGTTGCGATCAGGGCAACTGTCAGAAATGGCGAGGTGCGGTTAATTTCGAATTAACAATGATTGGTGCCGCGCGCATTTTTTCTCGACGAAGCAACGGCATCGGTGTCTCCGGCGACGGCTTAAGCGGCTCTTCAAGATTGCAGTGATAAGGAAGAGCATTGAAAGTCATCGATAGTTTAGAGCGGGACACGCCATGGCGGTTGCGGAAGCGACGAACGGCTTCGAGACGTTCTACAGCGGCAAGCCTGCAACCTATTTCGCCGGCGCGCGCGCCGACTTCGTTGCGCTGCTGCCCCGAGACCCTAATGCTGCGATCCTCGAGATCGGATGCGGCAGCGGCGAAACGGGTGCGCTGGCGCTCGAAGCCGGTCGCTGCGCCCGCTATGTCGGCGTCGAACTGTTCGAAGCCGCCGCAAGCCGCGCACGCACCCGTCTGAGCGACGTCATCACCGGCAATGTCGAGACGATGACGTTTCCCTGGCAACCAGCATCGTTCGACGCGCTGATCCTGTCGGAAGTGCTGGAGCATCTCGTGGAGCCGGGCCGCGTCGTCGCCGATCTCGCACGCTTTGTGCGCCCTGGCGGTATGGTGCTCGCGAGTTCGCCCAATGTTGCGCATTGGCGCGTCGTGCGCGAGCTGGTGTGCGGACGCTTCAATCTGGCCGATCAGGGCGTGTTCGACCGCACGCATATGCGCTGGTTTACGCCGGCGACGTATGCCGCGATGTTCGAAGCCGCGGGCTTCACGGTGACAGACCTGCGGCCGGTGACGCCGTTCAGTCCGCGCACGCAATTGATTTCGAAAATGACCGGCGGCCGTCTCGACCATTTGTTCATGACGCAAATCGCGATCATGGCGCGGCGGCGCTGAGGCATGCTGCCGGGCGTTCGCCGTCTCGGCCGTCCCGTAGACCGGTCGACGCCGCTTACGTTTCCGAATTGCGTCGGGTGCACGCCGGGCGGCAAACGGAAAGAGCCGCGTTCAGCACGCGGCTCTCTCAAACAATCTGCCATCAAAGGTGATATACCGAGGGCGTGACACCGGCTATGGCGCATCGCCCGTGCCGATCACGATCGCTCAACGTGCGCGAAAGCCTAGCCTCGATCGACGGCCGCGCGCACGTGCACCGTTTAGTGCACGGACGCGATCGCCAATTCGCCTTCCTCGGCATGGCCTATGGCGGCCTGCAGCGTGTCGGTCAGCGCTATCGGCGTACCGTCGGCGGCATGCAGCGAGAACAGGTTGACCCCGTTCGGCAGGCCTTCCACCATCGGGAACATGCGCTGCGCGTCACCTGGCGCCAGGATTTTGATGTAAGCGACTTCGCCGCCACCCAAGCGAGCAAGTTCCAGCTCGCTCATGATCGGCGCGCTGTCGACCTCGGCGGCGGCAGCAGCCTTATGCGGTGTACGTGAATTCATGACGCACTTCCTCCTTGTTCACGAGGATAGGCCACGATCATACTTCGTGCATTCAGACATTTTTCGAGCAGTCGCCTGAAAACACAAGAGTGGTCTGATCCTCGGACGATTCGAAGCAAACGAGTGTGGCTCGAAAGACTCTACGTGCGAGATTTAGGCAAAGCGGGTTGGCCTGCACCGATCTCGATTTTGCGCACCAGCCGTTCCGGCTCCAAGCGATGAAGGTCGATGGACAAAAGTCCATTCGCCAGATCGGCGGACTTGACCTCGATGCCGTCGGCCAGAACGAAGGTACGGGCGAACTGGCGGGCGGCGATGCCGCGGTAAAGAAATTCTCGTGCCTTGTCGTCGACCTGTTTGCCGCGCACGATGAGCTGATTGTCTTCGAGCGTGATTTCGAGCTGGTCACGCGTGAACCCGGCGACGGCCAGCGTGATGCGCAGCACCTCGCTCGCGGGGTCCACCTTGCTGAGGCGCTCGATATTGTAGGGCGGGTAGCCGTCCGACGCGCCTTTTCCGGCGCGGTCGATGAGGCGTTCTATTTCCTCGAAGCCGAGAAGCAACGGGTTCGAGAGCATTGTCATCCGTGTCATATGCGAGGGTCCTTGACCTAAGCGACCATCCAAGTGAAACGCCCGAAGGCCGTTTCGTTTCCATCCTGCGGCCCGAGCTATGCGGCACCGCCCGATGGCAATAGTCAGCATATGGGGGTGGCGGGCGTGTGTTCAAGAACCGCTTGGCGAGGGGCATATTCCCGGCACGATTGGCGGCATGGCCGGCGGCGGGTGGCTTACCCTGCTCAGCCGTGGATATGGCGATGAACGTGGCGGCAAAAGCCATGATTTCCAGCCCTGGGTGTCGCGATGACGCGCCGGGGATGGCTGAAGTTGACCGCGGCTGGCCAGGCGGCACGGCCGGCATGGCTCCGGCGTCCGACGGCGTGACGGCTGGGTGATGCGGCCTTATCGAGCGCTGCGCCATAGTCCTGCTCAACTCGCGCCCCATCAAGCGGCGAGACGCGGCGTGCATCCGGCGGAACGGCAAGCGCCGTTCTGGTGCCGACTTGGGAGAGCGACATGACACATCACGGACGGAACGCGGGCGCGTTGGCAATTCTGATGATCGCTTTGGCGCTGACGTCCGGCACGGCCGCGCGTGCGGCGGACGCGGACGCCGCCAAAACGACCGGCGCGCAAGCGCCTGCCGCCGCCGCTCCCACAGAAACGAAGGAGGTCGCCGCAACAGTGCCGCTGACGGCGGAAGAAATTGCCGAACGCGATGCGCGCAAGGCCTGCAAGGTCGCCATCTGCGGCGCCTTCCGCAACAAGTCGGCGGACGGCGGCGACATCTCGTGCGGCGTCATCAAGAGCTGGCGCAAAGAGCAGCTCACCAAACTCATCTCAAAGCTGAAGGTGACATGGCCCTATGGCGACGTGCGCTGCACCTCGACGGTCAAATTGAAACGGGCTGATCTGGTGAAGGCGATGTCGGACGAGAAATTCGAGAGCACGATCGACAAACACGAAGTGTCCTGCGCCGTCGAACGCGAGAGGGACGGGCCCGCCGACATCAAGTTCGACTTCGCGCCGAAGGTGACGTTCGAAGGCGGTAAGGCGACGAAGGCGAGCATGAACTGGGGCAAGATCGACGCACCAACCTTGGTCAAGGGTGCGCTGTGGACGGCAACGGCTGCCGATAACACGGTGAACTTGCTGTCCGGCACGCTGGTCGAGGACATCAACGATTTCATTTCGAAGAAGTGCGACGAGGTGAAAAGCGAGTGGGCGTCGTCGAAGTGACGACAGTCGCGGTGCCATACACTGCTGCCACGGCAGCAATTAACGGCGCGTTTTGAAGACCGACGCGTGACGCCAGCACGTCATGCGACGCATATGTGCGAAGCCGTTGAACCGGTGTCAGATCAAACTGAAATGATGCCGCGGCTGATGCCGATCGCAACCGCATGCTCGCGACTGACCGCGCCGAGCTTCGAGCGGCAGTTCGCCAGATGCATTGCAACCGTTGGCGATTTGATGCCGAGGTTGTCTGCGATACCGATGTTCGATTGTCCGAGCGCGAGAAGCTGAAGACATTCGATTTCGCGTTTGGTGAGCGGCGGTCGATCGTCGGGGTTCATAATGAGCCCATTACTTCAGCGACTTCATATGTCTTCAGATAGCAAAGTGACTTCCGCATGGAGTTGAGCAGCGCAGTGAACGCCATCGGAAGATAAGAAAAACCGCCCGCGTTTCAGAACGTGAAGTCACGTGACGACGGACAATGTCTAAAGCTTTGACCACTCTGTGCAACCTGTCAAAAGCAACAGGTATCTGCAATGACTCGCGCAAAGTGGACTAAAGTAGGAAGTTCACGGACAATACCGCGCAGGCTGGTAAAATAACAAAATTTATCCGCGATCGCGTCACCGCGATCGTCGCATCGTCACACCATCTTCAACAGAACGCTCCGGCGCTCTTCGAGTTCCAACCATTGCAGCTCGGCGGCTTCTAATTCTGCCTGCGCCGCCGTCAAACGGTCGGATGTCGTGTCGAATTCGCCGCGATTTCGAGTGAAAAGCGCTCCGTCGGAAAGTTTGCTTGTGAGCAATTTAATCTCACGCTCGAGTTTATCAATGGTCTTGGGCAGCGTTTCGAGCGCGTGTTGTTCCTTGAAGGAAAGTTTCTTTACAGAGCGTCGGTCAGGCGTTGCGATGGACGCGGGTGTCGCCAGACTTGCTGCGCTGCCGGCAGACGCCACGGGGCTCGAGGATTTGGCGAGATCCGTGCCCTTGCGCTGGTTGAGCATGTCGGAATAACCGCCGGCATATTCCATCCAGAGGCCATTGCCTTCCGGCGCCAGCACGCTGGTGACGACACGGTCGAGGAAATCTCGATCATGGCTGACGAGCAGCACGGTGCCTGGGTAGTCGGAAATCAATTCCTGAAGAAGATCCAGCGTTTCGAGATCCAGATCGTTGGTCGGTTCGTCGAGCACGAGGACGTTCGCCGGCTTGGCGAGCGCCCGCGCCAGCATCAGCCGCGCCCGCTCGCCGCCCGACAGCACGCGCAGCGGTGTCAGGCGTTGCTCGGGAAGGAAAAGAAAATCCTTCATGTAGCTGGCGACATGCCGCGCCTTGCCGTTGATGATGACCTGATCGCCGCGCCCGCCTGTCAGCGCGTCCGATACGGTCCAGTTGGGATCGAGTTCGTCGCGGCGCTGGTCGAGCGTGACGAGTTCGAGATTGGCGCCAAGACGCACCGTGCCCGCATCAGGCTCTAGGGTGCCGGTCAGCAGCTTGAGCAGCGTCGTCTTGCCGGCGCCGTTCGGGCCGACAAGGCCGAGTCGATCGCCGCGCAGGACACGCAGCGACAGGTCTTCGACGATCGCGCGGTCGCCGTAGGATTTCGACATGTGGCGGCATTCGAAAACGAGCTTGCCGGAAATGCTGCCTTCGGATGCGTCAAGGCGCACGCTGCCAACGACGTGGCGCTGTTCGCGCACGCTCTGGCGCATGGCGCGCAACTCGCGCACGCGGCGCACGTTGCGCTTGCGGCGGCCGGTGACGCCGCCGTGCATCCATTGATCTTCGCGCACGATCTTGCGGTCGAGCTTGTGGCGTTCGGCTTCCTCTTCTTCGAGCACCTTGTCGCGCCATTCCTCGAAGGCGGCAAAGCCTTGCTCAAGGCGGCGCGACTGGCCGCGATCGATCCACAGCGTCGTCTTCGACAGATTTTCGAGAAAGCGCCGGTCATGGCTGATGAGCACAATGGCCGAGCGCGCCGATTTGAGCGTGTCTTCCAGCCATTCGATGACAGGCAGATCGAGGTGGTTGGTCGGCTCGTCCAGCAGCAGCACGTCGGGCCGCGCGACGAGGACGCGGGCGAGCGCCACGCGGCGCGCCTCTCCGCCAGAGAGCATGTTGGGATCTTCGTCCCCCGTCAGGCCCAGTTCGTCGAGCATCTGGCGGGCGCGGTAGGGGTCGTCGGTCGGTGCAAGGCCGGCTTCGACGTAGTGCAGCACCGTATCGAAGCCCTCGAAATCCACTTCCTGCGGCAGATAGCGGATCGCCGCCGATGGATGCACGAAACGTTCGCCCTTGTCCGGTTCGACAAGGCCGGCGGCGATCTTGAGCAGCGTCGATTTACCCGAGCCGTTGCGGCCAACGAGACAGAGCCGTTCGCCCGGCGCGACGGTCAATTCCGCGCCTTCGAGCAGCGGCGTGCCGCCGAACGTCAGGTGGATATTCTTGAGTGTCAGAAGCGGTGGAGCCATGGCGTGCCATAGCCCAGCCGACCGCACGGGGTCAAATGCCGGCTGGCCGCCACGGCGTGCGCAACCTTTATGCCGCGCCCGTCAGCAGCAGCGGCTGATCTTGCCGCCGTTGACGCCGTAGCGGCTGGACTGACGCTCGCGGAAAAATTCTTCGTAAGTCATCACCGGTTCGCCGGGGTGGCTGGCCTTGCGATGCGCGACGTAGCGCTCGTAATCCGGCACGCCGACCATCAGTCGCGCGGTTGACGCCATGTCGCGGCCGACACGTGCGCCAACGATCGCCATCTGTGCGGCCGCCGCTGTCAGTCTCGATTTGTACAGCATCGCCATTACTCCGCCGCCACCAGCGTTTCGCGCGCCGTGATTTCCGGGCTGGACAAGGCGCGGCGCATGGCGGCGAGGCCAAAGCCGATCATGGCGAGCACGAGACCGATCAACAGCAGCGACATCGCCGAGTTGACGTAGTCGTTGAACACGATGCGGTTCATCTGCTCGATGGATTTTGCCGGCGCGATGATTTCGCCATTGGCGAGTGCCGTCGAGAAACGTTCCGCGTGAGCCAGAAAACCGATCTTGGGATCGGGATTGAACAACTTGTGCCACCCCGCGGTCAGCGTGCAGATGGCGAGCCACGTTGCCGGCACGGCCGTCACCCACGCATAGCGCTCGCGCTTCATCTTGAAGAGTACGACCGTGCACAACATCAGCGCGATGCAGGCCAGCATCTGGTTGGCGATGCCAAACAGCGGCCACAGCGTGTTGATGCCGCCGAGCGGATCGACGACGCCCTGATAGAGGAAATAGCCCCACCCGCTGACTGCAATCGTCGTCGCCAGAATGTTGGCGGTCCACGATTTGGTGTCCTTGAAGGCTGGCGCGAACGAGCCGAGCAGATCCTGGATCATGAAGCGGGCGACGCGCGTGCCAGCGTCGATGGTTGTCAGGATGAACAAGGCCTCGAACAGGATGGCGAAGTGATACCAGAAGGCCATCATGGTTTTGCCGCCGATGGCGTCCGAAAGAATCTGCGCCATGCCGACGGCCAGTGTCGGCGCGCCGCCGGTACGCGACAGAATGGTGCTCTCGCCGACATCCTTGGCCGTCTGCTCGAGCATTTCCGGCGTTACCGTGAAGCCCCAGTTCGAAATCGCGACTGCGGCTTCCGCGGCCGTGGTGCCGATGGCGGCGGCGGGGCTGTTCATGGCGAAGTAGATGCCGGGTTCAAGTGCGGTTGCGGCGATGAGCGCCATGACCGCGACGAAGCTTTCCATCAGCATGGCGCCATAGCCGATGAAGGGCGCATGGCCTTCGCTATCCAGCATTTTGGGCGTGGTGCCCGACGACACGAGCGCGTGGAAGCCCGAGACCGCGCCGCAAGCGATGGTGATGAACAGGAACGGGAACAGCGTGCCGGCGAAGACCGGGCCCGAGCCGTCGACGAAGCGCGTGACCGCCGGCATCTTGAGATCGGGCTGTACGAATAGAATGCCGATGGCGAGGCCGACGATGGTGCCGATCTTGAGGAACGTCGAGAGATAGTCGCGCGGCGCCAGCAGGAACCATACGGGCAGCACCGATGCGATGAAGCCATAGGCGATCAGCATCATGGCGAGCTGCTCACCCGTGAAGGTGAACATGGCGGCAAGCACCGGGTCTTCGGCCACATGCTGGCCGTAGACGATCGACAGCATCAACAGCACGAAGCCGATGATCGACATCTCGGCGATCTGGCCGGGACGCAGGAAGCGGCCATAGATGCCCATGAATATGGCGATGGGGATCGTGGCGAACACCGTGAACGTGCCCCACGGGCTGTGCGCCAACGCCTTGACGACGACGAGCGCCAGCACGGCCAGCAGAATGACCATGATCGCCAGCACGCCGAACATGGCGACGGTGCCAGCAGTTGGACCCATTTCGGCGCGGATCATGTCGCCGAGCGAGCGGCCGTCGCGTCGGGTGGACGCCCACAGCACGATGAAATCCTGCACTGCGCCCGCAAACACCACGCCGACCAGCAGCCACAGCGTTCCCGGCAGATAGCCCATCTGCGCCGCGAGCACGGGACCGACCAGGGGGCCAGCGCCGGCGATGGCCGCGAAATGATGGCCAAACAGGACGTTCCTGTCGGTCGGGCAGTAGTCGAGCCCGTCGTTATGGGTGTGCGCCGGGGTTCTGCGCGCGGGATCGATTTTCAGCACCGTAGTGGCGATGAAGCGTCCGTAGAAGCGGAAGGCGATCAGGTAGACCGAGACGGACGCCGCCACCAGCCAGACGGCGTTGATCGTCTCGCCGCGCGAGAGTGCGACTACGCCAAGGGAAACGGCGCCTATGACCGCGACTGCGATCCAGGCCAGCGTGCTGCGAAAATCTGCCATGTGCGTCGGTCCCCAAGCGATTGGATCTTTTCGGGCGAAGCGTAGCGGAACCGGCGCGCGATTTCACCTTGCTTGCGCGCCTTTCGCGACCAATGGGGGAGCGGGCGTTGGGCGGGGGAGCCAATCTCTGCTTTTCAGGCGTGAGCTGGCAGGTGCCAGAAGGTGTCCGGTGATGTGGCTGTGCACACCTTGGCGCGCACCTTGCCGCGCGAATGCGTCGGTAACGGCGCTGCTGAACTTGCGGCATCGCAACATTGCCTGCTGACATGGGCCGAAGCGCGTTGGCGTGGCGGCCGCGCGCGAACTAAAACGGTAGAGGTGAGAACGTTGCGTTTGAAACGTCACCGGCGCGCGCAGGGTTGGGGTGGCGGCTGCGCGGAAACTAAAATGGTGGAGCCAAGCGGGATCGAACCGCTGACCTCTTGCATGCCATGCAAGCGCTCTCCCAGCTGAGCTATGGCCCCAAACCGTTTAGATAAACCGTCGCGATGGGACGCGACGTCGTGAGGGCCTGCTGATAAGTCGTTCAGGCCCAACTTTCAAGGTCGATTGTGACGCGTCCTCAGACTTCTTCGTCGCCTTCCGTCACGCCGCCGATGATGTTGGAGACGTCGCCGCCTTCTTCTTCCTCTTCCTCGAGGAAGGTTTCGTCGTCGTCACCCGCCACCGTCTCTTCGGTCTCGACATCCGCCAAGGCTTCTTCGCCCTCGGCGGCCGGCAGTTCAGCCGCTTCGCTTTCCTGAGCGAAGATCGGCTTTTTGCCGGCTTTCTTGGCGGCCTTTTCCTCGGCCTGCAGCGCCGCAAGGGCGGCCGGCGAGGATGCGATATGGTAGCCCGCCCCGCAGAGCGGGCAGACGATCGGCGTGCGCTCGAGATCGTAGAAGCGATCACCGCAGCTTTGGCAGGTGCGCTTCGTACCGCGCGAAGTCTTGGTCGCCATGACGTTGGCCTCGAACCGGAATGTGAGAGAAAAGGAAGGGCGACCCTCTGCCATAGCCGCCGCGCCCTGTCAAAAGCATTCGGGCAGGGCCGGGGCGATGCGGCAAAGGTGACACCGTAATGCGCCGCCCGGCCCGGGCGGCATACCAAAGGCGGTCAGGTCCGCCCAAGGCCGCGACCGGCTGCCGGCCCGCGTGTTTGGCCCGAGGGTTTGGATGTCCTCCGGTCAGATTTTGGTCCGCGTTGACTTTGGCGCGAGCCTCAGCGCTCTATCGCGGCCGCGGCGTGCCGACGTCAGCGCCCGCGGCGCCCGAAGGAGCGCCCAAACCGATCAAAATCCGATGGTAACACCCGTGCATCACTCGACTCCGAAGCCGCTCTCCGCTCTAGCCGCGTCGGCCCTCAAAGGCTCTGTGCGCGTGCCGGGCGACAAATCGATTTCCCATCGGGCACTGATTTTTGGCGCCCTGGCGACGGGCGTGACGCGCGTCAGCGGGCTGCTCGAAGCCGAGGACGTCATCAACACGGCCAAGGCCGTGACGGCGCTGGGCGCGCCCGCCGGCAAGACCGGTCCGATCTGGGAGGTCAAAGGGCGTGGCGTCGGCGGATTGCGCGCGCCGGCCGCGCCACTCGATTTCGGCAATTCCGGCACCGGCACGCGTTTGATGATGGGCGTTGTCGCCGGTCATCCCATGACCGTGACCATGACGGGTGACGCGTCGCTGACAAAGCGGCCGATGCGCCGCGTGCTCGGTCCGCTGAAGGATATGGGGCTCGAAATCGTCGAGGACGGCAAGGAGACGCTGCCGCTGACGTTACGCGGCTCCAGCGAGTTGACGCCGCTCACCTACAAGCTGCCGGTGCCCTCGGCGCAGGTCAAAAGCGCCATCCTGATCGCGGGGCTGATGGCCACCGGGCAAACGACCGTCATCGAAACGGAAGCGACGCGCGATCACACCGAACGCATGTTGCGCTTCTTCGGCGCCGATGTAGCGACGCGCACAATCGACGGCGCAACGCACATCACCGTGACGGGTCCGGCCGAACTCAAAGGCCGCGATGTCACGGTTCCGGGCGATCCGTCATCGGCGGCATTTCTAGTTGCGGCCGCGCTCATCGTATCCGGATCGGACATCACCGTTGAGGGCGTCCTCGTCAATCCGACGCGCATCGGGCTCTATACGACGCTCATCGAAATGGGCGGCGACATCACCTACCTCAATGCGCGCGAAGAAGGCGGTGAACCCGTCGCCGATCTGCGTGTCCGCGCGTCGAAACTCCATGGCGTGACGGTTCCGTCCGCGCGCGCGCCCAGCATGATCGACGAGTATCCGGTGCTGGCCGCGATTGCGGGTTTCGCGGTCGGCGAGACGCGCATGGATGGCCTTGCGGAACTCAAAGTGAAGGAAAGCGACCGTCTTGCCGCAACCGCTGCCGGGCTGCACGCCAATGGCGTTGCAGCGCGCGTCGAGGGCGACAGCCTGACGGTATCGGGCACGGGCCGCGTTGCTGGCGGCGGACGCGTTGCGACGCATCTCGATCATCGTATCGCCATGGCTTTCCTGACCATGGGTCTGGCGAGCGAGGCCCCGGTGACGGTTGATGACACGGCGATGATCGCAACCAGTTTTCCGGAATTTCAGGGACTGATGGAAAAACTCGGCGCAAGCTACTCATCGGCTCAATGAGGCGGCGGCCATGGTGCACAACTTCGTTTCGATCATGGAGTGCTTGAACGCGCCAAGCGCTGAGTGCCTGGCGTCACCGGCCTCGTTTGTCGTGTATGCGGTGATGGCCGCGAGCCTTGTCGCGGGCTTTGCAGTTGCAACGCGCAGCGCGCGCTCGACGAAGACGGTTCTGAAGCGCGGTCTCGTCGGCGGCATGGCCGCGATCGTCGCCGGGTTTCTCGCGGTAGTCGCCTTCTTCGCATTTGATCCCGATGCCCCGCTTGGCGTTGAAACGGATGCGATGACGACGGCCGTGTGGGCCAGTGTGATCTATCTTTTCGGCATCGGCGTTGCGGTGTTTTTGGCGTCGCTCGCGTTCGGTCTCGGTACCCTTATCGCGCGGCTCGCAGGTGCGGCGCCGCAACTTGGCCGGCGGGGCGTCGTGATTGCCATCGATGGGCCGGCCGCGTCCGGCAAGGGCACGCTCGCCAAGCGAGTCGCTGCGCATTTTGGCGTGCCGTGCCTCGACACCGGATTGCTCTATCGAGCTGTCGCGCGTGACGTGCTGCAGTCGGGCCGTCCCCTTGATGACGCGATGGCGGCCGTCGCCGCCGCCAAGGCGCTCGATCCCGCCTCACTCAACGATCCCGACCTCAGATCCGACCGTATCGGTGAAGCCGCATCCGTCGTCGCCAAGGACCCGGATGTCAGGGCGGCACTGCTCGACTATCAGCGGGCGTTCGCCGCCCAGCCGACGGGTGCCGTGCTGGATGGGCGCGATATCGGGACAGTCGTCTGCCCGGCGGCGGATGTGAAAATCTATGTGACCGCGAGCCCCGAAGAACGGGCAAAGCGGCGCCATAAGGAGCTGGAAGGCCGCGGCGAAAGCGCGAACTATGAGACCGTTCTGGCCGATATTCACCTGCGCGATGAGCGCGATATGGGCCGCAGTATCGCCCCGCTCTGGCCTGCCAATGACGCCGTGACGCTCGATACGACCAAGCTGGACGCCGATCAGGCGTTCGCGGCGGCGTTGAAAATCGTCGATTTTCGCTTGAGCAGCGACGAAACGGCCTGAGGGCTCGGCGCATTTGCCGGCGTCGCTTGGGGCTTGCCGCGGCAGGGTGTCTCGGATATAGACCGGACGTTCGACGCTGCCGTTGGATTGATCAAGAGGAAGATCGGCTGGGCGGGGTTCCGAAACGGAACTCCAATTTCATCCCAGCAGGGCCAAGACGCCCATCGCGGCAGCATCACACCAATAACATCACAGGTGCCAACCTTGAGGTGGCGTGCGCGGAAACGCGTCGCGGCTCAAGCCGTTGGTTTTAAGTCTTTTGCGAACACGCTGGTGGATGCCCTCTCTATGGCATGCGCCGGTTGACCTGCAAACACATCCACATCTGAACACAGTGCCATCTGATCAAGGAGAACGAATGTCTACCGAACTGTCCAAAGATTTCAGCCCGTCGCGCGATGAATTCGCAGCGATGCTTGCCGAAAGCCTGGCCAAGGACGACCTTTTCGAAGGCTCGGTCGTCAAGGGCAAAGTCGTCGGCATCGAAAAGGACATGGCCGTCATCGACGTCGGCCTGAAGATGGAAGGCCGCATCGCGATCAAGGAATTCGGCGTCGGCGGCAAGCCGGGCGAACTCAAGGTCGGCGATACGGTGGAAGTTTACCTTGAGCGCGTCGAGAATGCGCTCGGTGAAGCCGTTCTGTCGCGCGACAAGGCTCGCCGCGAGGAAAGCTGGACGCGCCTCGAAAAGCTGCACGAGAAGGGCGAAAAGGTCACCGGCGTGATCTTCAACAAGGTCAAGGGCGGCTTCACGGTCGATC
>JBOFCQ010000081.1:0-6229 GCA_051646145.1 Hyphomicrobium sp.
CTTTACCTCGGCCTTCGGTGAGGCGCTGGACGCAGATGCTTTCGCCGACGGCATGGTGGCTGCTGCGGCAGCGGCCGCTGCTGCGGCGGCAAGTTGCGCTGCGGCGCCGATCGGCGCCGGGGGCGGTACCGGTGTGACGGGCGCGGGCGGATTCGGCGCTGGCGTATTGCCGGCGCGCTGCGGCGCTTGCTGCGACTGCGCCGAAGCACGGCTGCGCGAATAGTACGTCTCTCCGCCCTTAGCCAGAATTTGGGCCTGTTCAATCCACTGCTCGCGGTCGATGCGGCCGTTGAGATCAAGCGCCTTGTTGAGGCGAGACACATCGTCCGACGTCCAATGCGCCATGTCATGGAACGTGCGCACGCCGGCCGCCTTGAGCCGCTGGTTCATGGGCTCGTCGATGGCACGGATGCGCAGGAAGTCGTCGCCACCGACAATCGGCGCGGCGGGCGCGGCTGCTTGCTGAACGGGTGGCTGCGGCGCGGGCTGGGCCGGCCGCTGCGAAACGGTTGGCACCGATGTCGTGCTGGTCGGGGTAGCGGACTGGCCGGTCGTTTGAGCGGTGGTCTGTCCTGCGTCCTGGGGCCCTCGCGCCGGAGATGCCGACTTCGACGCCTGCGCCGCTGCTGCTGCTGCCGCCTGCGCGGCCGCATCTGCGGCCGACATCGGCTTCGATGGTGCGGGTGTTGGTGCCGGTGCTGGCGGCTGGGTGGCAGACGGCTGCGCGGCACCGCCGTTACCGCCGACCGCTTTCTTGGCCGCTTCGACGGCCGCCGCCGCGGCCGATGCCGCAGCAGCGCCAAGACCGGCGGATAGCGACGGCGACGACACCTGCGGCTTGGCGACAGCCGGCGTCGTGCTTGTTGGCGGTGTGGGCGCCGCGACGGGGGCTGGCTTTGCGGCGGGCGCTGGTGCCGGTGCTGCTGGCTTTGCCGCCGTTTGCGCGGGCTTCTGTGCGCTTGGCGCTGCGGACGTGGTCGCACTGCGCGCCGTTGCCGCTTTCAACACGGCTGGGCGGATTTCAACGATCGGCTTGCGCGGTATGCCCTTGTTGGCGGCGAGCATCAGCAATTGCGCGCCGGCAGGCGCGGACGCCGCGGCCGCGGCCGTCGGACGTGACGTGACGGGCGCACCGCCAGACAACGCCCGATCGAAACGCGTCGTGTCAGCTTCGGGCGGCGGCGCCTTCGGTTCGGGGCGTTCGAGAATATCGATCTTCGGCTGCACCGGCTCAATGCTGCGCGGCACGGCCGTCGCGGCAACCGCCGGCACGGGGCGCTGATCGCGCGGCACGACTGCGGCGACGGTCTCGCGCGGCGCACCGGTTGCCACCGCCGCCATCGGCGCGTCGGACATGTACCGCTTGATCATGCACGCCGAGAGCGCGCCGATGAAATAGCTCGACACAAGCAGCAGGAACGTCTGCAGCAGCAGGTACGTCATGTGATGTGCACTCCGTTGCCGGTCCTGCGGCTGACGTGCGCGGCGGCCGGCTGCAAAGTTTGTTTTGGACGCGCGTTCATGACTGATCCTCGCGCCCGCACGACAGCCAGCCCGAAACCAGACCGAGCGCAAACGCCAGCGCGATCCACCAGATCAGCTTCAGAAAGAGGTAGTCCATTCCCGTGTCTCCTCGGCGCGCCGCCTCAGCGGCCAGCGCGGCCGTCTCAGTTTGACTTCACGATGAATTCGATGCGTCGGTTCTGGGCGCGGCCGTCTTCGCTGGCGTTATCGGCAACGGGCCGCGTGGCGCCGTAGCCGACGGCCGTCAGCCGGTTCTTATCGACGCCCGCACGCGTCAGGAAGCCAACGACCGATTGCGCACGCCTATTCGACAGGCGCTGGTTGCGTTCGTCGGTGCCTTCAGAGTCCGTATGCCCGGCGATCTCAATGCGGAACGACGGGCAGGCATTGGCGACTTCGGCCAGCTCATAGAGTGTGCGTGCACTTTCCGCCGTCAGATTGGCCTTGGCGCGGCTGAACTGGATGGTGCCCGATGCGGCCGTCTCGCGCAGAAGCGCTTCGCACTTCGTCGCTTCCGAAATCGCTTCCATGCGGCGTGCGACGGTGATGTCGTCACGCGCGGCGAACCCTTTCGGCAAATCGCGCGTGATGCGCTGGCGAACGTCAGCCGCCGTCTGTTCGTCGGCGGCGATGCCGGTGACGGTCAACTGCTGCCCTGCGATTGCCGCTTCACCGCGTTCAAGGCGCGCGAGCTGTTCAAGCGCGCGCAGAGCCATCACATTCCACGGTTCGATCGGCGCGGCACGCACCGACATTTGATCGACCGGCCTCGATCTCGGGAACAGCCGTTCGGCCGCGGCCAGCAGCACGGGGCGCACCGACTCGTCCGGAATATCGCCATCGAGCACGACACCGCCATCGCGCGACCGATTGGCGACCCACGTCAGATTGGCATTGATCTCGCCCGTGAAGGCAATGTCGGTTGCCGTTTCGCACGTCTGACCGGCAGCAGCCTTGAGGTCAATCGGCACGCCCTGCGCCACGCCATAATCGTCGGTGGTGCCAGAAACGAGAAGCTTGCGATCATTGAGCAGCGTGCGGCCAGACTTGAGGCGCGGCAGCGCGGCGAGGCCCGCCACGATGCACTGCTGCCAGCCTTCCGGAGCACCCGTGGCGATCTGCAGCTTGTCGGTGACGGCGCGGCCGGGGAAGCGCGCTTTGACGGCATCGACGAGAGCCGCGCGCGCGGCTTCGCTCGGCACGAACCCGCCGACCTCAATCGCCGTGCCATCACTGGAAATGGTCATGATGTAGTTACCGGGGCCTTCCGCGACGGCCGCCTTCGGATACTTGATCTGCTCGGTCAGCTTGAACGCCTGCGGCACGCCGAGCCGCAGCGCTTTGCGCACGGCTTGCGCGGTAGCTTCGTCGGCGGCCTCGCCGATGAACGACACGTCCTTATTCTTGATGTCGACGGCGCCGCTCTTCAAAGCCGACAGTTGGGCCAGCGCAGACAGTGCTGCCTTGTCGAAGCCGTCGGGTGCACCACCCGCGATTTCGGTGCGGTCGCTGATCCGCGCCTTCGCATAGCGGCCCTTGGCTTCACGCTGCAAAGCCGCAAGCGTCGCCTCGTCCGGCGCGAAGCCCGATGTTGCGAGGTCGCTTGCCGACCACTTGGCCGACCACACGAACGGGCTTGCCACCGGCGGCACGATTTTCTCAGAGGCGAGTTTCGACCCTCTCGGCAATCCGCCGGCGAGCGCGCTTTTGACGGAGCGATAGGCCGGCGTCGTTGCCGCCTCACCTTCGATCGAGAGGCTGGTGCCTTCAAGTTCGACGGCGCCGCGCTTCAACTGCGCGAGCTGCTTCATGCCAAACGTGATGGCGCCGAGCCAGATATCGCGATCCGGTGCGCCGCGCGCCAACTTCATTTCGTCGATGACGCCGAACTTTGGAAACTGCGCGCGCGCCGCCGTGCCGATCGCCTGACGCACGTCCTCGGTCGGCACGAAGCCACCGAGCACAACCTTGCCGTCGCGCACGACAGCCGACCACAAGTACTTTTCAAGATACTCGATGAGTTCCGTTTTGCCGTGTGTGACGCGCACACCCCAGGTGTCGCGAACGGCAGCGAGTGCACGGGCCGGATCGGTGTCGTCGGTCGCCTTGCCGGAAACAACGCCATCGCGGCCGGAGAATGTCGGCACGGCCCACGGCAGCCCGATCCGCTGCAAAGCATCGGCTGCGCGGCGGCCAAGGTCGGCCTCGATGCCCTCGTGCTCGACTTGCACGGCAAGCCAGCTCAACATCGCGACCGGAATGAGACCCAGCAGCCAGTAGGATGGATTGCAGCGCATCAGTACTCTCAACTCCCCGACATCCCCGTTGCCGCCGAGCCTGCCGGATGCGCGCTCGCGCTTGCACATGCGCCGCGCGCGACCCGATTAGCTTCAGTCAGCACTTTGAGGCCTATATCCCTGAAGGGGTTATAGACGCCAGACGGTGCCATTCCAAGCTAACGGCTGCAAAGCGCACGGCCCGCGAAAGCCGACTAATGACAACATTTTTCGCAATGAGTGTGGCGGATATGCGCCGCTTAAGCGTTTTGCTTCTATCGCGAAAATGACGCCCATAAACCGTCGCAGTTGCGCGCGGGCCGCGAGCCTTAGCGTCGGTGCCTCACGCCCGGTGCATCGGCCAAAGTCTGCGAAATATCAGCACCCGCCCTACCCGGCAGCCTCAATTAACCACACCCGAGGCCGCACCCAGGGCGGCACCCGCGAAAAAGCGCCCATCATGTGACGGCGTTGCCTAGGCCAGTGCTTGGCGCAAATCGACGGCGGGCACCGCACCCACACGGTCAGTTGGTCGGTCCGTGTCGACCTTGGCGTCTGCCATGCTGCGCGTCGCGCGTTCACCCGTTGCCGCCAGGCTCCTGCAGAAATGAACCAAGCGACCCTTGCCTTCGGCTTTGGCACGATAGAGCGCGATGTCGGCACGCTGCAGGAGGTCGTCGGCGTCGATGCCGTCCATCGGCGCGCGCACGATGCCGATGCTGGCCCCGATGGAGAGCGCGTGATCCTCAATATCGTACGGGCGGGAAATGTTGGCGATCAGCCGCCGCGCCACGATGTCCGTGTGCCGCGCTGTTTTGACATCCGCTTGAATGACGGCGAATTCATCGCCTCCGAGACGCGCGATGAAATCCGTCTCCCGGACACTTGCCGTCAGCCGCGCCGCCACCGCGCAGAGAAGTTTGTCGCCAATCGGATGACCATACGTGTCGTTGACACTCTTGAAGCCATCGAGATCAATCCAATGCAGCGCGATGCCGATCTCCGGACTGATGCCCAGCAGTGCCGCGTGCAGCCTCTCATGGAAATGACGGCGATTGGACAGGCCGGTCAACACATCCTGACGCGCCATGCGTTCCGACGTTTCGGCTGAGCGGAAGGCATCCGTAACGTCTTCGTGCACCGCCACCCAGCCGCCCGACGTCAGCCCCTGGAAGGCAACCTGGATAATGCGGCCATCGGCAAGATCGTGGCGCAAGACCTGTTGGTGACGCTTATGCGTCGCGATGGGCCAGGCCGCGCGAAAAGCGCTCTCGCCGCCGTCGATGAGCCCTGTGCCTGTTCGCACGCGATGCGCGACGATGTGGTCGAACGTCGTGCCGGGTCGTGTCAGGGCATCGGGCAAGCGATACAGATCGCGATAGGCTTTGTTGCACACGATCAGGCGCTTGCGATCGTCGAACATGGAGAGGCCGCGCGCCATGTTGTCGAGCGCGATTTCGAACCAGGCGTTGAGCTCTTCCAGACGGGCATCTCGATGGATGAGCGCAATCGCCTTGCCTTTGAACACTTCGACCGCGCGTGCGATGGCGCCAATCTCATCGCCTGCCGATGTCTCAGGAATGGCCACAGCAGTATCATTGTCAGCGAGCTTCAGAACCGCGTCAGTGAGCCGTTGCAATCGGCCAACGAGCATGTGGGCGATCAGCAGCCCAATAGCGGCGAAGACGAGAACGATGCCAAGCGCGGCGCCAATGACGATGCGTTCGAGATCCGAAATGGCGCGCGATAAGCGCCGGGCTTCCTCGTTTGCCGCGGCGGCGCTGCGGTCGCTCTGGCGGCGCGCGTCGAGTTGCAGATCGTTGGCGGCGGCGACGTAGGCGGCCAGCATCACACCGACGTCGCCCTTATGAGCGGGCTCGCTGTCACTTGGCTCCGTTTCTCTTGCTATGCCGCCTGGAAAATCTCCGGGCTCAGCAAATCGCTGATCGTGGCGCAAGGTTTCAAAGACGCGCGCACTCCAGATCTGCAGCGTTGAGACCGCCGGGCTGAGCGCCGTGCGCCGTGGGCCGTCGCCCGCCGCGATCCGGAGTTTCAGATCGCTCATGACGGCGTCTGCCATGCGCGCGGCGCGTGCGAGATCGGCGGCCCCGGCGGCAAGCGGCGCCGTCTCGATCAGCAGCCGGTGGCGATGCAGTTGCGCTTCGACTCCGGCGGCGTTCGCCACATCCGCTAACGTCATCGCGCGAAAATGTTCGATCCTGGCGCGCGCCGAACGGGCGTAATGAACCGTCGCCGACATAAGAATGAAGACGGCGAGGCTTCCTATGAAAGCGGCAACATACAGCCGCGCGCCGATGGAGCCGCAGAAGTCCGGCTTTGCGACCGCACGTGCTGGCATTGCGCGCTCAGGCCACGCCATCCATGGAGAAAACCGTGGCATCCTCTGCTCCGAACAGGACATGTCGAGC
>JBOFCQ010000087.1:0-50422 GCA_051646145.1 Hyphomicrobium sp.
GCCGCCCGTGGCGCGCGCGTTTGACGGTTTGAGCGTCAGAGCAATTGAACACAACGCTCAGCCTGCGTCCCGGAGCCGCGCACGTGATACTTTGTGCGCCTTTCCAAGCCCTGTGGCGTCTTGCTAATGTGCGCTGCAATGCAACCGTGCCGGAACTTTGAACGACATGCGCCCCATCGCTCATCCCGCCATTGACGAGATCACGTTGCCCTTCGTGCTCTATGCGCTGAGCGATCCCATTCGCCTCGATATCGTGCGGCGGCTGCGCGAAGCCAACGGCGAGCTCAGTTGTTCGGACGCCACGTGCACCTCGCTGCCCAAATCGACCATGTCGTTTCACTTCAAGGCGCTGCGCGAGGCCGGGCTCATCCGCACGCGCCAGGAAGGCCGCACGAAGTTCAACGCCATCAATCCGGGTTTCGACAAACGATTTCCGGGGCTCTTGAAAACCATTCTTGCGCAGAAATTCCAGTAACCGCTCAGCGCTCGCTTCGCGCCGATGCAAACAAGAAAAGCGCGCCCGTGAGGCGCGCTTTCTTTTTGTGATCGATCGCGGTGATATCGGCGCGGCAGTCCAGCCGCGCCGTCGTGAGGTCAACCGAAGCGGCCGCCCTTCTGGATCACTTCGATCTTGTAGCCATCCGGATCGTCGATGAAGAAGAACTTGGCGAGCGGCTTGCCGTCATGCGTCATATTCTTGACGTCCTTCGGCGCCAGTCCGGCTTTGCTGAGACGCGCGTGTTCGGCATCGACGTCATCGACGATGAGCGCCAGATGCCCGTAGGCGTTGCCCATCGTGTAGGCTTCGCTGCGGCCCTTGTTGACGGTCAGTTCCAGCTCGAACGACGTCGCCGGGTTGCTGAGATAGATCAGCGTGAAATCCGGGAAGTCGAGACGGTCAGCCACCTTCAGGCCGAATGCCGTGTCGTAGAACGCGACGGACTTGCCTTCGTCCATCACGCGCACCATCATGTGCACCATCTTGGCCATGTTCGATAACTCCATTCTGAGGGGGCGCGGCGCCTTTGCGGCAACGCCGGGTCTATGGTTTCGGGATAGCATCGCGCGATGCGGTCGCGGGTAGTATCGGGGTACCGGCACGCGCCATGCGTCGAGCTTGCACAGCGCGCTAACGAACGATCGTCACAGCCACGGACGGCGCGTCGCGGCCTCGTGCTCGAACGTCGAGATGGCGCTTGCCTTCTCGAGCGTCAGGCCGATGTTGTCGAGGCCGTTCAGCAGGCAATGCTTGCGGAAGGGGTCGATCTCGAAGCGGATCACGCCGCCATCGGGGCCGCGGATTTCCTGCGTTTCGAGGTCGACGGTCAGCGTTGCGTTGGCTCCGCGGCTGGCGTCGTCCATCAGCTTGTCGACATCCGACTGCGGCAGCTTGATCGGCAGAATGCCGTTCTGGAAGCAGTTGTTGTAGAAAATATCGGCGAAGTCGGTGGCGATGACGCAGCGGATGCCATAGTCGAGCAGCGCCCACGGCGCGTGTTCGCGGCTCGATCCGCAGCCGAAGTTGTCACCCGTGACGAGGATCTTCGCCGTCCGATACTGCGGCTTGTTCAGAACGAAGTCGGCCACTTCCTTGCCCGTCGCCGGGTCGAAGCGCATTTCGTAGAACAGCGACTTGCCAAGGCCGGTCCGCTTGATCGTCTTCAGAAACTGCTTGGGGATGATCATATCGGTGTCGATATTGCGCAGCGGCAGCGGCGCGGCGATCCCGGTCAGGCTGGTGAACTTGTCCATCTGGTCTTGGTCCTTGCGTCGGCGGCGATGTGGGGTCGATCAAGTTCTAAGCGCGTCGGCGAGGGCCCGGAAATATCCCTCGGCGGATGCCAGCCGGCGCGCTTGTGAAAACGCGCTGTGGTGGGCTGTAACGTCGTCGAACTCGAACGGCTTCAGCGTTTCGAGCCGCCTTTTAACGCCAGCCAGCTTCCGCCCGTCAAGATGGTGTTCGAGCGCTGCGACGATGGTTTCGACGTATCCGGCCACCCGGCCGAGTTCGCGGGTTGCGTGCAAAACCTCGCGGCGGTCGCCGGGACTGCGCTCGATATGGGCGAATGCGCTGGAGGCGCGGGCGAGCGTTGCCGCCACTTCCTCGGCGTAAAGCGCCACCTTTTCGCGGCGGGCGGCGTCGAGCTCCTTCAGTTGCCCGATCCAAAGGTAAACGGTCTCCGCGAGGGCGGCGAGACAGCGGGCGTAGTCGGCAAGCGGCATGATCTCACCCCCATCGCTCGGGCGCGCCGACGGCGGCCTCGGTGCTGCTGAAACGTTCAGGGCCCGCGCGTGGCACAGGCTCGTGGCATGCGCGTTGGCTGTGAGGGAGAGTATACGCGCGCTGGCGAGGGCGGGGATAAGTGCCGCCCGCGTTTTAGCCGCCTTAACAGCGATGTGATGTCAGCGGATGCCGGGGTCGGCGTAGCACTGGCGCATGTAGGCGCAGCGGTGCGAACCCGAGAAATGCATGCTATCGCCCTTCGCCGGCGAAATGAACGTGCAGATTTCCTCGACGCCTTCCGGTGTCAGCCAGCCCTGGCGGCGTCCGCGCTGCACGGCGAAGCAATCGGCGGTTTCTTCGTCCGGGCCGCGGAACTGGTGGCCGCACTCGTGAGCGAAGATCCATTGCTTGACGGTTGTCGGCACTTTGTCGAGCAGGCGCGGGTTCATGATCAGGAAGCCCGGATAGGCGGCGCCATAGTCGTCGAGCTGATTGTCGATCACCGTCTGGCGCTGGCCGCACAACTGGCGGCGGCCGTCGAGCTTGAATTCGCCCGCGCCGAGGATGTGGCTATCGCCGCCAACTTGGGCCACGTACTCTTCCGGTGTCGGCGGCTTTTCGTCAGCGATAGCGCGCGTCGGAGGCGCCAGGACGAGCGCAAGCCAAAGCATCAGAAGGGGGCGGAGGAGGCGAGACAGCGAATTCGTCAAAACAAGCTCTCGAATTTCCATTGCTGCAACAACTGACCCCTGCACTGTGCCGTGAAAGCCGACGCCAGACAAGCTGCCGGTTGTCGTCCCTAAGGGGCTGTCTCATCTCTGCCAGAACCGGGTTAATCGCGCGTGACAGAACGCAAGTCATGCCTCCGCGTCCGCCTCGATGTCCTCCATATCGTCATCAGAAAAGCCGAAATGATGGCCGATTTCATGAATGAGCACATGGGTGATGAGATGGCCGAGCTCTTCCGTGCCGCTTGCCCACTCATCGAGAATGGGCCGCCGGTAGAGAAACACCATATCCGGTTCGCGTGGCACATCTGTCACACTCTGCTTGTCGAGGCTGGTGCCGATGTACAGCCCGGTCAATTCGAAGGGATCTTCGATGCCGAGGTCGTCGAGAACGTCGTCGTTCGCGAAATCCTCGATACGAATGACGAGATCGCGCGCCACGTCGCGGAACGTCGGCGACAGGTTCTCCCATGCGGCGGAGGCCATCGCCTCGAAGTCTGCCAGCGTCGGCGCGGTCGCGTGTTTCCAGGCATCGGTGCGGCTGGTCATGTTCGTCCTCGCGGATAACGTCAGCGGGTGACTGATAGCATGAGCCGCGGCAATGGCCACACGCGCTGTCACCGCACACCGTTCCGCCGCATGAGTCCGCCGCCCGCGCACCGCCTGCAGTCGCGCGACAGGCTGCGTCAAACGTGACGCTGGCGCGGCGCCATCGTTACTTGCCGCGATCCAGCCATGCGGAACGCAGTGCGCCGCGGGGTGGAACGCTCGCTCGGGCCATCGCGTTGATGGCTCTGGAACGGCGCTCCGCGTTTGCGATTGCCGCCGCCAGTCCTTGCATTAGCGCATGGCATCAGTTCATGCGCCACCGGCCGGAAAGTCTCGGAGTGTTTGCATGTCGGAACGCGCGTCGTCTCAGGTCTGTCGGTCTCACGCACACAGCGCGCCGGATGCATTCGACGATGCGGCCGATCAGCCGACAGCAGAGTCCTCGACAGAGTCATCAACGCGTGTGGCCGCCTCTGCCGCGTCCTCTGCTTTCGATCTGCGTATCGCCATGACCGATGACGAACGCCGCGCACTGTTTCGCCTGCGCTACGCCGCCTATCGCGCCTTCGACGGCGTCGAACCGACCGCCGACGGCGAATACCGCGACCGCGTCGACGATCTTTCAACCACCGTTCACATCGGCGCGTACGACGGCGATAAACTGATTGGCTGTCTCAGGCTCTGCTTCAGTAAGCCCGGCGACCCGCTGTCGACGTTGCCATGCGCGGCGCACTACCCGGAACTAAAAGCGGTCAAGCAGTCGAGTGCCGGTGCGCTGATGGAAGTCTCGCGTTTCGCCATCGATCCGGCGATTTCCAACACCTCGTATCGCACGACACTCTACGCTGCGCTTGTGCGCGTGGCGCTCATCGCTGCCGAAGCGTCGGCCGTGCACACGATCCTTGTTGCGACGCGGCCGGAGTGGGTGCGCTTTTATCAGTATATGCTGGGCTTCAGCCCCATCGCGGAGCCGGCACTCTATCCACCGGGCACTCTGAAGATCGCGTTGCTCGGCGGGTCGCTGGCGCAAGCGCGCCTGCGTCAGCGCATGCAGAATGCCTTCTTCAAAATTACGGCCGACGACATCGCCAGCATGCGCCGCGCGCTCGATGCGCCGCGCCATCTCCAGGACGTCGCGTAAGCGACGAAGCGGATTTGCATGCGCGCAACGATCACGAGCGATTAGCTCTCCGAGGTGCGCGCCGCGCCGGTAGGAATTTGGCGAGGCTGAAGCCTTCTTGAAACCACGCCTGCCGCCTGCTTTGATTTTTGATGTTGAGCGCGGCGACCAACTTTTTAATTTTGCACGTGGTGCATTCTGCATCGGCGTCGATGCACGATACCTCGTTGATGAAGTCCACGAACGCTTTATTTTCTTTGCAGCTAGCGCTTCCAATTTGAGTCCAACCTGCGGAAAACGTTTTACCTCCGGTTTCCTTTTCACCTTTGAACAGGCGATGCTTGTGGATCATCCAGGTCTCGTAGACCGACTGTTCGATGAGACCGAGCGCAAACATCTCAAACTGAAACTGCTGCAAGCCCCAGTAGCGCTTGTAAGCCATCTCCACATCTATCGGACGACAGGGGTTCTGTTCATTGGCAAGTTTCGCGCGCACCTCTTGGATCTGATCATACCGGTCCGAGCACTTCATCATGACATCGACGGACTTGGAAAACCGGTTTCCGGCCACGTTGATCCTGAAGCCAAGATAGGTCAGCAGCGCGCCGCCGATCACACACACGGGTGTGGCGATGGCCGCCACGTCTTTGACAGTTTGAGTGCTGATCGAAGGAAATTCAAACATGACGACCCCCGTTGCGGTTCGACAAAGAGGTCATCTTCCGCAGGGGATGTTTGGCGGTCAATCTAACGGAAAAGAGATGGCACATGAAAAAGCCGCGCCATCGATGCGATGACGCGGCTTGTTCTTAGTTCGAAAAATGCAGCCGGGTGCAAAGGCGATCGCCGCCTTACGCGTTCTCTAAAGCGCGCACGTCGACGAAGTGGCCTTCAAGCGCGGCCGCTGCCGCCATAATCGGCGACACGAGGTGCGTGCGGCCCTTATAGCCCTGGCGGCCTTCGAAATTGCGGTTCGAGGTCGACGCGCAACGCTGGCCCGGCGTCAACTGGTCGGGGTTCATGCCAAGGCACATCGAGCAGCCAGGTTCGCGCCACTGGAAGCCGGCTTTCTTGAAGATCGTGTCGAGACCTTCCGCTTCCGCCTGTTCCTTGACGAGGCCGGAGCCCGGCACGATCATCGCGTAGGCGAGCCGTGAAGAGACCGTCTTGCCGTCGACGATTTTCGCCACCGCGCGCAAGTCTTCGATGCGGCCGTTGGTGCAACTGCCGATCCATACGACGTCGAGCGGGATGTCGGTGATCTTCGTGCCCGGCACGAGACCCATGTAGTCGAGCGCGCGCACCATCGAGGCGCGCTTGTTTTCATCGCTGACCTTCGCCGGATCGGGCACCTGACCGGCAATCGACACGACGTCCTCGGGCGACGTGCCCCACGACACGATCGGCGGCAGCTTGGCGGCGTCGAGCGTCACCACGCGGTCGAAATGCGCGCCTTCGTCGGTGTGCAGCGTCTGCCAGTATGCCATCGCCATGTCCCAGGCAGTACCCTTCGGCGCCTTCGGACGATCTTTGATGAACGCATACGTCTTTTCGTCCGGCGCGATCATGCCGGCGCGCGCACCGCCTTCGATCGACATGTTGCAGACGGTCATGCGGCCTTCCATCGACAAGGCGCGGATGGCTTCGCCCGCGTATTCGATGACCGATCCGGTGCCGCCCGCAGTGCCGATCTCGCCGATGATGGCAAGGATGATGTCCTTGGCGCCGACGCCCTTCGGCGCCACGCCATCGACACGCACCAGCATGTTCTTGGCTTTCTTCTGGATCAGCGTCTGCGTGGCGAGCACGTGCTCGACTTCGCTGGTGCCGATGCCGTGCGCAAGGGCGCCGAAGGCTCCGTGCGTTGACGTATGGCTATCGCCGCAGACGATCGTGGTGCCGGGCAGCGTGAAACCCTGTTCGGGGCCGACGACGTGGACGATGCCCTGGCGCTTGTCGCGCTCATGAAAATACTCGACGCCGAAATCCTTGGCGTTCTTCGCCAACGTCTCGACCTGCACGCGGCTCTCTTCGTCGGCGATGCCCTTCGAGCGGTCGGTTGTCGGCACGTTGTGATCGACGACGGCGAGCGTCTTTTCCGGCGCGCGCACCTTGCGGCCGGCCATGCGCAAACCTTCGAACGCCTGCGGGCTCGTCACTTCGTGCACGAGATGGCGGTCGATGTAGAGAAGGCAGGTGCCGTCGGCGGCCCGTTCCACGATATGGTCGTCGAAAATCTTGTCGTAGAGCGTCTTTGCCATTTCCGGGCCCTTCGCCAGCATGTGGAGGAATTGGCCCCTAGATAACGCTGTCGCGTCCCATAATCAAATCAGCCGAGGTCGCAGCCGGTTGCGGCCGGCCAAGCCTGACGCGGCACCCCAAGAAAAAGACCGGATTGCTGAATTCAGCAATCCGGCCAAGGCATTTCGGGGAGGAACAAACATGTTCCAGACGAAGGCGCGACCCACGGAGGTGGCAATAACATCCCGCAGGCCGCGACCTGCCATGAGCGGTTTACGCCCTCGGCCCGGTTTGGATCACGGTTGCGGGCATTGAGGGGTGGATGGAGTGGTCGCTTGACGCGCGCCACGGTGGCCGGGCAAACGGCGAAACCTCGGGCCTTTCAGCCGCCGGTCAGGCATATCGTCGGTGTTTCAGGACAGCGTTTCTGGCTAGCGTTTCTGACGGGTATTCCCGCCGCTATTTCCAGTGGCGGGTGCGGGCCACCAGGAAGTCGCGCAGCAACTGCACCTTGCGCGATGCCTTCAATTCTTCGGGAAACACGAACAGGATCGGCAGCTTGGGTGGCTCGATCTCGGTCAGCAGCGGCACCAGCTCGCTTTCCTCGTCCGACATGTAGTCCGGGATCATGCCGATGCCGATGCCGGCGCGGACAGCCTTGCGGATGGCGACCACGCTGTTGATCTTGAGCACGGCGTGGCGCGGTTCCTTGCCGTCGCGGCCGGCGGATTCGAGCCAGTTGACGGCCGCCATGTGCTGGGCCGGCTGACCGCTGTAGGAGACGATGCGGTGCTGATCGAGATCGGCCAGCGATTTCGGCGCGCCGAAGCGGCGGATGTAGTGCGGCGAGGCGAACGCGCGCACGCGGCTTTCAAAAAGCGGGCGGCGGATGAGGTCTGCCTGTTCCGGTTCGCGCGTCCAGATGGCGACGTCGGCCTCGCGCATGGCGATATCGACCTGTTCGTCGGCCAGGATCAATTCGACGCGAATTTCCGGATAGAGATCCATGAATTCGCCGAGGCGCTGGGCCAGCCATACCGTGCCAAATCCGATCGGCGCGGTGAGGCGAATTTCGCCCGACGGCTTGGTCGTCGAGTCGGACAGCAGCGTTTCCACCGTCTGCAGCTTGGCGAAGACTTCCGCCACCGTGCGGTTCAGCAGTTCGCCCTGCTCGGTCAGCACCAGGCCGCGCGCATGGCGGTGGAACAGCGTCGCCTTCAGGTCGGCTTCCAAAGCCGAGATCTGGCGGCTGACAGCCGATTGGCTCATATGAAGCTGCTCGCCCGCATGGGTAAAGCTGCCAGCCTCGGCGGCCGCATGAAAGATGCGAAGCTTGTCCCAGTCCATGTTTGGAATTCCGGTCGCGGATCGGCGTCAACGGCGCCCGCTGCGAGGCACAGCGGCGCGAATGTAGCGTGCTTTTATCGCGGCGCAATAGTGTTAAGCCATGGGAAACGCTAATTTTTCGTCGGACCCCGATTTGCGCTCGAAAGCCCCCGCGAAAATGTGCATGCGACCCATGCGGCTCATTCGCTCGTAGGGGTAGGCCGCCAACATCGCAACCAACTAAGATGGTTCCAATATCTTGATCTTTGGACGATCGACGCCAAGTCACTGGTTTCGGCGCCCACATCCAAGCGAGGACCTTATGAAACGTACGACGACACTTTGTGCCGTAGCCGCGGCCGCACTGGTGCAGGCTTGCGACAGCGCGCCAACCACGCCCACCGCCAAGGCGCCCGAGAAGCTTTGGGAAGTCTCCGACCTCAAGGGCCCAGAGTGCGCGCTGCCCGACACCAAGGCTGGCGTGATCTACGTCTCCAACGTGAACGGCGACCCGACCGGCAAGGACGGCAACGGTTTCATTTCCAAGATCTCCATCGACGGCAAGTCTGTCGACAACGGCTGGTCAACCGGCCTCAACGCGCCCAAGGGCCTCGCCGTCTCTAACGGTCATCTCTTCGTCGGCGATGTCGATGAACTCGTCGAGATCAACCTTGCCGACGGCAAGATCGTCGCCAAGCACGCGGCGCCGGGCGCCAAGCTCCTGAACGACGTCGCGGTCGATGCCAAGGGCGCGGTTTATGTGTCCGATACGATGGGCGGCTCCATCTATCGTTTCGCTGACGGCAAGATCGAAGAGTGGCTGAAGCACGAGAAGCTGCAGGGCCCGAACGGTCTGCTCGTCGAAGGCGACAATCTGATCGTCAACACCTGGGGCGTGTTCTCGGGCGAAGGCTGGAACACCAAGACGCCGGGTCAGGTGTATGCCGTTTCGCTCGCCGACAAGTCGTTCAAGGATGTTGGCGACGGCAAGCCGTTCGCAAATCTCGACGGTATGCAGCCGCTCGGCGGCGGCGCCTATCTGCTGACCGACTGGATGTCCGGCAAAGTGCTGAAGCTTCATGCCGACGGGAAAGTCGACACGCTGCTCGAACTCGGCCAGGGCAGCGCCGACATCGGCTATGACGCGGCCACCAAGACGTTGTTCATTCCGCAGATGATGAAGGGCCAGCTCTACGCCTACAAGGTCGAGTAAGCGACCTCATTCATCGCCTGAAAAAATTGAGCGCCGGGTCTCGCAAGAGCCCGGCGCTTTTCTTTAGTCCGTGAATGGCGTGCGTTTGCTGCGTGCGCCGATTACTCGGCCGCCGCCGCGTGTGTCTCGAACTTGGCCAGATAGCGCTCGGCCTCAAGCGCGGCCATGCAGCCCATGCCGGCGGCCGTCACCGCCTGCCGGAACACTTCGTCCTTCACGTCGCCGGCGGCGAATACGCCCGGAATGACGGTCGCGGTCGAATCCGGCGCGGTGGTCAGATACCCGCCCGGCGTCATCGGCAACTGGCCCTTGAACAGTTCGGTCGACGGCGCATGGCCGATGGCGATGAAGACGCCGTCGGCGGCAATTGTTGTCGTCGCGCCAGTCTTGACGTTGCGCACGGTCACGCCGGTCACCGACTTGGGCTCCGCTGTGCCCACGATCTCGTCGATGGCCGAATCCCAGACCACCTCGATCTTCGGATGCTTGAACAGGCGATCCTGCAGAATGCGCTCGGCACGGAACGTGTCGCGGCGATGTATGATCGTCACCTTGCGGGCGAAATTGGTCAGGAACAGCGCTTCTTCCACCGCGGTGTTGCCGCCGCCGATCACCACGACGTCCTTGCCCTTGTAGAAGAAGCCGTCGCATGTGGCGCACGCGGAAACGCCGTGACCTTTGAAGTGCTCTTCAGAGGCAAGGCCCAGCCAACGCGCTTGCGCGCCGGTGCAGATGATCAGCGTATCGCACGTGTAGGCGTCACCGCTGTCGCCTTCGAGACGGATCGGGCGGGCTTTGAGATCGACCTTGCTGATGTGATCCATCACGACATCGGTGCCGACATGCTCGGCCTGCGCCTGCATCTGCTCCATGAGCCACGGCCCCTGGATCGCGTCGGCGAAGCCCGGATAGTTCTCGACGTCGGTGGTGATCGTCAACTGACCGCCCGGCTGCGAGCCTTGGATCAGCAGCGGCTTCAGCATCGCGCGCGCGGCATAGATCGCGGCCGTGTAGCCGGCCGGGCCCGAACCGAGAATGATAACTTTGGCGTGGCGGGTGGGTGTGGTCATAAGGGGCATCGCGTCCTCGACGTCAGCTTTCGCAGCGTTATTAGGGTGTGCACGCGGCTAGCGTCAATGACGCTCCTTGGATCGTGAATGTTACCGGCGATAGTTGCGGCGTGACGTCGCCAAGCCTGCTATCGAAATACGCGCATTTTGGCGGGGGCCAGCGGTTTTGGGGGGCATGTGACGGCTGCGGATCAGACCAACGGTCACGACATGCGTCGCAGGATCAAGGCGATCCTGGTCGGCTGCTCCGGCAACCTGGTCGAATGGTACGACTTTTACGTCTATGCGGCCTTCTCGCTCTATTTCGCCAAAGCGTTCTTTCCGGCCGCCGATCAGACCGCCCAATTGCTGAGCACGGCCGGCATTTTCGCCGTCGGATTTCTGATGCGTCCGCTCGGCGCGTTCCTGTTTGGCCGGCTCGCCGACCGCAGCGGCCGGCGCACGGCCCTCACGACGTCGGTTTTGATGATGTGCTTTGGCTCCGCGATGATAGCGGTTGCGCCGACATATGAGACGGCCGGCGTGTTCGCCCCTGCGATCCTGCTCGTTGCGCGGCTGATCCAGGGGCTGAGCCTCGGCGGCGAATACGGCACCAGCGCCACGTATCTCTCCGAAATGGCAACGCCGCAGCATCGCGGCTTTTACTCGAGCTTTCAGTATGTGACGCTGATCGGTGGCCAGTTGTCGGCCATGCTGGTGCTCATCGTTTTGCAGAAATTCGTGCTGACGGCGGAGCAGCTTGAGGCCTGGGGCTGGCGCATTCCGTTCGCTATCGGCGCTGCCCTCGCGGTCGTCACCTATCTCATGCGCCGCGATATGCACGAGACCGATGCCTTCACGCGTTCGACGCGGCGCGATGGGTCTCTGCGCGGGCTGTTTCGCTATCCACGCGAGGTGATGATCGTCGTCGGCCTGACCGCGGGCGGCACGGTCGCCTTCTATACGTACACCACCTACATGCAGAAATTTCTGGTCAACACGTCGGGTTTCAGCAAGGACACCGCCACGTTGATCTCGGCGTCGGCGCTGTTCCTCTATATGCTGCTGCAGCCGGTGGTCGGGGCCATCTCGGACCGCATCGGCCGCCGGCCGGTGCTGATCGCGTTCGGCGTGCTTGGCCTCTTCTGCACGGTTCCGATCCTGACGGCGCTCGGCGAGACGCGCGATCCCATGGTCGCCTTCGCGCTCATCATGGCGGCGCTGGTCATCGTCTCGGGGTACACCGCCATCAACGCGGTGGTGAAGGCGGAACTGTTTCCGGTGGAAGTCAGGGCGCTGGGCGTCGGCTTTCCGTTCGCGGTCACAGTGGCGCTGTTTGGCGGTACGGCGGAATACATTGCGCTCTATTTGAAGATGCTCGGCCACGAGACCTGGTACTATTGGTACGTCACGATTTGTATTGCCATCTCCCTGGTGGTCTATGCCACCATGCGCGACACGCGCGAAACGTCCGAGATCGACAAGGTCTGAGTGCGCGCCGAGCGCCGAGCCGTATCGCTCGGCCGTGCGCGTGTTGCCATCGCGCACCGTTGTTGCGCCTTCTCGATCCGGTGCTCCAAATTTCAAGGAATCCGTAGTGGCTCTGTGTAACTCTCGACATACATATTCGTGTGCCATACCGCACATCGCCGCCAAATTCGCCAAGAGGCCGCTTTCCGCATGATTTCGACGAACGCTCGTTTCCTCGCCGCCGCCCTGTTTGCCGTCTCCTTTGCCCCCGTTGCCGCCGCGCAGTCGTCGATCGACCTGCAGGCAGGTGGCGCCGCTGTGGTGACGCCCAAATACGAAGGCTCGAAGGAATACGAGGTTCGCGGCTTTCCGATCGTCGCGCCGGCTGGCGCCGCCGATGGCAGCGACGGCGGCTTCGTACAGTTCCGCGGCATCGACGACGTGCGCTTCCGCGCGTTGAACTACAGCGGCCTCGAATTCGGGCCGCTCGCCGGATACCGCTTCGGCCGTGACGAGGACGATGCCGACCGCCTGAACGGGCTGGGCGATGTCGATGGCGGCTTGGTCGTCGGCGCGTACGTCGCCTACAACTTCGGCATGTTCAAACCGTTCCTGTCCTATCACCATCAGGTGACGGGCGACGATGCCGGCTCGGTGATGCGCTTTGGCGCCGAGACGCGCTTCGCATTGACGTCCGGCGTCGCGCTGACCGCCATCGCCGGCGCGAGCTACGCCGATGACGATTACAACAGCTCATATTTCGGCGTCACGGCGGCGCAGTCGGCCGCATCGGGCTTGGCGGTGCATGATGCCGACAGCGGCATCAAGGATGTCTATCTGAGCCTTGGCACCGACATCCCGCTGACCGACGTCATCAGCCTGAAACTCGGCGCACGATATGCCCATCTGCTGGGCGACGCCGCCGACAGTTCGATCGTCGAGACCGATCATCAGTTCTCCGGTCTCGTTGGGCTGACGTACAAATTCTCGCTGCCGCGCTGAGCGCGCCGTCGCTCTGGCGTCAGATCAACCGCATCGCTTTGAAGCTGGCGTGGCCGCTGCGGCCGACGATGATGTGGTCGTGGATCGATATGCCGAGCGGGCGCGCGGCTTCGATGATGATTTTCGTCAAATCGATATCGGCGCGCGACGGCGATGGATCGCCTGACGGATGGTTGTGCACCAGGATCAGCGCCGTGGCGGAGAGTTCAAGCGCGCGCTTCACCACTTCGCGCACATAGACCGGCGTATGATCGACGGTGCCGCGCCCCTGCACTTCATCGGCGATGAGCGCATTCTTCTTGTCGAGAAATAGAATGCGGAACTGCTCGACGTTAGCGTAGGCCTGCGCCAGCTTCAAATAATCGAGCACCTGCGCCCACGATGAAAGCACGCATTTCTGCGTCACCTGGCTCTTGGCCAGACGTTCGGCCGCCGTCTTGATGAGGCGCAGCTCTTCCACCGCGCGCGCGCCGATGCCGTCAACTTCGAGCAGGCGGTGATCCGAGGCGTTGACGACTTCCGCGAACGAGCCAAAGGCGGCCAGCAGACGCTTGGCGATTGGCTTGGTGTCGCCGCGGGCATAGACGCGGAACAAGATCAGTTCGAGCAACTCATAGTCTGGCATCGCATCGCCGCCACCGTTGCGGAAGCGATCGCGCAGGCGCTGGCGATGGCCGATGCGATGGTCGGGCTCCTCGCCCGCGCGCGCTAACTTTTCGCGACGTGCAGCGGTGCCTTCGTCGGATGCCGCGTTCGGCTTCGGCGCAACCGGCGCTTCGAAGAACGACCCCTGACCGGGCTGCGATTTCGAAACGCTGGCTCCGGGCTTGCGGTCGTCGGACATGGGCGTGTCACCGGAAAGCGTTCACCGTCTCAAGCGGCTGCAGGCATCTTATAGGGCGGCTGATCGAAACCAGCGGGCGATTCCGTGAAAATCTCGCAGCCCGTCGCCGTCACGCCGACGGTGTGCTCGAACTGCGCCGACAATTCGCGGTCGCGTGTCACGGCGGTCCAGCCGTCGGGCAGGATTTTGACGTGCGGCTTGCCGAGGTTGATCATCGGCTCGATGGTGAAGAACATGCCGGCTTCGAGCACGGCCCCTTCTCCCCGGTTGCCGTAATGCAAAATGTTCGGCCGGTCGTGGAAGACGCGGCCGAGGCCGTGGCCGCAGAAATCCCGGACCACGCTGCACCGCTCCGCTTCGGCGAAGGCCTGGATCGCGGCGCCGATGTCGCCGGTCGTGTTGCCGGGCTTTACTTCGGCGATGCCCTTCTGCAGCGATTTGTACGTGACGTCGATCAGCCGCTCGGCGCGGCGCGTGATTTCGCCAACCGGATACATGCGGCTGGTATCGCCATGCCAGCCGTCGACGATCAGCGTCACGTCGATGTTGACGATCTCGCCTTCTTTAAGCGGTTTTTCATTGGGAATGCCGTGGCATACCACGTGATTGATGGACGTGCAGATGGCGCGCGGGAAGCCGCGGTAATTGAGCGGGGCGGGTATGGCGCCGTTGTCGAGCGCGAACGCGAGCACCAGGTCGTCGAGCCGGCTCGTCGTCACGCCGGGCACCACGTAGGGCACCAGCATGTCGAGCGCGCGCGCCGCCATCTGTCCTGCCTTGCGCATGCCCTCGAAAGCTGCCGCGTCGTTCAGCCGGATCTTTCCATCGCGGCTGGCGTTCCGGTTAACGTCTACATTCGACATAAGATTTACCGCTGGCCCCAAGTCTCTCGTCTATGTCGGGAAAATAGTGCAAAATTCGTTGAGTGCAATCGACGTCCGGTCAAGAAGGCGTCGCGACAAGGGAGGTTATCATGAAACTGCATCGCGCCCTTCTCCTAAGCGGGGTCTGTGCCGGATTGTTGTCCGGAACCGTTACCGCTCAATTGGATTTTTCACGGGAAACCTCGGCAGATCGCGCGCCCGCCGATCGCGGTCTGATCGTTGTTGCAGAGGATACCGCCGCGCCGGCTGAAGCGGCCGCCGAGGCCGCAGCACCGGCCGATCCGGCCGCCGCACCCCCCGCCGCCGCGAATGCCGGCGTCACCAGCTACTATGGCGACACGGCGCCAGCCACCGCGCCGGCATGGGCCGCTGAGGCCGCCATGAACCCCGATTATGTCGCCGATCCCGCATCGGCCCCCACTGAGGCACAGTCGTCAGAGCCGCTGCCAGCGCCCGTGACCGCCAGCGATGAGCCCGCCGCGCCCGTTCCCGCCTATGCCGCGGAAGCGACGATGAACCCGGACTACTCTGCTGACGCGACGACGGCCGCACCTGCCGCAGAGCCGGCAGCAGCGGAGGCTGCGCCAGCAGAAGCGCCAGCGGCTGAGCCCGCCGCCGCTGCCGAGGCACCCGCTGAAGCCGCTGCTGAAGCGCCTGCCGCCGCGCCCGCTGCAACGGCTGCTGGCGTCACCAGCTACTACGGTGAAACCGCGTCCGTCGCATCGTCACCCTTCTCGGCCGAAGCGACGATGAACCCGGACTACACGGCGGAAGCGCCCGCCACGCCGGCAGCAGCCGATGCCCCGGCGGCTGAAGCGCCTGCTGCCGAAGCTGCCGCGGCACCCGCCGCCACGGCTGCCGGTGTCACGAGCTTCTTTGGCGATACCACACCGACCGGTACGCCGGCTTGGGCGGCTGAGGCGACCATGAACACCGACGCCGCACCGGCCGCCGCCAGTGCTTCGACGCAACAAGCGGTTGAAGCGTGCCGCGATGCGCTCAACGCCGAAGCCATGACGGGCTCGATCCTGTTCGCCACCAGCAAGTGGGACGTGCTGCCGCAAAGCTATCGCACGCTCGATAAGATCGCCAAGATCGCCAAGGATTGCAGCGCCAGCTTCGTCATCGAAGTGGGCGGGCACACCGATAGCGTCGGCAAGGAAGCCAGCAACAGAACGTTGTCGGAGCTGCGTGCGCAAGCGGTCGTCAAATATCTGACGCGCGCCGGCATCGATGCGGCAAAGCTGAAGGCCGTCGGCTACGGCGCCGATAAGCCCGTCGCCGATAACGACAGTACGGCCGGTCGGCGCAAGAACCGCCGTATCGAGTTTCTGGTGACGAACGGCTGATCTGGGCCGCGCAGCGTCACCACGCACACCTTCCTGAACAACGAAAAACGGCGGCCCGCAAAGGCCGCCGTTTTGAGTATCAGAAGTTTGCAGCGCGCACGGCCCTGAGGCCCGCGCGGCCAGCTTAGCCCTGGGCTTCTTCAGCCGGCACTTCGCCCGCCGTCAGTTCAGCCATCAAGCGCTGGGCCTGACCGACCCAATCCTGCTTTTCGATGGCGCCCTTGAGCGACAGCGTTTCATCGACGTTCGCGATGTCTTCATCCGAGAACGTGGCGATCTGTTCGATCTTGTAGCAATTGAGCTGCTTCAAGCGGCCGGCGAGATCCGGCGAGATGCCCTTGATCTGCGTCAGGTCATCCGGCTCGCCCTTCGGCTTCTTGAAGCCTTTCCAGGCAGCGTTCAGGCGGCGGGCGCGGGCGTCCGTACGTTCGAAGATGCGCGCGGCCTTACCGCGGCGGCCACGCAGATAATAAAGCTTCGCGCGGCGCACCTTGCCGCGGCGGATCACTTCGATTTCGGCGATGTAGGGCGAATAGATCGGGAAGACGCGCTCGACGCCTTCGCCATAGGAAATCTTGCGGACCGTGAAGCTCTCGTTCAAGCCTGCGCCGGAGCGCGCGATGACGACGCCTTCATAGGCCTGGAGGCGTTCGGTCGGACCTTTGTCGACGACCTTCTTCTTCTTGTCCTTGGGGTCGGTCTCGGCGGTTTCGATAACCTTCACCATCACTTTGACGGTGTCGCCGGGGCTGAATTCGGGAATGCCACGCTTCGCGAGCACGGCATCCATCTGCTCGCGCTCGAGCTCCTGGATGATATTCATCGTCGTTCTTCCTTTTTCATCATTGAAGCAGAGGAGCGGCCCGAGACGCCACAAGGGCTCCGGAGTGCTCGTGCAACCCCGCGTGCGGGGCGACCCATTTTCGGGATATTGGAGGGGTTCCTAACCCAACCCGGCGGAAATGTCGAGTGGTGGCCTGCCGGGGCGCCTGCGACGCGCTGCACCGGGCCCGCAAGTGCTTGTGTTCGCCGCTATTTGTTAAAGGCGGCGCGAGGCGGTACACAGGCGGCGGCGCCGCATTCCGCCGCCAGTTCAGCCCGCCCAAGGGCCTGCAAGAGGTTCGATATGGCCCGACTACGCATTGCCGTCCAGATGGACCCCATCGGCAGCATCGACATTCGCGGCGACAGCACCTTCGCGATCCTGCTCGAAGCGCAACGGCGCGGGCACGACCTGTTCTACTACACGCCGCCCAATCTGGCGCTACATGGGCAGCGGCTGTTGGCGCGCGGACAGACGCTCTCCGTCAAGGATACAGCCGGCGATCACTACGCGCTGAGCGATCCCCGCGTCGAAGATCTCGCCACGCGCGATGCGGTGTTGCTGCGCCAGGACCCGCCCTTCGACATGGGCTACATCACGACGACGCATCTGCTCGAGCGCATCCACCCGAAGACGCTCGTCGTCAACGATCCGGCTCACGTGCGCAATGCGCCTGAAAAATTGTGGGTGCTCGACTTCCTCGATCTGATGCCGCCGACGCTTGTCACGCGCCAGCTTGACGACGTGCTGGCCTTCCGCGCGCAATACAAGGACATCATCATCAAGCCGCTCTATGGCAACGGCGGCGCGGCGGTGTTTCGTCTGAAGCCCGAAGACGGCAACGTGTCGTCGCTCGTCGAACTCTTCCAGACGGTCTTTCGCGAGCCGTTCATGGTGCAGGAATATCGCCCCGAGGTGAAAGCCGGCGATAAGCGGATCATCCTCGTCGATGGCGAAGTGGCGGGTGCCATCAATCGCGTGCCGCAAGAGGGCGAGACGCGTTCGAACCTGCACGTCGGCGGCACGGCGCGCGCCGTCGAGCTGACAGAACGCGATCGCGAAATCTGCGCGCGGTTGAAACCTGAATTGAAGCGGCGCGGCCTCATCTTCACCGGCATCGACGTCATCGGCCCGTATCTCACCGAGATCAATGTCACCTCGCCGACGGGCATCCGTCAGGTGAAGGCGTTTGGCGGCAACGATATCGCGGCCATGATCTGGGATGTCATCGAGAATAAAGTCGCCGCCCGATAACCGCGACGGGATAAGCGCCACCAGGAGAGCCGAATGCCGATAGAGATCGTGTTGCCGATGGGCGTTCTGGCGCTGTGGACGCTGATCGTGCTGCTGCTCATCCCCATCACGCGTATTCGCGCGGCGCGGGCCGGACGCGTGCACGTCAAGGATTTCCGCTACGGCGAAAGCCCAAATGTGCCGGGCGACGTCTCGCTGCCGAACCGCGATTACATGAACCTGCTCGAACTGCCGGTGCTGTTCTACGCCGCGTGCCTCGTCGCCTACGCGTCGCAGCGCATCGACCCGGTGATCGTCACGCTCGCATGGGCATTTGTCGGCGCGCGCGTGGCGCACAGCATCGTGCACCTCACGTACAACAATGTGCTGCACCGCCTGGTCGTGTTCGCGCTCGGCGCCCTGATCGTGATGGCGATGTGGGTGTGGCAACTGTGGTGGGTCGCAGAGCGCCTCTAGTCTCGCGCCTCTAAGCGCAATAGCGGTGCCGCGACATGGACTATCTTGAACTTCTCAAAGTCATCACCGTGCTCGTCGCGGTCGTCACCGGCGTTCTGAAACTGACCGCCGCGTGGCGCAGCGATCGCGCGGGCACCATCACGGGCCTGCGTCTCGCCGCTCTCTACATGGCCTATTGCGTACTCGGCATCGGCATCGCGGTGGCGCTGCTCGATGGCCCGCAGCCGCAAGACAAAGCCCTGGCGTTGACGGCGTTCCTTCTCGCCTGGATCATGCTTGGCGTGCTGTGGCTGGCGCGCGCCGTGCCGCGCACCGGTCCGCTGCCATCTTGGATCGGCCGTCACTACGGATGGCAGGACGGTCTTCTGGCGGCGTCGGCAATCGTCGGCCTAGCCTACTATCTGCTGGCGGATTGAATTTGCGGCGCGGTTAACAACGTCCGCGCGAACTTGCCGATCTCGCCTTGCGCGGGCGCCGCCGAGACGCTTTTCTTCGGCAACCTGTCACGCGGGGAACATCGCGGGCGGCGCGGTCATGCGACAACCGCTGCAACACAGATCGGCGATGCGATCGAAGAGACGCATCAAGTCAAGCAGGGAGATTTTCGTCATGGCCACCATCTTCGGCAACGCCAGAGCCAACAAGCTCGTCGGCACATCGTTCGCTGACCGCATGCAGGGGTTCGAGGGCAACGATCTCATGCTCGGCAACAACGGCAACGACATCATGCTCGGCGCGTCGGGCAATGACGATATGCGCGGCGGCAATGGCAACGATCTCATCAAAGGCGGCGACGACAACGACAAGATCAGCGGCGGCAACGGCAATGACCGGCTGCTTGGCGAAGACGGCAGCGACGTCATCAAGGGCGGCAACGGCAACGACCGCATCATCGGCTCGGATACGCTGGATTTCGCCGCCGACCGCATGTTTGGCGAAGCCGGTAACGACATCATTTTCGGCGGCAATGGCAACGATCGTCTCGATGGCGGCTTTGGCAACGATACGCTTAAAGGCCTCAGCGGCAGCGATGGCCTGACCGGCGGCGGCGGCAACGATTTTCTCGACGGCGGTTCGGGCATCGACCTGCTCGACGGCGGCTCGGGCGCCAACCTGCTCGTCGGCGGCGGCAGCAGCGACATCTTCCGCTTTCGCTCGGATGCCGGCACGGTCAACGTGATCCAGGACTGGAACTTTGCGTCGAGCTTCGGCGAGGAAGACGACGTGATCCTGCTGCAGGGCATTTCCGGCGTTACGTCGGTCGCCAATGTTTTCGTCACCGATACGGTGGATGGCGTTTTCGTGCAGTGGGGCGCATCGGTCGATACGCTCGTCGGCGGCGTCATTCTGCAAGGCGTGTCGAGCACGCAAATCGATGCCGGCGATTTCATTTTCGCCTGAACCGGGTTTGCGCCGGCGCGCACAGGTGCACGTCGGCGCTTCGCGGCGCATCGGCACGCGGGCGCGCTGAACTGCATGTCGGCACGTCGCGACGCGCGACGCCCGGCCCGCTCCACAATTCTCCCGCCCGTGTTCATTATTTGTTCTTTACAAGAGTTCGGGATATTATACTTCCCAAACCCAGAATCGTGTATGGGAGGGCTAGCCAATGAATGAGCTAGCACCGCATCGCGAATTCAAATGGCGTCCCGCGGTCCTGTGTGGAGGTGTCATGATCCGAATCTCGCTTTCGTATCCCTACGATATCGGAGTTTCGTTCGAACGGTTGAGGCAGGGGTTGGTGCAGGGCCAGCCAATCAGTTCGGTGAAGTTCGAACTTGCTGAAGTTGAAGACCAGCTAGCTGGTTTGTTTCACCCCCAAGCGATTTATTCCCAAGCGCTTAGAGGTTCATTCCACGACGGCAACGTGCTTTACGAAGCCATCAAGAAGCTAACAACAGACTCCGATCCCACCCGATTGCTAGATTTTCGCGACGTATACAGCGTGATCGGCGCGCTGGAGACTTTTGAGCCGATCTTGAAGGGTGAGCTACGGGCCGCGGACGCCTACTTTGTCAGTAAAAAAGGTGGCTTTGACACGATTGACTTGATTGTGCGTGCGGAGGTTCTATTTCCGGCAGATCTGCCAGACAAAGTGCCTGATGCAGTTCCTGATATTCAAGAGGCTGGTCGTTGCATCGCCTTTGATCTGGGAACAGCTGCTGGTTTTCACCTGCTTCGCGCGAGCGAAGCAGTACTCTTGAAATACTGGGATGCTGTAACGGCTGGCGCGCCCCGGCCGAAGAACCGCAATCTTGGCCGCTACATAAAGCGATTGGATGAAATGCAAGCGGGCGACGCGAAGGTCCGCGCCACTTTGCGTCAGATAAAGGATTTACACCGGAATTCGTTGGTGCATCCCGAAGACGTTCTAACCGCAGATGAGGCGATCGATCTCTTAGGCATTATCCGCAGCGCCGTCTCTGCTATGCTGAAGGCCATACCGCCTCCGCCATTGGTTCTTACTTCCGAGGATGATCCTGAGGGCGCTTAGGCGCCTTTGGCACCAGTTTCCGAAATGCGGCATCTACATTTTTGCCGCTGCTGTCGACCTCAAGTTCCTTCGCGGTTTCCTGAAACCGTTTGAACTGCTCTTTAGGGTCTAGGGCTGGTGTTTTCTTCTTGGGCATAGCTTCAAACCGTTATGGGGTGGGCCACTGGATCTCACGCTTGAAGTCCGCGTGCGAAAGCAGCTCAGATGCTACCGACGCTCCGGGGAATGTTACTAGGACAACTTGGAGGCCCGCGATGCGCCCGTACTTCATCGCAGGAATAAAGTCTGTGTCATTTGTGATGAGCACGATGCGAGTTGCCGCTTTGGTTTCACAGAAGTTTGCAATGTCTAAACCGATTCGCATATCAACGCCCTTCTGCTCAAAGTCCGGAGAGAAGTCAGCATCAGTGAGACCCTGCGCTGAAACAGGAATGCTTTTAGGTTTCCATCCTCTGAACTTCAGCTGGCCGCGTCGAACCGCGAACAGGTCTTTGGCGGCCATCTGGCGAAGCCAATTGTCTGACCCTTTGAACTCATGTGGTGCGCCCGAAACAGGGAGCTTGGTCTTGCCAGAATAGTACGGACAGTCGTAGTAGAGCACGCGGTAAACAACTTCGCCCTTGGCCGGGCAAGCCAAGGCGACTTTTTCAACGTAATCTGGGGTGTATGGTTGGTTGCCTTTCTTCGCGAGAACGCGAAGGTGGCCACCATCTATCAAGATCGCAGTTCGAATCATTTTCAAATGATAAGCCCCCGCACATTTCTGTGCGAGGGCTATATAACGTGCCCGCCTACGGGCGTAGCGGATCTTGTGCACCTCACATGGGGTGCGTTGGTCCACTATGTCAATACGGCAAATAGGTAAAAGCTTCGTAATGAACAAGGCTCGCACAAGCTTTAGCGCTTGAATTTTTTAAGCATTTTCCTCATCAGCCTATTTTTTTGTTCGTCATCGGGCCCTATCAGTCGTTCGATAGGTCAGTCGCTTGCCTTGGGCACCCTTGATCATCTTGGCAGCGCGATCTTCATCGGTTACGCCAAGCCGGACACGGTTGTTATACCGGAAATCGAACTCAGCCAGATAGCGGTGCAGGTGCTTTTCCTTGCAGTGCTGGTAGGTGCCGCGCATCCCGCGCTTGAACACTGAGAAGTAGCCTTCGACAGTGTTGGTGTGAATGGTCTTGGCCGGCTCATAGCGCACGTACTCTGAGATCGAGTGATCCACGCGGTCGTGCGAAGCAAACTTGTCGCTGATCCGGTACTTATAGAGCTGAGCGGAGTCGGTCATAATCGCGGTTTCGCGGCGAACATTCTGCTCAATGATCGGAATGACTTCCGACACGGTGCTGCCGGCAACGTGATAGCTGCGCACCGAGCCGCCACGCTCAACCAGCGAGACGATGACGTTCTTATGAGATGCGCCGGTAATTTTGCGGCCAGTGTGGCGTTTGCGGCCCTTGGGATGGGTCGCGGCGCGGCCATAGATAGTCTCATCGACTTCCACGGTCTTGCCTTCGCCACCCATTGGCGGAACCAGCGAGCCGGTGCGCATGGCTTCACGAATGCGGTGGCCCATGAACCAGGCGGTCTTGAGGGTGACGCCCAAAGTGCGGTGAAGCTGGTTGGCGCTGATGCCCTTCTTGGACCCCGCGATCAGGTAGAAGGCCTGCAGCCACAAGTGCAGCGGCACATGGCTTGAAGCAAAGATGGTCCCGACAGTGACGCGGAACTGCTTGCGGCAGGCGTAGCACTTATAGAGGCCGAAGCGGGTCGCATTGCCCTTCATCTTCGACACGCGCTCTTTCTCGAAGCAGTGCGGGCACTGGGCACCCTTCGGCCAGATATGAGCCTCAACCCACTTGTAAGCGGCGTCTTCGTTCTGTAAATGTTCTAGGGTGAGAAGGCTGGCCATTGGAATCTCCTATGATTCCAATATGCGGTGCGATCTTGGGTTTGGCAAGTATAATATTGCCCAAGAGTTCGGGCCCGCGCTAGCCTTCCACCAGGCGTGAGGGGCAGCGATGTACGGGCAGATTTCAACGCTGGCGTTTATCGGCATCGAAGCGCGGCCGGTTGAAGTGCAGGTGCGCATCACGCCGGGCGCGGCCGCGTTCGCCATCGTCGGCTTGCCCGATAAGGCCGTTGCCGAGAGCCGCGAGCGCGTGCGCAACGCGTTGCACGCGGTTGGCCTTGGCCTGCCGTTCAAGCACATCACCGTCAATCTCGCGCCCGCCGATCTGCCCAAGGAGGGCAGTCATTTCGATCTGCCGATCGCACTCGCCATGATGGCCGCCATGGAAGCCGTCGCGCCAGACGCCATCGCGGGCTATGCCGCCATCGGCGAACTCGCGCTCGATGGCGCCCTGCGCGCCGTGCCGGGCGCTCTGCCGGCCGCCATCGGCGCCAATGCCATCGGCAAGGGCCTCATCTGTCCGGCGGCTGTTGGTCCGGAAGCGGCGTGGGCGGGCGATGGCGTCGATATTCTCGCGGGCCCGCACCTGCTGTCGCTGGTCAATCACTTCAAGGGCCTGCAGACGCTGGCGCGGCCAACACCGAACATCGCGCGCCAGACCGGCATTCAGCCGGACCTCGCCGACATCAAGGGGCAGGAGGGCGCCAAACGCGTGCTCGAAATCGCAGCCGCGGGCGGACACAATTTGCTGATGGTCGGGCCGCCGGGATCGGGCAAATCCATGCTTGCCGCGCGCCTGCCGTCGATTCTTCCGCCGCTGGCGCCGGAGGAGATCCTCGAAGTCTCGATGGTGCATTCGCTCGCCGGCGAATTGATGGGTGGCAAGCTTGCCGTCGAGCGGCCGTTTCGCAGCCCGCATCATTCGGCGAGCATGGCGGCTCTCGTCGGCGGCGGCTCGCGGCCGCGGCCCGGTGAGGTCAGCCTTGCCCATCTCGGCGTGCTGTTTCTCGATGAACTGCCGGAATTCCAGCCGAACGTGCTCGATGCCTTGCGCCAGCCGCTCGAAAGCGGCGAGACGGTGATCGCGCGCGCCAATCACCGCATCGCCTATCCCTCGCGCATCCAGCTTGTCGCGGCCATGAACCCGTGCAAGTGCGGCGGCGGCCAGGGTGGCGAAAGTTGCCGGCGTGGGCCGCGCTGCGCCGCCGATTATCAGGCCCGTATTTCTGGTCCGCTGCTCGATCGCATCGATTTGCAGATCGAAGTGCCGGCGGTCTCGGCTGCCGATCTCGTTCAGCCCGCGCCGACGGAAGGCAGCGCCGAGGTGCGTGCCCGCGTTGCCGCCGCGCGCGAACGGCAACGGGCGCGGTTCGCTGGTCTCGGTGCAACCGGTGTGCGCACCAACGCGCAGTGCTCGGGTCGACTTCTGGAAGAGACGGCGATGCCGGACGATGGCGGTCTAGCGCTGCTGCGGCAGGCGGCGGAGACGCTGCACTTGTCGGCGCGCGGGTTCCATCGCACGCTGAAGGTGGCGCGCACGCTGGCCGATCTCGATGGTCACGATCAGGTCTTGCGCGTGCACGTGGCGGAAGCGCTGAGCTATCGCGCGGAGGTGCTGCGGCGCGCGCAGGCGGCGTGAGATGCGACTGCGCGGAATGTTCCTGCACGCTCGCGCGTGGGCTGTTGCGCGCTGTTGAATGCCGGTTCCGCGCTACGCCGCGCGGCGGCCGCAACGACAAAGGCCGGAGCGTGTGCCCCGGCCTTATGTTGAACGTCTGTTTGCGCCGCGATGCAACGCGCCGTGATGTCGATGTGCAGCGCTGGGCCTTCGCCGATGGTCAAGCGGTGCGTGTCACCGCCAACCAACAGCCGGCCGAGTGCCTGACATCGCTGGCGCGCTCGGCCTCAGCTTACGCGAACACCGATTTGGCGCCGATCTGCATGGCCGCGGCCTGTGCCGAGTTGCGCAACAGGCAGGCAATGGTCATCGGTCCAACGCCACCCGGCACCGGCGTGATGGCACCGGCCACGCGTGCGCACTCGTCGTACTTCACGTCGCCGACGAGGCGGCCCTTGCCATCCGGACCGGTGATGCGGTTGATGCCGACATCGATCACGATCGCGCCGGGTTTGATCCAGTCGCCGCGCACCATTTCAGGAATGCCGACGGCGGCGACGACGAGATCGGCGCCTTTGACCACGCCGTGCAGATCGCGCGTGCGCGAGTGGGCGATGGTCACTGTGCAGTTCTCGCGCAGCAGCAGCGCCGCGACGGGCTTGCCGACGATGTTCGAGCGGCCGATGACAACGGCGTTCATGCCGGCGAGGCTCGGCGCCACGGACTTAGCGAGGATGATCGAACCGGTCGGCGTGCACGGCACCAGCGCCCGTTCGCCAACCCACAGCCGTCCGACGTTCACCGGATGGAAGCCGTCGACATCCTTGTCGGGGTGGATCGAGTTCAGCACCTTTTCCGAGTTGATGTGCTTGGGCAGCGGCAACTGCACGAGAATGCCGTGGCAGGCCGGATCGTTGTTCAGCTTGTTGACGAGGGCCAGCACATCGGCCTCGCTCGTCTCCGCCGGCAGCTTGTATTCCCACGAGTTCATGCCGACTTCGACGGTCTGCTGCGCCTTGTTCTTGACGTAGACCTTGCTCGCCGGATCTTCGCCGACCAGCACCACGGCAAGGCCCGGCTTCACGCCGTGTTCCTTGATGAGACGTGCAACTTCCTTGGCGACTTCCGCGCGCACGTCGGCCGCGATTTTCTTACCGTCGATGACTTGTGTTCCCGACATCGGCGTCGTCCTCCTGAACCTTGTGTTTATGATTTGGCCGGGGTCGGAGACGTGAGGCGCTGGAGCCGGGCGGAGAGCCTCAGCTCGAGATCCACTGCGTCGCCGCCGACGGATAGGGTTTTGACGCGCGACTTCCCTCCCGCGACAAGCGCAATCGAACTCTTCGGCGCATCCAGCCAATCGCTGACAAGCCGTATGAGAGCGGAATTTGCAGCTCCGTCTTCGGGAAGGGCACGCACGCGCGCCTTGAAGGCTGGCCCCTCGGCAGTCGATTCCAGCCCGTCAATAGTATCTTTGGACGATTTAGGCGTCAGGCGGAAGCGCACAATGACGCACGCGTCGCCACGTCGCCACGGTTTGTCCGCGGCGGCGTCGGCGGGCATCAGGCGATGGCCTTGGCGATGTTCGGCAGCACGACGCTCTGGATGAAGAAGCAGCCGAGCAGCAGCACGATCGGCGAAATATCGACGCCGCCCATGTTCGGCAGGACGTTGCGGATCGGGCGCAACAGCGGCTCCGTCAGCGCGTTGAGGCCGTTCCAGATCGTGCGCACGGCCGGGTTGTAGGCGTTGATGACGCCGAACGCCATCAGCCAGCTCATGATGACGCCGGCGATGATGACGTAGGTGTAGAGGTCGATGAGATAGCTGATGAATTGCAGCAGTTCGATCATGGGGCGCGCGCCATTTGGTCAAAGTCCGGCGGTGGAAGTCCGCTCGGTGGACGACCGGCGGAAAAGTCCGGCAAGCTGTAGCTGCGCCGCGCGGTCCGGGCAAGAGTGTCCGGGCAGAGGTGTCCGGGCGAGAGCGTGTTTCGCGCGGGTTGGCCGAGCGCGCCGGCGGGTGCCTGAGTGCGGCAGGGCGCGGGCGAGGCGGGGCCAGGCCAGTTCGTCCGCACGGCAGAGGCGCGGGGCAGCGCTCGACGTGAAGTGAACCCGGTCGAGGCTACAACTGCCGTCGTCGTCGGGAGGATCGGCGGTTGAACTGGCCGAGAGCAAAGTACACCCGGCGCCACTCTGGCCGTTTATGGCCGATCGCCCAGAACTTGACTCGGAGCTTGGCCAGAGATTTGAAATAAGCGGGTCATGCGCGCGCCATCGGATCGGGGCGACGGCCGTTGCCGGGCGGCCGGTTTGGCGGCGGGGAAACGCCCCCGCGTTTCTTGACATCCCGCGTCGGCGATCCCTAAATGCCGGCCGGTCGGGGCCGTAGCTCAGATGGGAGAGCGCTGCAATCGCACTGCAGAGGTCAGGGGTTCGATTCCCCTCGGCTCCACCAATAAAATCAAGCCGTTAGATGATCTTCCCGAAAATCCGATACTGCTGGGCACACACCAATAGGGTGGTGCAGGGGCACGCGTCGTTGCGCGTCGTGACGAGCGAGATGAAGAATACCCTCGCGCTGACTAGGTAGAGACGGGACGTCCCGTCTCTCAACGAAGCTTTGAGGTCTTTGCACCGAAGCCATCGGTAGGCATCCTGTCGGCATGAGCGATTCCTTTCTCATCCGATTGGCAGCGGGACTGCTCGGCCGCGAGCGGGCCGAAGCCTTGCCTGAGCCAGGCTTGAACGATCGGGCTTGGCAGCTCGCAAGGAACGCGCTCGCGGCAGCCAAGCTCAGCGACACCGTTGTTTTCTTCCTCGATGACACGGTGGTCATGCACTACGGCTCGACCGTCGCGGCGACGCATTCGACTGTTCGCAGCCGATCAACCGGCGAGCGCATCAGGGGTGTCAACGAGGTTGTCGGAACGACAGCAAGCCTAACGGCTGATTCTCTCCGTAACATATTCGCACTCGTCGAGCTGTTGGCCTTCAAGCTCGTTCACATTCAGCATGAGCGACAACGCCCCGACTATGACCAACAGACAGAAGGGCATCGCAAGCGCCTTCGGCGGCTGCGAGATAAAGGTGCGATTGACCTGACCGCTTTCGTACTTCTCGACGAGCTATACGGCACGCGGTGCGAGTTCGCCCACACGGTCCAAGGCCTGGAAAGTCTGTCCTATCGAGGTAAACCTCTGCGCTGCACTTTCGGCGCTCGGGGTGGTTCTCGCGACGATGCCGTGCGCGACTTCTTCCTGGACGACATGTTCGCGGCGAGCGAGGCGTTGCTGGCTGCATTCCGGCCGATGCAATGGCTCCAGTTGGATGCCGAAGCATTCGAGCGTGCTTGGAGAAACATGGCTCTTACCTACAGCGCGAACTAGACGCAGACCCCCCACCATCACTCCCATCGGAAGGTGAGTTTGAATTCGGTCAGGACGAGCAGGATGACGAGCGGCAGGGCGGCGAGCATCAGCAGTCGCCACGCCGGCCAGCGGTTGCGTTGAACCCAGCACACGCCGGCAACGGCAAACGCGAGCACGGTGTTGAACAGATAGATGAGCGTCTCGGGCGCCGTCCAATCTATGCTGGCCGTGCCGGTGTCGATCGTGAGAAAGGTCCAGACGAACCAAGAGCCGAGCGCGATATTGAGCAGGATGCCGAGGCCGCACAGCGCGGCCAGAAGGATTTGCATCGTCTCGTCCTCATCTCGTGTGGGGCGTCACCGGCGGCGTTTGAGATCGCTGCGGCGCGCGCCGGGTCGTTTGCGCGTGGGACCCACTATCCTGCAACGGACGGCCAGCGACAAGGCAGCGCTTGGGTGCGCATTCAACCGCGCTGCTGATGGCGAGAGGCGCCGCGCACGCGAACAACGTCAATCCATCGACTGCTTAGGTGTCGGGAAAATGCGAGGGCAGAAACCCCGGTTCAGGCGAGGCCGCATCGGCGGCGATCTTGCAATCGTGGTTCAAGGCATGTCCAACCGCTGTCGATGACGCGGTCAGCGGCTTCACGCCGTTGTCCGGCGCACCGTTTCTCGATAAGGGCATACAATCAGCGGATCTCTCCGCCGATAGGAATGGCACGCCGCGTCGCGATCCGCCGATCTGGGGCCGATTGCAGTGCCGCGACGTCACGCGCGTGGTGGCACGTTCCTCAGTGGACGTTCAACGATGCGCCGTTGCGTTCACGCATCAACAGCGCCGCGAAGGCGTCCGCCTCCATCGGCCGCGCGAGAGCGAAGCCCTGAAGCGTGTCGCAGCCGAGGCGGCGGATCGTGGCGATCTGATCGGTGTCCTCGACGCCCTCAACCGTCACCTTCATGCCGAGCGATGATGCGATGGTGATCATCGAGGTCAGGATTTGGTAGTCCTCCGGCGGCGCGTCCGCGCGAGGCACGAACTGGCGATCGATTTTTGCGCCCGCCGGTTTCAAGCGGATCAATCCCAGGATCGACGCGTGGCCGGTGCCGAAGTCGTCGATCTCCCAATTGATGTGGCGTGCGCGCAGCGCTTCGAGAGCCTGCATCGCGGCGTCGCCGGCTTCGTCCATGAAGGCGCTTTCGAGCAATTCAATGGTCAGCACGGACTTGGGGAAGCGCGCGGAAATCAGGCGATTGACGAATTCCGGGTTCGCCAGGCGCGACAGCGAGGCATTGACGGAGATCGATTGCGGAGCGATGCCCCGCTGCAGCCAGATATTGTACTGCGTTTCGGCGTGCGCGAGAGCGATGTCGTCGAGCGTGTCGACATAGTTCATCTCGCCAGCAACCGCGAGGAAACTGCCGGGGTTGAGCACGCCCTTTGTCGGATGGTGCCAGCGCAGCAGAACTTCAGCGCCTGAGATCGAGAGGCCGGACGCGCGGAATTTCGGCTGGAAGTAGGGCAGGAACTCACCGCAATCGATGCCGCGCGCGATGTCGGCGGAGAGCTGCGAATGCTCGTCCATCTGGTCGTGCAGCGCGCGAGAATAGATCGACACGCTGCCGCGACCGCGCTTCTTAGCGCTTTGCAGGGCCGTGTTCGCGCGGTTGAGCGTTGTTTCGAAGTCGGCAGCGCCCGCCTTTTCAAAGGCGATGCCGACGGATGCGCCAACTCTCAGCGTGTGGCCGAGGTAGACAGTCGGCTTGGCCAGTTCGAGAAGGATGTGGGACGCCCGTTCGGCGACATCGTCGGCGGTGTCGACGGTCGGCGCGATGATGGCGAACTCGTCGCCGGAGATGCGCGCCAGCATATCGTTCGGCCGAATTTGCGATTGGATGTGCGCGCCGATATCCTTCAAGACGGCATCACCCATGGCCACACCGAACATGTCGTTGATCTGATGGAAGCGATCGATATCGATGGTCATCACGGTCCATCCGTCGCGCGGTGCGTCGGATGTCGGCATGGCCGCGAGCAAAGCTTCCACGCCATTGCGATTGGGAAGGCCGGTCAGCGTGTCGTAGTATTTGCTGAACAGGATCTCGTCGACCATGGCCTTTTGACGCTCGCGGCGCTCAATGCCGAAGTAGACCGAGATGGCGATGTCCATGTCGAGCATGGCGGCCTTGATGAGGGCGGCCTGCAAGGCGGCGCGCCCTTCGTGGAACGGCGAACCCGGAAGCGCGGGGCGGCGCTGCACGGCGACGATGAGGCGCGACAACAGAAAGCTATAGCCGCCGATATAGATGCTGGGCTCAAGCCCGAGACGATTGTGCGTCTGGCCGATTTTGCGCACCGAGTCGCGATAGGCCTCATCGAACAATCCTTCAGAGATAATACGCCAATGTTTAAGCTGCATATCTCTGGCGTGATCCATATGCGCGCGATCGCGGAAGAACGAAGCGGCCGGCGGGAAGCGGCTCATATGGTCGTAGAAGTCGTTCAGAATGCTAGGAAGTTCGCCCATGATGAAGGCCGAGTTTTCGTGCAAAATTCGGCACATCTGCGCGTCGACGTCGGCGAACGCGAGCCGGTCTGCAACGGTATCATCGGGTCGGTCGGGCAGGTGCATCCGGGTCTCGAGTGTCTTTAAAAAATATGTTGGGGTGAAAGCGAGTGATGCGCACTGCGATTCGATACGTAAGTTCAACCATCATGCACTATGCCTTGATTGAAACTGGTGGCGTGTTGGTCGATTGATTGCGACAGGTGTCGCAATCGTTCCACACATCGGCGCGGAATGTCAGGCGTTGCGATGGCTCGCTTGAAGCGCGCTAGACGGCGCCAAGCAGATGCGGCGCCGTCTCGAACATCACGTGCAATCCGACGAGGCAGGTGAAAGCGCCGATGACGAACTGCAGACCGCGGTTTGCAAAAGTCAGCGAACGCGCGGTGAGCGTGATCGGCGCCGCGATGATCGCGCTGAGTGCGGCCATGCCGGCCGCCGTGCCGATGCCGAAGGTGACGATGTAGGCAAGGCCCCACCACGGCGACTCGATGGTCGCGGCCGTCAACACAACGAGCGCCGCGGAACCCGCCATGCCGTGCACGAGGCCAACGGCAAGCGTGCGCCACGGCACGCGCTCGCGGTGCTCATGGTCGTGCGCCATGTGGCTATTGTGCGCGCCGCTCTCGCGATGACTGTGCGCGTGGACATGCGGCGCACCTGCGCCATGGCGATGGGCGTGAAAATGCACGCGGTCGCGTTTCAGGCGGTAGAGCACGTGCGCTCCAAGGCCGACCAGCATGACGCCGACTATAAATTCGAGTGTGCCGGCAATATCGTCGGGAAGCGATGTTCGCAGGATGAGGCAGGTGCCGCCGACGAGCAACAGCGTCAGCGTATGTCCAAGTCCCCAGAACATGCCGTGGCGCGAAATGGCGCCGACGCCCTGCCGCCGGCTGGCTATGGAGCACACGGCGGCCACATGATCGACCTCGGTCGCGTGCTGCATTCCGATAAGGAAGCCAAGTCCGAGGGTCGAGATGAGCACGGCCGCAACTCCCGAGTTTCAAAGGCGGCGAAACGCCAAACGATCTAGAGCTGCGTTGCCGAGAGTTCGCGCGCCATCCACGCGTACCAATCCGCCATGCCGGCGCCGGTCTTGGCTGAGACCTGCAGCACTTCGACGTCGGGATTGACTTGCCGCGCATAGGCGATCGCTTTCGCGACATCGAAGTCGAGATGCGGCAACAGATCGACCTTGTTCAAAAGCAGCACGCGTGCGGCGCGGAACATATGCGGATACTTGATCGGCTTGTCCTCGCCCTCGGTTACCGAGAGGATGGCGACCTTCGCCTTTTCGCCGAGATCGAACAGCGCCGGACAGACGAGGTTACCGACGTTCTCGACCATCACGACCGAGCCGGGTTTCGGTTTCAGTTCGGCGAGGGCGCGCTCGACCATATCGGCTTCGAGATGGCAGCCGGTGCCGGTATTGACCTGCACCGCGTTCGCGCCGGCCGAGGCAATGCGCTCAGCATCATGCGCGGTTGCCTGATCGCCTTCGATGACTGAGAGCGATACCTTGCCTTTGAGATCGCGAATGGTTCTTTCCAGCAACGACGTTTTGCCGGAACCTGGCGAGCTGACGAGGTTCAGCATCAGCACTTCGCGCCCGGCCAGCCACGCACGGTTGCGCGCCGCAAGCGCATCGTTCTTGTCTAGGATCGCGTGCTGCAGATCGACGACGCCATGCCGATGCCCGTCGCCGTGATGATGATGATGATCGTGGCCGTGTGTGTGACCGTGCGTGTGGTCGTGACCGTGGTCATGAGTATGGTCATGGTCGTGGCCATGCGGATGATCATGGCTATGTCCATGATCATGAGCAACACTTGGGGCGCGACTGGGATCATGGATGTGGCCGGCATCGTGGAGATGTCCAACGATGTTGCGCCAGATTTCGTTGACCTTGCCGGTCTTGACGGTCGTCAGCGTGGCTTTCGCGCCGTCCGAACATCCACAATCCACGCACATGGCTTTCGTCCCTTCTAGATCGTTGCGCTGCTCAGCATGTCGGGCTTCGGGCCGTCGCTGGCCGGTGTGTCGAATTCGTATTCGCGAACTTTGAGTTCTTCTCCGGCGATGCGATCGACGTCGCGGCTACCGCACGGACACGGCGCATAGAGCGTCGTCGTGGCAAACTCTAAGGCGCATGTGCGACAGCGGCCGCGCCCGTCGATATCCCGGATGTCGAGCGTCGCGCCCTCGATCTGCGTTCCGGCGGCGACAACATCAAACGCAAAGCGGATGGCGTCGCTCATGACACCGGACAAACGGCCAACGTCGAGTGCCACGCGCGTCACCCGGCGGCCGGCCGCATGCTCCGCGACGATGGCGACGATGTTGCGCGTGATGCCCAGCTCATGCATGTCAGCAGATCCTCGGCAGTTGCTCGCCAACCAGCATGTCGACAATGCGCGTGCCGCCAAAGACCGTCTTCATGGTCACACGCCCCGGCAGACCGGCGCGAACGGTGCCGATGGCAACCGCGTCGCGGCCATAGGGATGCGCGCGCATCGCCGTGAGCGCCCGCTCGGCGTCTTCGGGCGCAAGCACGGCCACGATCTTGCCTTCGTTGGCGAGGTAGAGCGGATCGAGCCCCAGGATCTCGCAGAAGCCGGTGACTTCGGCGCGAATGGGCGTTGCCGCTTCGTCGATCTCGATCGCGAGTTGCGAGGCGTGCGCGAATTCGTTGAGGACGGTTGCAACGCCGCCGCGCGTGGCATCGCGGATGGTGCGTGTGGCAGGTGCGGCGCCGAGGAGCGCATCGATTAAGCCATTGAGTGGCGCGCAATCGCTTTCAATCGGGCTGTCGAGCTGCATGTCGCCGCGCGCGCCGAGAATAGCGGCGCCGTGATCGCCGAGCACGCCGTTGACGATGACGACATCGCCGGGACGGCAACGGTCGACGCCCATGACGTATTCCGGCCGGATAACGCCGATGCCGGTCGTGGTCAGAAAGACCTTATCGCAGGCGCCCTTTTGCACGACCTTGGTGTCTCCGGTGACGAACTGCACGCCGGCGGCGCGCGCGGTTTCGGCCATCGAGCGTGCGATGCGGCGCAGGAGATCGAGTTCGACGCCTTCCTCGATGATCGCTGCGCACGACAGGTAGAGCGGCTTTGCGCCGCCGACCGCAAGATCGTTGACGGTGCCGCACACGGCGAGCTTGCCGATGTCGCCGCCCGGAAAGAACAGCGGATCAACGACGAAGCTGTCGGTGGTGAAGGCGAGGCGATCGCCGTGCGCCGCAAGCGTCGCGAGTTCGATACGCGCCTGATCTTCGAGCGGCGCGAGCAGGCCGTTGTCGAACGACGAGACGAACACGTCGTCAATAAGATCCTTCATGGCCTTGCCGCCGCCGCCATGGGCCAGCGTGACTTTTGCAACGTGCACCTGGCCGATCGCGCGTCGGCGGGGAAGCGGTATGACGTTCATGACACGGCCTCGTGCGTTTTGACGCCGCCGTATTGGAAGTAGGCGGCGCACGCGCCCTCGGACGAAACCATCAGCGCGCCAAGCGGCGTTTCGGGCGTGCAGGCGCTGCCGAACACTTTGCACTGCCACGGCTTGATGACGCCTTTCAGCACCTCGCCGCACTGGCAGGATTTCGGATCGGCGATTTTGATGTTCGGCATCGTGTAGCGCGCTTCAGCGTCGAATTCGGCATAGTCTTGGCGCACTTTGACGCCGGAATGATCGATGGAGCCAAGTCCGCGCCATTCAAAGAATTCGCGCAACTCATAAACTTCAGCAACCGCCGCGAGTGCGGGCGCATTGCCGTCTTCGGGCACGATGCGCGCATACTGGTTTTCAATTTCGGCGCGGCCTTCCTTGATCTGCTTCAGCACCATCCAGATCGATTGCAGCACGTCAAGCGGTTCGAAGCCCGCGACCACCATCGGCCGCTTGTAGTAGTCGGCGACGAAGGCATAGGGCGCCGTGCCGATCACCATGGAGACGTGACCTGGGCCGAGGAAGCCGTCGAGCTGCAAATCGGGACTATCGAGGATGGCCTTGATCGTCGGCACGATGGTGATGTGATTGCAGAAGACCGAGAAGTTGCGCACGCCATCGGCCTTGGCTTGCAGAATGGTGAGCGCGGTCGAGGGAATGGTGGTCTCGAAGCCGATGCCGAAGAAGACGACCTCGCGGTCGGGATTTTTCTTTGCCAGCGCCAACGCATCCATCGGCGAATAGACCATGCGGATGTCGGCGCCATCGGCCTTCGCTTGCAACAGGCTCTTCTTCGAGCCCGGCACGCGCATGGCGTCGCCGAAGGTGGTGAAGATCACGTTCGGGCGCTCGGCGATGGCGACGCAATCATCGACGCGTCCCATCGGCAACACGCACACCGGACAGCCGGGCCCGTGCACCAGCTCGATTTCCTTTGGCAGCATGCCTTCGAGCCCATAGCGGAAGATCGAATGCGTATGACCGCCGCAGACTTCCATGATGGCGATGGGCCGCTCCTTCGCAAATGGGATCGAACGCGCAAGCAGCTCGATCTCGTGCAGCAGCGTTTTGGCTTTGTCGGCGTCGCGAAACTCATCAACGTATTTCATGCGGCCGCTCCTTTGCGCGCTGCCGAACCGCGATCGTCGGCGAGCAGCGTGTGCACCAGATCCCACAGAATGTGGTAGGCGATCACGTGGCATTCCTGCGTGCGGTGGATCGATTGCGACGGCACGATCAGACAATGATCGATGGCGCCGCAGGTTTTCATGCGCCCGCCATCTCCGCCTGCAAGTCCGATGGTGACGATGCCCATCTCGCGCGCCTTGCTGAACGCCGCGATGAGATTGGCCGAATTGCCGCTGGTCGAAATGCCGATGAGACCGTCGCCCGCGCGGCCCTGCGCGATGATCTGGCGCACAAATACGTGCTCGAAGCCGATGTCGTTGCCGACCGCCGAGATCATGGCCATGTCAGCGAGCAAGTTCGTGGCGGCGAGCGCGGGCCGGCCTGCTGTGACAGGGTGCACGAACTCGACGGCCACGTGCGAAGCATCGCAACTCGAGCCGCCGTTGCCCATCGAAAACAGGCGGCCGTTTTTGCGGTAAATCTCGGCGACGGATTTGGCGGCGGCAACCAGTGTCGGCCCGCAGGCGTCGAAGAACGCGGCGTTCGTTTCGCGGCTTTCGCGAGACTTCTCGGCCACTGAATGCATCAGCGCGGCATCGACTTTTGCAGGGTCCTGGGCCTTGCCGTGGAGAAACGGATAAAGGCCAGACAGTTCTTTCTCGTTGGCCATGGGGGTGTTCCTATCGCAGACCGGAAAGGCGCATGGCTTCCATTTCAGCCTGCGCTTCGCCGAGTTCGGTCAGAATTTTCATCGTTTGCGCGACCTCTGCTTCGTCGATGCGGCTCATCGCGAAGCCGACATGGACAAGCACCCAATCACCAACGCATGCTTCGACCGGATGTGTCTCCGATACGATGCAGGCGATGTTGACTTGCCGTTTGACGCCGCTGACATCGACTGTCGCCAGCTTTTTGATGGCGTCGTCGATCTTCACGATGCGGCCGGGTATGCCAAGGCACATGGCGTCAGTCCTCCAGTAGTCTTTTGCAATCGTGTTCGATCGTGCGTGCGGCAGCGATAGCGGCTTGGCCGAGCGCTAGCCCGCCATCGCCGGCGGGCACGCGCGATTGGCTGAGAACTTTGAAGCCGTCGGCCGCGAGGCGCGCGCTCGTCAGTTCGAGCAGCGCGCGGTTATGGAAGCAGCCGCCGGACAACGCGACGGTATCGAAGCGTGGGCCCGTGGCACTGTCGCGCTGCGCCAGCTTTGCGACCATGGCCGCCAGTGCGCGCGCCAAGCCGCGATGAAAGCGAGCCGCCATCACGCCAACTGGCGTTTCCAGAATGCAATCGCCGAGAATGGCATTCCACACCGCCAAGGGCTCGATGTAGGGCAGCCGTGATCCCTTCGACAGAGGGATGGTGAAGGGATAATCGAGCGCGTCGTCGGCATTTTGCAAGACGTCGGCGTCGATCACGGCTTCGAGGCGGGACGCCGCTTCCCCTTCATAGCCCTGCGCTTCGAAGGCGATGCCCATGGCAGCGGCAGCGGCATCGAACAGGCGTCCGCACGATGAGGCGAGCGGCGCGTTGATGCGGTCGCGCAGCATCGCGTCGAGGATCTTGCGCGGTTTTGCGTCGAGCGCGCGGTAGACATCGAGTTCGGAAAAATTCATCGCGAACGCCGGCCAGCCCATCTCGGCCATCAGATGCGCGTAGAGATTGCGCCACGGTACGCGCGCGGCCTGATCGCCACCGAGCATCGCGACCGGTTTGAATGTCGCCACGCGTTCGAAGCCCAGATAGTCGGCAAGCAGGAACTCGCCGCCCCAGATGCTGCCGTCGCCGCCGTAGCCTGTGCCGTCGAGCGCGACACCGAGCACCTTGGGCGCATCGAGCGCATAACCGTTTTCGGCGAGGCAACTAGCGACATGCGCATGGTGGTGCTGCACTTGGCACACTGGCAACCCGCGCGCGGCCGCGAGCTTTGCGCCAAAGGCCGTGCTGCGATAGCCAGGATGCAGATCGGTGACGATCAACGTGGGTGCTGCGTCGAACATCTGCTCGTAGAGCGCGATGGTGCGCGAGAAGTCGTCGAATGTTGCGGCATCGTCGAGGTCGCCGATGTGCTGAGAAAGAACCGCCGCGCCCGCTTTCGCGAGGCAGAATGCGGATTTGAGATCACCCCCGAGGGCCAAAATCTCGGGAGCTGTCTCGAAACCCGCGGCCAAGCGCATGGAAGACGGCGCGTAGCCACGAGCGCGGCGGAGAACACGCATCGAACCGGCGGCGAAGCGCACGACGGAATCATCGACGCGATTGAGAATGTCGCGATCATGCACGAGGCCATAGGGCGCTATGGCCGATAGCTGGGCGGCCGCATCCGCGTCGGACGTGACCTGCGGCGCGTTCGATATATTTCCCGACGTCATGACCACGGGGCGCGCCATGCGCCGGAGCAGCAACGCGTGCAACGGCGTGGTCGCAAGCATGAAGCCAAGCGTTGTCAGTCCCGGCGCGATGGCATCAGGTAATCGTTCGGTGCCATCGGCCTTAAGCAGCACGATCGGCCCGGCCGGGCTTTGCAGCGCGCGTTCTTCTTCGGCGGAAACGGTGCAGAAGCGGCGTACGACATCGAGGTCGCGCGCCATCAGCGCAAACGGCTTCGTGTCGCGATGCTTGAGCTGGCGCAACCTCGTCACGGTGTCGTTGCGCGTCGCGTCGCACGCCAGATGATAGCCGCCGAGCCCTTTGATGGCGACGATTTCGCCCTTCTGTATGAGGCCCATCGCGCCATCGACATCATCGAGCATGGACGATTGTTCGAAGCTGAAGGCTTTGCCATCGAAGCGCATCAGCCGCGCTTTGGGGCCGCAGAGATGGCAGGCCGTTGTTTCGGCATGAAAGCGGCGGTCGGCCGGGTCCTGATATTCGGCGGCGCACGCCTGGCACAGATCGAACGCCGCCATGCTTGTCGATTGCCGGTCGTAGGGCAGCCGCGCCACGACGGTCAGCCGTGGGCCGCAGTTGGTGCAGGTTGTGAACGGATAGCGGAAGCGGCGCGAAAATGGGTCGAACACGTCATGCGCGCAGGCTGCGCACATGACGGCATCGGGAGCAATTTCGGTGTTGGCCCTGCCGTGGCTGCTCTCGACGATCTCGAACGTCGCCGGCAGATCGCCGTCAAACGGCGCGATCTCGACGCCATCGACGCACGCCAGCAGCGGCGGCTCGTTCTCCATGCGCGCGATCAGCTCCCACACCGATGACGCGCTGCCCTTGGCGCGGATCAGCAAGCCATCGGCATCGTTGAGAACGACACCGGCGAGGCCAAGTTCGCGCGCGTGGCGCCACACCATCGGCCGGAACCCGACGCCTTGCACGCGGCCGCGCACGCGGATCTCGATGGCGCGCGAGGTGCGAGGCAGAGCATTGAAGCGCGCGATGGTGCTCATGGCGCGCCATCCCATAGCAGCACGCGGTTGTTGCCGCTGTCAGCGATGACGAGGGTGTTGCCGCACGTCGAGACGCCGTAGGGCCAGCACAACGTGTTGCGGGCGGGAAGGCTCCATCCATTCTCGCCCTTGTCTTGGAAGGTGCGCTGTCCGGCGAGACCAATCGCCGGCACGGCGAGCGCCAATGATGTGCCATCGAACGCGGTCAAGCGGCAGTTGGCGGTATCGGCGGTGACGATGCGGCGACCGAAGGCCGCCACGCCATACGGCATGTTGAGTGATGCTGGTGTCGGATAATACGCGGCTTGATTGTGATCGATGCTGCTGCAGTCGCGCTGGCCGAGCACGAAGTCACACGCCGCGCCATGCGTCGTCGGCATGGACGACCAAACCATGACGCGGTTGTTGCCGGCGTCGGCAACGAGTAGGCGTCCATCGCAGACCGCTATGCCATGTGGCCAGCGCATGCCGCGCGCGTCAGGCGTTGCGCCGCCGTTGTCATCGCGGCTGTGGAAATTGCTTTCGCCGAGCACGATGTCGGCCGGCGTGCCGTTGGCCGTCGGCACGTGATGCCATTTCAGAACGCGGCGATTGCCGGTGTCGGCGACGTAGAGCGCGCCATCAGCGAGCGTAACGCCGTAGCACCAGTTGAGCGTGTCGGCGGCGGCGACGCCTGTCCCGCGATTGGCGAGCACGCTCGTAAAATCGCGCTGGCCGAGTACGACGTCGGCGGGTTGATTAGCCCGCGTTGGGTAGCCGTGCCAGATGAGGACACGGTGGTTCCACGCGTCGGCAACGGCGAGAATGCCATCGCGCGCAGCGATGCCGGTCGGCACGTTGAGTGTTGCAGCGCTAGGTGCGCCCTTGCCGTTGCGGCCCTCCGACGTGACGTCCGGTTGGCCAATGCAAAATTCGGCGGGTGCGCCGTCGCAGGTCGGGGCCGTGGTCCATACCAACAGGCGATGATGGCCGGTGTCGCATACGAAGAGCGGGCCATTAGGCTGCGCCATCGCTGCGCCGCGCGGACCAAAAAGTGCGCTGGCGCTTGGGCGGATGGGCGCGGCCAGTCCATCGGCGGCGGCCGTTTGCCCAAGGATGACGCGCGCGCCGGCACTGTCGAGAAATACCTCGGACCCTCCAGCCGATGGCGCAGGCAGTGGTTTGCGGATAGCTCCGAGCGATACGCGCATGGCTACCTCTGCAACCTCACTTCAACGCGGTTGCCGATGACGCGCACGGCGTGCGGTTGCAATTGCACGGCGGGCGCCGTCAGACACTCGCCGCTCGACAGGTCGTAGCGGAAACCGTGATAGGGGCAGGTGATAATGCCCTCCGCGACCTCGCCGTCGTCGAGGGCGAGGCCGAGATGCGCGCACGCATTCTGAAAGCAGGTGACGATCGATCCGCGCCGCGATAGCAGGATTTTCTCGCCGTCCAGCATGTCGGCCTTGATGCCGCCTTCAGGAATGTCGTGCAGTTTTGCGGCAAGGTGCCATTTGCCGCCAGCGCCGAGGGCGAACGGGCTGACGAAGCGCACGCTGTCGCCGTCCGTCGGCGTTGCGCCGGTGCCTTTGACCTGCAAAATCTCGGTGATCTCGGGGCACGCATCCTCGACGGCCTTCTTCACGCCGGCATGAAACGTCAATTGCGATGCCGGGCACCCGTCGCACGCGCCGGTGAAGCGGACTTCAATCGAGGGCGGCGCGATGGCAACGAGTTCGACGTCTCCGCCGTGCGACGCGAGCATCGGGCGGATGCTTTCGAGCGCGGCCTCGACGCGTTCGGTCAGGCTTGGCTTGATGATGCCGTGCCGGCGCAGCACCGCATAGACGACATCGTCGTTGACGGCGCTCTTCATTGCGGCAAGCGCCGCCGGATCGCACTTCAGCGCGGCAACGAGACGGCGCAGCGCTTCGCCGTTCAAGGCTTCGATGGCCAAGCCGTAAGCTTTGACGGCTCCGCGCGGCGTGTCCTCCCAGCCTTCGAAGATCATCTCCAGACGCTCGATATCGCCCGTCAGGTGGGCAATATCGTTGCGATCCTGTGAGATGGTCTCGACAACGCTCACGTTGGCCTCACCGATAGCGCAGATTGCGGAACAGGAACGGCTGGATCGATCCGCCGATAAATCCGGCGATCGCGGCCGCGGCCCAGTGCGGCAGGCCGCCGAAGCGCAGTCCAGCGATGAAGAGTGCAGCCGTCAGAATGACGCCGAGCGCCAATTGCGTGTAGGCCTTGCCCGGTTCGGCAAACAGTTTGCCGCGCAGGAAAAGTCCGATCGAGTTTTTCACCATTTCAAACATGCGAGGCCCTTCAGATCATGAATGCGGATGCGATGAGGCCGAGCGCGACGCCAGCCGTGCCGGCGAGTTGCCCGTAGAATGAGCCCATGAAGGCTGCGAGTTCGACGCCGAGCGCCTTGCCGCCGGTGACGACACCACCCACAGCGCCGCCTGCAAGCGATGCGACAATGCCCGCGATGAGCGCGAGAGCCGCGGTTTCCAGTGGCAAGTTTCCAATCATCTCGTGATGTCTCCCTCCGATTTTGCGTTGTGACGTGAGCGTTTGATTGCGTGGCAGTGTCAGGCGTGGCCATTGCGTTGCGCGGGCGACGCGCGATCTGGCGTGGTCGATAGCGTTTCGCGTTCGAGTTGGTCGATCGCCTCGGCGATGATGCGGGCCTTGTCGAGTTCGCCGGCCGCGTTGAAAATCTCGCGCGCCTCGCCATACAGGGTGCGCGCGGCGCTCAGATTGCGGCGATTGCCGGCATCGGGACGGCTGGCGTCGTCGGGCAGGTTCCACAGGCAATTGGCTTTGTTGCAAATGGTATTGGCGTACTCGATGGGCATCGTCTCGGGTGCGCGCACTTTCAGGGCTTCGTCATAAGCCTCGAGCGCGCGCAGGTTGTTTTCGACGACGTGGCTCGATGAAGCGTACTGCAAAGCGTTGCCGAGATTATTCTGCAGCATCGCGTATTCGGCGGGATGGTCGATCAGCGTCACCACCTTCAAGCCTTCTTCGAAGGCTTGGACCGCAAGCGCCTCGCGCATCTTCGAACGTTCGTCGGTAAACGGGATCGACAGAAACGCGGTGGCGAGATTGTTCTGCAAGATCGCGAATTCGGCGGGGAACTTCATCCTATCGAACGTGCGCAAGGCGCGCTGGTAGGCGGCGATCGCGTCGGTGATGCGGGCCTTGTTGGCGCCGGCCAGATTTTGCAGAACCAAGCCGAGGTTCATCTCGGCTTCCGCCAGTTCCTCAGCTTCGCCGTGCTGGCGCAACGTCGGCATGGCAGCAGTGAGGGCGTCACGCGCCAGTTCGAGAGACGACGTGCCGCTCTCTGGCAAAGCTTGAAGGGCTGTCGCCTTGCGCGCGGCGATGCGCGCCGCGAGGAGGGCATGCGATGGCGGGCAGATTTCGAGCGCGCGGTCGTAGAGTTCGACGGCGGCAACCAGGTCTTCCGACGACTTCGGTTTGATCTGCAGGCCGATGGCGATTTCCATCAGCATCTCGGCGCGCTCTTGGGGCGGTGCCGCATCGGCATCGGCTGCCGTCAACGCGGCTCGCACCTGCTCTTCCACTGCAACGGCCACGCGACACCCTCCCGCCGACGGCCATCTCTGCGGATGGCTCACTTTGTTGGCGATGAGGTAAGCAAATTGTCACAGGGCTGTCTAGTGGAATTGCATAATGTAAAGTAAGTTATCAGTCAAACGCCGATGGCGCGATGAGCGCTGCGCGAGCGTCGATCCACGTCGCCGGCAGCGTGAGTTCGACGTCATCGTCGATGCCGTTGTCGCGGAAAAAGTCGGCGGCTTGAACGGCGCGATCGCCGGCAGCGGTTCTCAGCTTCATGACGTAACCGCCGGCCGTTGGATTGCGCACGGGCAGAACGACGAGCGCGCTGCCGTCGCGCACCAGCACGACGTTGTCGAGCCGGTCGAAGAAGCGCTCATAAACATCGCCGGTGAAATAGAGCGTGCCGCGACGGATGGTGAGCACGCATCGATCGTTCATTGCGGCAGCTCGTGCGATCGCGCATTGCCCGTCGAGTGTGCGTTGGGGCTGGTGAGTGAGGGCGGCATCACCGCAATGCGCGCTTCGATGGCGCGTGCAGTGCGTTCCGCCGCGGCGGCGACGGGTGCGCTCAAACCGATGCCGAGCGCCAGGCTCTGGCCCTCGATCAAAAACGCGGTGACGTCGGTCGGGAACGCCTCCCGGTAAATCTGACGGCCGGCATGGATGGCGTGATCCCAGCGGAAATCATGCAGGTTCAGGAACGGCTGATGCTGGCTTTCGAGTTCGTGGCCGGGAACTTCGAAGGTGGCGCCGGGTGCCGCGCCTGTTGCGCAGCAATCGATGATCATCAGCGTTTTGCATCCGCGCGCGGCAAACATAACGGCCATGCCATCGGTGCCGGCGTCGAAGAGTTTGACGTCACTGCGCGCGGATAGAACGGCGCTCTGGCGTAACATGCGGATGACATCGAGGCCGGCGGCATCGTCACTGCGATTGGCGTTGCCGCATCCGATAACAGCGATCATCCGGTCCGATACTCCACGACGACAGCGCATGCCACCGCCCGACAAGCTGCCCAAAACGTTCGGCTTTGAAGCGGCCGCAGCAACGCGGCGACGTCATCGTCTATATCCGCCACAGCCGGCACGACCATTCCGGCTCGACCGGGCAATCAAGCTCGGGCAGTTCACAATACTTGCGGTGCACGAGATAGTACATGCATGTCTCGCACGGCTGATCGAGGCCGCCATGATTGATGGTGTGATCGGTGAACCCGCCGATGATCAGCCGGCTTTCAAGGCTGCCATCGCTGGCGCGAAGGCGGGCAATGACGTGCTGCACCTCGTCATGCGTATCGGCGCGCGGGAAGACTTCCGTTCTCAATCCTGACGCCAGCATTGCTCTGATGTCGTCGCGGGTCTTGTCGTCTTTCGCCTGCATGTCGTCGGTCACGGCGCACCTCGACAGTCTTGCTGATGTTTTATCGAATGATCAAATTCTCCACAGCCGGCACCACCAGTGTGGTTCCACCGGAACGGCCAGCTCCGGCAGGTCGCACCATTTGCGATGCACGAGATAGTACATGCACTCCAGACAACGCTGCTGATCGGGCCCATAGGGGTGATCGACGAAGCCGCTGATGACGAGCTTCGATTTCAGATCGTCGGGATCGAGTTGGCGCAGTTCGACGAGGATCGCGCCGAACTCCTTCTCCGTCTCGGGGAATGGCTCTGTCTGCGTCTCAAGACCCGCCGCCATCATATCGGCGATGATCTTGAGGAGAGCCTCATCCTTACCGTTCGCGCTCATGTCCCCCACCTCATCTCTGGCATGCGCCGTTTCCTGCGCCGCCCATTCCGAATTTTTCGTGAATGGACGGCGCAGCAAATGGAAGCCAGACCTTAGGCGGTCCGGAAGCGCGCGAGTTGTTCGCCGGTTTTTGCGTCGTAAGCATGAACCGTGCAGACGAGGCAGGAATCGTAGGAGCGGCAGACATGGCCGACTTCGACCGGATCATGCGGATCGGCGATCGGAATGCCGATGAGCGCTTCCTCGATTGGGCCGCGCGTTCCATCCGATGTGCGCGGTCCAACGTTCCAGGTGGTCGGCGCGATGATCTGATAGTTTTTGATCTTTCCACCCTGCACGTCGATCCAATGGCAAAGCGCGCCGCGAGCGGCTTCGGTTGCGCCCCAACCGCGGCCGTCCTTCTCGGTCGGCTTGATGTACCACTGATCCTTGAGCTTGAACTCGCGCAGAATGCGCTCTGCCTCGCGGTAGAGTTTGACGGCTTCATGCATGCGCGCGAAGTGACGGAGCATGACGCTCGCCCCGCCGAGATTCCTATACATGTCGAGCACCAGGGGATCGTGGTGCTGCCAGCTTTCGCCATGCGTTCCGCCGGCGACGAGCTGACGCGACAGAGGTCCGGCTTCAAGGCGGCCATCCTGCGCATGCAGAACGGCTGAAGCCCACGAGTATTTGCCATTGTGGTCGATCGTATTCTTCTGGATCGGCTTGGTCGTGCGATCGAAGGGGTGCAACGCCTGCGGTTCATCGTACCACGCGTGTTTCAGGTCTTCGCGTGTGTGCACCTGTTCCATCAACTTGTGGGTTCCGGTGGCGCCGTCGAACACACCGCTCTTCATGATGAGCGCCGCATTGCGGCTCTCGATCGTCGGCTTGTTATACTTGTCTTCGTGCGGCAGGTAGCCCCACGAAATGTACTTCTTGTGGCCGCGCCCGTACTTGTCGAGGCCGATGTCGAGGCTCATGCGATAGAACAGGCCGAGATCAGAATTGGCATGTTCCGGGCGCTCGTCGAGCCACGCCATGAAGTCGTTGTAGGAGCGGATCTGCTCATAGCGCTCGAGCGAGCAGCCGAGCCAGATGTTTTCCAGCCAGTTGCGGCGGAAGTGCTCGAGGATCGACCAGGCGCGTGTGACGTCGGTCAATGTCGGCGCGCACATGACGCCGCCAGGCACCATGTAGCTCGAATGCGGCCACTGTCCGCCGAGCAGCGCATAAATTTCAACCGGACGGCCCGAAATCGTGACGCCGATCTCGTAGTTCTTGCCCGTGAACGGCGCCCAGCGTTTGACCGCTTCTTCGTAGAACTTGGACTTGGCGTAGTTCTTGTTCGTGTAGTCGATCATGAACAGACCGTAGTGGTGGCGCGGCTGGCTCTGGATCGATTCAACGATCTGTCCGAGGTTGCGCGCGAGAATGGCGTTGCGCGGCACTTCCGCTTTCCATGCGGTGTCGAGCGCCCATGCGGCGCACGTCAAATGCGAGGCGCCGCAGATACCGCAGGCGCGCGGCGTGACGACGAGGCCGGCCTGCGGGTCCTTGTCGCGCAGGATGACTTCGAAGCCGCGAAACAATTCGGCGTTGGTCCAGGCGTTGGTCACGACGCCATTTTGAATTTCGACGCGGACGTCGAGGTCGCCTTCGACGCGTCCGACCGGCGAAATATCGAGTGTTTGTACTGCTGCTGACATTGGAGGGCTCTCTCCCTGAGACGGCTGTTATTGTGATTGTTGAGCGATGGCGGTGCGGCTGCGTCAGACGACGAAGATGTCTTCCTCGGCCCATTTGGGCGACGCGGCCTTCGCGGCGGCAGTCAGCTTGACGTATCCGGTTTTGTCGACGCCGGTCGGCATGTCTTTGGGCACGCCCATCATGGTCTGCGTCTTGAAGACGGTGCCCGGCGCGAGATCGTAGAACGGGAATTCTGGCTCTGTGCAGCCCATGCACGGCATGCCGGCGCGCGTTTTCGACGACTGCCGGTTCCACAAGATGCGATTGCACGGCGAATGCGTCATCGGTCCGCGGCAACCGAGATCGTAGAACAGGCAGCCCTTGCGCTGGCCGTATTCGGTGGCCGACACCTTGTAGGCGAAGTGCATGTTGCGCGTGCAGCCGGTCTGCGTGAAGCTGGAGAAGAACGTTTTTGGCCGGCCAAATTCATCTAGCGACAGGTCGCCACCGCGTCCGGTAGCGACGGCGACAACGATCTGCGTGATCCAATCGGGATGGGCGGGGCAGCCCGGAATGTTGATGACGGGGAGGCCGGCCTTCGAGGTGTAGTCCTTGCCGAGGAAGCCGCCGTGACCGCGCTTCAGGAATTGCAGGCCGACGCTTTCCGATGGGTTCGGCGCGGTGGCGGGAATGCCGCCCCACGTTGCACAGTCGCCGACGGCAACGGTGAAGGCGGCGACTTTCGAAAGTTCACGCACCCAATCTTTCATCGGCCGGCCAGCGAAGCGGTTCCATTCGCCAGTGCCGTTCGGCGCGTTCACGACAGAGCCTTCGAAGACGAAGATGTCGAGCGGGATTTGACCGCTGACCACGCCGCGCAACATGCGCTGCAGGTTCTCGCCGAGTTCCATGCCAAGCGAGGGATGCCACAAGACGTTGATGCCGAAATCCGTGACGAGATCGCACGCGCTCGGTTCTTCGGCGTTGAGAAACGACATGGTGTTGCCGGAACATGCGCCGCCCTGGAGCCACAGTAGATTGGCCATTCGTCTTCTCCCTGATTACCCGCGAAGCTGTTGGATCCGCTTCTGAAGAGTTAATGAGAGCAAGTGTTGGGCCAACCCTGACGATGAAATAAAAAGGCGTAATTTCAATATGTTATGACGCGACACCGTTCGCAGGTGCGAAATACGGATGGGGTGAACACTGCAAAGTTTGTTTGCCGCGGATTATCAAGTTTGCAATTTTTGATCTTGATCAATGTGCGGCTGTCAGCCGTGGCGGTTGCCGCATTGCGGGCAGGCAACTTCGAGCAGGTAGCCATACCAGATGCGATTGCAGCGGCTGCACCAATGGCCAGTCGTCTGCTCCTGCGGCATGCCGATGCGCGCGGCGAGGTCGCCATAGAGTTCCGGCTGGTTGGGCGTAGACGATTGCGCCGGCGCAACCTTCGAATAGGGAAAGCGGACAACGCGGTCGTCTGAATTTTCGTCTGGCATCACGCAACGCCTTTTTCATTCAGCCCGTAGCGGCGGATCTTATTGGCGAGGCCGACGCGCGACAAGCCGAGTGCATCGGCGGCTTTGCTCTGATTCCAGCGATGCCGGTGAAGCGTGCTCTCGACCAGATGCCGTTCCAGGCTTTCCACCTGATCTTTGAGGGTGTCGCCTTGCGGCGAAAACCCACCGCGCGGTTCAGCGGGGCGGCGCTGCGTTGCGGCGAGGACCGCAGGTGAGAGATGGCGCGTCGTCAGATACTCGCCATCGCCCGTCAGCACCACGATGCGGCGGATCTCGTTTTCAAGTTCGCGGATATTGCCGGGAAAATCATAGTGCGACAGCTTTTCAACGAGGCTCGCGGATAGCCCGAGGATCTTGCGGCCGGTGGCTTCGGAATGCTTGGCGGCGAAGAATTCAGCGAGGGCGGCGATATCCTCAATGCGATCGCGCAAGGGCGGCACCTCGAATTCGAAGCCTTTGAGCCTGTAGTACAAGTCGCGCCGGAATTCTCCGCGCGCCACGAGTTGCGCCAGCGGCCGGTTTGACGCTGCTATGATGCGCACGTTCGATTGCACGGTCTGATCGGCGCCAAGAGGCTTGACCTCGCCCTCCTGCAGAAAGCGCAGCAACGACACCTGGAACGACGGCGACACATCGGAGATCTCGTCGAGAAACACGGTGCCGCCATCGCCGGCGCGGAACAGGCCGAGGCGGTCTGACACGGCGCCGGTAAAGGCACCGCGCTTGTGGCCGAAGAGTTCAGACTGCAGCAATTCGTCATTCATGCCGCCGCAATTCTGGACCAGCAGCGGGCTGCTTTTGCGCGGCGAATTGTAATGGACGGCGCGCGCCAGCAGTTCCTTGCCCGTGCCGGTCTCGCCTTGAATGAGGATCGGCAGGTCGGTCTTGGCCGCTGTCTTTGCGAGGTCGCACAGATGGGCCATGCGCTCGCTGACATAGACGAGCTTTTCAAAGCGCTGGCTTTGCGGCTGAAAGCCGAAGAGATGCGGGGCGGCGAATGCCGAGCCCTCGTCGCTCATCTTGAATTCACGCGAGATGAGGCGATGCCGGCGCGCCAATTCGCGCGTTTCAAGACCGCGTTTGACGACAAGGACCGCCTGCTCGGTGTCGAGAGGTTTGCGCAAATACTGGTAGACCGAGGCTTCCTTCACTGCGCGGCTGACGCGCTCGGAGCCCTTGGACAGGACGAGCACGCGCATCACGTCGGGGTGCGACACGCGCATGCCGGCGAGGAACGCGCACCCGTCGAACGCCTTGTTGCCGTCTTCGCTGATGGCGAGGTCGATATGCACATCGCGGGCGATCTGAAGCGCATCGACCTCCCCCTCAGCGGTCAGCACGCGATAGCCATGCCGTTCCGAGAGGAGGTCGATCAGATCCGGCCACGCCGGGTCGGAGGGCGCGACGACGAGAATAGTGCTGGCGCGTTCCATGGTCCCGGTATCAGTTCGGCATGAAAGGAAGTTTCCAATTTGCATGGAAACTTAACAATAAGCAGCCGGCTTGGGAAGCCTCCCGCCGAAAAAACCAGGATCGCGCGCCAGGATCGCGGTGCATGACGGTGGATCGCTCGTGCGTGGACCTGGGCCGCGTCGCGATCGCACTCTCTCATGCGCATCGCGATGTCTCACCGGCAAGCGCGCAAACAAGAACGGCGGACCCGCCTTACAGGTCCGCCGTCATTGATCGTCGCTATCGTCGTCCGGTATCGGTCAGTTCACGCGCGCCACTTCGACCAGATTGTCGGAGAACGACGGCGACCGGCCAAGGCCGCCCCATTCGTGCGACGAGATCGAATTGACGGAGCCGTCCGAGCGATTGAGCGAGCGCCAGTATCCGAGCGTCGCCACCACGATGCCGGGATTGACGTCTTCCGTCACACGCGCCACGCCTTCGAAGTCGCCGCGTCCGTTGAAGACGCGCACCGGATCGCCATCGCGCACGTTGCGCTTGGCGGCATCGACCGGTGAGATCATGACGAACTGCTCGCCCTGGCCTTTGATCTTGTGCGGCTCGTTAGCGTAGCACGAGTTCAGGAAGCCGTGGCTCTTCGGCGAGATGATGTTCAGCGAATACAGCTTGGCCTGATCGGGGTTGGTCTCGGGCGTTTCGCGCGGCGGGATGTAGCCCGGCAAGGCGTCGACCGGCGAACCATCTTGCTCGCCGTCGTACATCATGCGGAACGGACCGGCGACGAAGTTCTTGGCGTCGTGCAGAAGGAATTCCACCTTGCCGGACGGCGTTGGGAACTTACCGTTGGCGTGCGGTGCGCGCGTATCCACCGGGCCAACGTCGATACGGAAATAGCCGTGCGTCTTGAAATAATTCATGTCGACGCCGGACATCTTGGGGTCGTCCCAGTTGATGTAATAGGCGGCGAGTTCGCTGTCGGTCATTTTGAAAACGGGATCATCGAAGCCCATTTCCTTAGCGAGACGGCGCCACATCTCGCTTGTCGGCAGGCATTCGCCCGGCGGGTCGATGGCCTTGGCATTGTAGGTGAAATAGAAGTGACCCCATGACCACATCATGTCTTCCGCTTCAGCCGCCATGGCGGCCGGCAGAACGATATCGGCATATTTTGCCGTGTCCGTCAGGAAGTGTTCGGCAACGACGGTGAACAGATCTTCGCGCTGCAGACCGGCGACGATCTTGTTGGTCTCCGGTGCCTGAGACACCGGATTTGTGCAGTAAACAAATAGCGATTTGATCGGCGGATCGAGTTTCATCTCGCCGGTGAGCGCGGCGCCCAAACGCAAGTTGTTGACGACGCGCGTGCCGGGCTTGATCCAATCGGCGCGCGAGACTTTTGCCCAATCGACCGGGAAGTCCCAGAGCGGCATTTGCAGCAGTCCGCCGCCCGCGTGACGCCACGAGCCGACGAGTGCCGGCAAGGCACAGACGGCGCGAATGGCTTGCCCGCCGCCGGCACTGCGTTCCAACGCCACGCCGATGCGGATGACGCTCGGCTGCGCCGTTGCGAATTCCTTGGCGAACAGATTGATGTCGGCCGCTTTGACGCCGGTGACGCGCTCGACGTATTCGGGCGTGAATTCCGCGGCGCGGGCTTTCAGTTCGGCATAGCCATAGGTGTGATTGTCGACATAGTCCTGATCGACGAGCCCCTGCTGGATGATGGCATTGATAAAGCCCATAGCGAGCGCGCCGTCAGTGCCGGGCTTCGGGCAGATGTGCCAATCGCCGGCTTTGGCCGTGCGTGACTTATAGGCGTCGATGACGACAACCTTGGCGCCGCGCTTCTGCGCTTCGAGCACGAACGGCCAGTGATGCAGGTTGGTCGAGATCGAATTGCAGGCCCAGACGACGATGTACTTGGACTGCACGAAGCTTTCAGGGTCGACGCCGCCCGTTGGCCCAACCGACATCAGCCATGCCGTCGATGAACCCGATGCGCAGAACGTCTTCTCGTTGACGGT
>JBOFCQ010000240.1:0-12485 GCA_051646145.1 Hyphomicrobium sp.
GTCGGCCATGAGCTGGGTAACGACGATGCGCGGCTCATGCAGCACCACATGGCCAAGCGCGATACCCGCCGACAAGGGCTCGCCATTGATGACCATCGGCTGCGTCAGCGAGATCTCGATCGCCGCGCCCGTACCCGCGACGGCGCCCGAGACGACGTTCTCGGCAATGACCATCGCGGTCGCCTGCAGGATTTCGACGTCCTCGTCGGAATATTCTTTCGTTGTGCGGTTCTGTACGACCAGCACGCCGAGCACCTGATTGGCGCGCTCGATCGGCACCGCCAGCAGCGAATGATAGACTTCCTCGCCGGTCTCGGGGCGATAGGAAAACGCCGGATGGCTGGACGCCTCCGGCTCGTTGACGATGACGCCGAGTTCAGCGCAGCGTCCGGCAAGGCCCTCGCCGCGTTCAAGGCGGGTGCTGTGCACCGATTCCGGGTTCAGGCCTTCGGTCGCGAATAATTCGAGCGAGCCGTCCTGGCGCTTCAGGTAGATCGAGCAGACTTCGGCCACCATGACGCCGGCAATCTGGCGCACTATTCTGTCCAGTTTTTCCTGGCCCGAGCTCTCGGTGGACATGATTTCGCGCAGGCGGCGCATGATGAGGCGCAGCGCCGTCTCGCTTGGCAGGGGTCTTGGATCGTCGCCGCGCTTCGTTACCATTGGCCTCGCCGTTCCGTGTCCGCGCCTCAAAGACCGTTATCGACGGCGCGGCCCGGCAATCACGCGGGCGCGCCGGCTCAATCCTTATCCAAACCGTAGGCCGAGTGAAGCGTACGCACGGCAAGTTCGGCGTAGGCGGCATCGATCAGGACGCTGATCTTGATCTCTGAGGTCGAGATGGCGTGGATATTAATCCCTTTATCGGACAGCGCCTTGAACATTTTTGCGGCAACGCCTGCATGGCTGCGCATCCCGATGCCGATGACCGACACCTTGACCACGTCGGCCGAACTCTTGACCTCGAACGGGCCGATCTCGCTCTTGGCGTTGCGCAGCACTTCAAGCACGCGCGGAAGTTCGCCCGACTGAATGGTGAAGGTCATGTCCGTGTGGCGGCCATCGGGGGCCACGTTCTGCACGATCATGTCGACGTTGATGCTGGCGTCCGCCAGGGGCCCGAAGATGCGCGCGGCAACACCCGGTTTGTCATCGACATTCATGATCGTCACCTTGGCCTCGTCCTTGGCGTAGGCGATGCCGCTCACAACCTGCTGTTCCACGATTTCTTCCTCGTCGCAAACGATGGTTCCGATGTCTTCGAGATGCGCCATGTCGACAGCCTTCATGGCGTCGGGCGCGACAAAACTCGACAGCACGCGCGTTCTGACGCGATGCACCATGGCCAGCTCGACCGAGCGCGTCTGCAGAACTTTCGAGCCGAGAGATGCCATTTCGAGCATCTCTTCATAGGAGATCTTCGGCAGTCGGCGCGCCTTGGGCACGATGCGCGGGTCGGTCGTATAGACGCCGTCGACGTCGGTGTAGATATCGCAAACGTCGGCCTTGAGCGCGACGGCAAGCGCGACGGCACTGGTATCCGATCCGCCGCGGCCGAGCGTCGAGACGCGATTGCCGTCCGGTTCGATGCCTTGGAAGCCGGTGACGACCGCGATCTCGCCCGCGTCGAGGCGGCTTTGAATGTGTTCGCCGGGAATGTCGAGAATGCGGGCCGAACCATGCGTCTCGCTGGTCTTGACCGGGATCTGCCACCCCGTCCACGAGCGCGCTTTGAGGCCCATCGACTGCAGCACGATCGCGAGCAGCCCGGCCGTCACCTGCTCGCCGGTGGCGACCACGGTGTCGTATTCGCGCGCATCGTAGAGATGATTGTCGGGTTTCGTCGCAGCGGCGTCCTTCACCCAGGCGACGAGCTGGTTGGTGGCGCCTGACATGGCGGAGACCACGACGGCCACCTTGTTGCCGGCGTCGACCTCACGCTTGACGTGGCGCGCCACGTTCTGGATGCGTTCGATGTTGGAGACGGAGGTTCCGCCGAATTTCATGACGACGACTGCCATGGCGCCTGCCAAAAACCTTTTAACTGCCTGTGAACAGGACGAACGTGACCTGGACCCGTCGTGGTGCCGCCCTTCGCGCCGAGCGGCCTTGCCAACATGTTGGTCAAGCCGTGGCGCCGGGGGTGACGCGCACCCATCCCAACCGCATGCCGCCAGGACCGCCGGAAATCTCTTGAGACGGCTGTCTCTTAGCGGCAACGCTCCGGCCCTGCAACTGGTGAGGCGGCCGGATCTTGACAATCCGCCGGCGGCTGGCGCGAGTACCAGCCTTATGAGAGAGAGGTTGCAGATGACAGCCACGCACGGGAGCACCGACGGGCGCTCCGCTGACGATCCCGGCAGAACCGGCCGTGCCGCCGGCGCCACCCTCGATCCCGAGGAAGTGGCCCGCTTCTCGCGGCTGGCCGCCGAATGGTGGAATCCGGTCGGGAAATTTCGACCTTTGCACCAGATCGGGCCGCCGCGCCTGTCGTTCATCCGCGACGCGGCAGAACGCCACTTCGGGCTCGATCCGAAGTCCGCCCGCCCGCTATCGGGCCTGACAGCCCTCGACATCGGCTGCGGCGGCGGGCTGGTATCGGAACCTCTCGCCCGGCTCGGCGCGCGCGTGACCGGCATCGATCCCGCCGAGCGCAACATCGCCATCGCGCGCGGCCACGCCGAGCCGCAAGGTTTGGCCATCGACTACCGCGCGACACGCATCGAGGACATCGCGGCCGCCGGCGAGCAGTACGATATCGTCGCGTGCCTCGAAGTCGTCGAACACGTGCCGGATGTCGCGGCCTTCATTGCCGAGTGCGCCAAGGCGGTTCGGCCCGGCGGACTGATCGTGCTGTCGACCATCAACCGCACGTTCAAGGCATGGGCGCTGGCCATCGTCGGCGCCGAGTATGTGCTGCGGTGGCTGCCGCGCGGAACGCATCAGTGGGACCGGTTCGTGACACCCGCCGAATTGGCGCAGCATTGCGAAGCCGCAGGTCTGACGGCACCGCGCTTCGCCGGCATGGCCTACAATCCGCTGCGCGACGATTGGACGTTGGCGTCGGATACGGACGTCAATTATCTGGCGTCGGCCACCCGGCCGCGCTGAGCGCAACAGCCCTACTGCCCTGTCGCCAAGAAAAGCGCCGGTACCGCGCCATATCGCCATGCATTGAAAACGCCGGCCGAGACCATCTCGACCGGCGTCACTCATGTCACCCAGTTCACCCGGAAACTTTCTGACCGCATGCCGCCCCGCGCGGCTGGCGGTGCGCGTGTCGGAGCAAAAGCCCGGCACGCGCCATCGCCTGCGATCAGTTCGTGAACAGCACGAAGTCGCTTTCCGTGACCTGGCTGCTGACACCGACGCCCTTGAGCAGGATCTTCTGCGTGTAGTCGACCACGACGAGGGTGTCGAAGCCCGCATCCATGATGGCCACGCGCTGATCGAAGTTGCCGCTCGAAATGCCGAGTGCCGAGAGATCGATCTTGTCCTGGCCGCCATCCGGGTTGGCATCGAAATCGGTGATGACGTCGTTGCCAAAGCCTTTCTGGAACACGAACTTGTCGCCGCCCGTGCCGCCAGAGAGCGTGTCGTTGCCGCGACCGCCGTTGATGGTGTCGTCGCCACCGCCGCCGCGCAGCGTATTGCGCCCGCTGTTGCCGATGAGGGTATCGTCACCCTCGCCGCCAATGGCGTTTTCGATCGACCGCAGCGTGTCGTTGCCGGCGGCTCCGCTCGCCTTGCCGGTGGCAAGGTTGATCGTCACCGCGCCGGCTGTGCCCGCCACAGTATAAGTGTCGTTGTCGGACCCGCCGTTGACGATGTCATCGCCGTCGCCGGAACCGCCGACGAGAACGTCGCGGCCCTTTTCACCGAACAGCTTGTCGTCGCCATCGCGGCCGTTCAGGCGATCGTTGCCGTCCTTGCCCTTGATGGTGTCGTCGCCGCCGTTGCCGAACAGCTTGTCGGACTTCTTGCTGCCGTTGACCACAATGTTCGAGGTTGACGACCCGCCGCCCGGCGTTGACGGCTGGCCATCGCCGTCAGGCAACAGGTCGAGCGTTGCCGTGACCGTGCCGCCTGCCTTCTTGCCGTCGCTGACGCGATAGGTGAACGAGGCACTCGTGTCGTCGTCGGCGCCGGGCGTATACGTCCAGGTGCCGTTGCCGTTGGATACGAGTGAGCCGAGCGATCCCGCTTTCAGCTTCAGATCGAGGATGCTCAAGTTGTCGTTCTCGAGATCCGTCGTGCCGACGAGCAGTTCCTGCATCGTGATGGTGCGGGCTGCATCCTCGAGCGATGCCGTGAGCGTGACGTTCACCGGCGACACCGGCGCCACGTTCATATCGCCGCCGAGAGGCGCCGCTTCGAACATATCTTCCGGCAGGCCGATGATGCCTGTGTTGCGCGCGACGATATCGGCGAGGCTCTGACCGTCGATGAGGTTTTCATAGAGGTCGAGATTGTCGAGACGATCCGTGTAGTAGAACCGGTCGGCTTCCTGCAGGCGGTCGAACTGTTCGTGCAGAACAACCCAGAACGTCTGACCGACGATGCCGCCATTGATGTGCTTTTCGGCAAGACCGCCAACCCACAGATCGACGCGATCGATACCCTTGACCGTATCGTTGTTGGCGCCGCCGAGCACGATGTCGGGATTGATGGCCTGAAACGCAGCAATGTCTTCAGCCGCCAGCACGAGATCGGGATAGGCTTCCTTGAACTGCTCGATCACCGTGTTGCTGAGGTTGTTGCGCGCCTGGAAATCTTCCCACGACGTGTAGGGGTTGAGATCACCGGCAAAACCGCGCGCTTCCGCAATATAGGGATCTTGCGATTGTGCCAGATCGCCACGAACCTGATTGAGCGTGCCGATGCCGACATCCCAACCGCGTGCCACGTTGAAGGCGAACAGATCAGCTTTGAGACGCACGAGATCGTTGCGCACAGCGTCGACGAGGTTGAAATCAACCTCCTCAGCCTGCTGTTGCACGATGCCGCCGACGACGGCGTTGACGCCGAGCTGCTCGTAGCCGGGCTGCGCCTGATAGTTCGGCGGCAGCGGGATGGTGTAGGAGTCGTTCGTCGGGTTGAGGAAGGCGTCGAACAGCGGCACTGCCGTTGCCGTGCCATCCGGATTGAGCACCGTCACCGTCTGTCCGATGAGCGAATGTCCGACGCGATACACGGCCGCCGCGAACTCGTGCGAAATGCTCGCAGTCGCATCCGGGTTGTATTCGTTGTGACCGTGCGTGCCGTCTCCTCTGATGCCACCGATCAATGTATCAGCGAACTCGCCGAACACGACGCGCTGGTATTCAGCTTCGTTGATGATCTTCGCGGCCTGGAACACTTCTTCCGCCGTGCCTTCAAAGCCAGCCGCCTTGAGGTTCTCGACATGGAAGTTGTGGTTGCGCGCCCAGATGGTGTGGATCGACGTCAGCGTGAAGTTCTCGTTCGCGCGTCCATCGCCCGCCACATAGTGGTCGAGCAGATCGATGACCGGGTTGGTGTCGAGCAGCAGCGCGTGACCGCTACCCATGAAGTTGTCGGCGATCGCCTTGATCTCGGCCGGCGTGCCCGTGATGTTGCCGTTGTCGTCGAAGATGTTGTCGAAGAAGGCGCGGAAATTGACCGAGCCGCCCGGCAGCGTCGACGAAACGAAGACCGTGTCGTTGGCCCAGTGGTGTTCAAGCAGCTCGCCGAGTGTCGGCAGCAGATTGAACAGCGGGTTTGACGGGTCCGGCTTTCCCTGGAACAGCGTGGCGTCGAGACCGCCGCTGCCATCGCCCGTGCGCAGGAACTGGCCGACGAGGTCGGTCGAACCATAAGCCTGGTTCTGATCGACATACGGCGAGGTTTTGTTGATGTGCTGCGGCACGCCGTTGGCATCGTAGCCAGAGACCGTGCCGCGCGTCAGATCGAGCGGGTTGTTGCTCGTTGCGCCGACGCCCGGACCGCCGATGGCGATGGTGCCGTTGCCACCCTTGCCGAGGAAGTCGAGGCCGTGGTCGACGTATTGCCCGAACGCCATGAAGAAGATGTTGGCGCCCTGATCGTTAGGTGCCAGCCCTGCTTCCTGCGTGCCGAGGATGTTCGAGATGTTGCGCGCGTCGAGACCGTCGAAGATCGGGTTGATTTCGCGGTTGCCGAACGCATCGGTCGGGCCGTAGTGCGGTGTCGTGATGCGGATGAACGGTTCATCGGCCGCGCCGTACGCCGGATTGGCGACATTGTTGCCATGACCATCGAGCGTGCGCACGCCCGTTGCCACTTCATCATCGCCGACGCCTGGGGGCTGCTGGCCGTTGACCAGTGCCTTCAACGTCGCGAGATCGCTGGCCGTCAATGTGAATTCAGCGGAACCGCCGCCTGGGCCAGCGCCACTCTCATCTGCCGGCACTTCGGCGAATGCCGGCGTGCCCGCGCTTTCGAAGGTGATCGAGCTGGTGCCATTCGACAGCGTCGTTAGGCCATTGCTTTGCGACGATGTGTAATCGGCGAGCAGCGTGCCGGCTTCGAGTTCGATCACATCCTGCGGCCGCAGCGTGCCGACGATGGTGTCGCTACCGCCCTTCGACTTGAACACGATGCGGTGTTCGGATGTCAAAGCTGAGATATCGATCACGTCGTTTCCATCAGAGCCTTCGATGGTGATGGTGCTGGTGGACAGTGTGGTCGGCGCGAAGTTGCCCGAGGTCGCGAACGTATCGCCGCCACCCAGGCCGTTGATGACGATCTCTTCAATGTTGTTCAGTTCATTGATGACCGCGCCATTGCGGGTGATGACGATCTGCGTTGCGGCGTTGAGACCTGTGATGCCTGCCGCAACCGCGTTGGCGGCCGTGTAGACGATGAACGCTTCCTGCGAGCCATCGCCGGCGACGTGCGCCGTATCCGTGCCGCCGACGCCGCCGTTGATGACATCGCGGCCGTCGCCGACGCGCCACAGCGAGAGATCGTTGCCGGTACCGCCGATGATCGTATCGTTACCTGCGCCGCCGACGAGAACGTCGTTCGCGCCGCCGCCGTCAAGCGTATCCGTGCCGGCGAAACCGAACAGGATCTGCTGACCGCCGCCACCGTTCAGGTTGTTATTGCCGACGCCGCCGCTGAGGACGGCATACGTCTGGCCGGCAAACCGCAACTGTTCGATCGACGACAGCGTGTCGGTGCCTTCAACGCCTGTCAGATCGGTGACAACCAGCGGATTGCCGCCGGTTCCGAAGTTGAAGTTAGAGACCGCGCCAACGAAGACGGCGGTATCGTTGCCGCCGTTGCCGTTGATCGTGTCGTTGCCCCCGTTGCCCTGGAAGGTGTCGTTGCCGGTCAGGCCCAGAATTGAGTTGACGCCATTGGCGATATCGTCGCCGGCCGTGCCAACGAAATTGTTGTTGGCGAGGATGGCGCCGTTGAACAGATCACCGACAACGCCGGTTGCCGTCGAGGCCACGCTTTCAGCAAAACCGCCGCCATCCGTGAAGCTCGCGACGACACGCAGAATGCCGCCGACCTGCGCCTGCTGGGGTGTAAAGGTCGGGTTCGTGGCACCCGGGATCGGTGTCCACGTCGTGCCGCCGTTCGTCGACACTTCCCAACGGAACGAGATCGGGCCAACGCCGTTCGGGTCGGCGATCAGCGCCGCGCTGGCCGTCAACACCTGGCTCTCTGTCGGCGTTTGATCGTTGATCGTCGGCGCACCGGTCGGCGGCTGATTGAAGAAGATCGCCGTGTCGAGTGTCTCGTCCGAGAACTGCAGGCGCTCCACGTTCCAGATCGTGTCGATGCCTTCATTGATGACAACGCGGCCGGTCGTCGGATCGACAACACCGGGCGTTACGATGTCATGCGTGACCGTCAAACTGCCATTGGCATTGCCAACGATCGTGTAGTTGTCGCGAATGTCGCCAAAGCGCGCCGTATCGATGTCGCCCGTCACGTTGCCGTTCAGGATTTCGCGCACGATGGAAAGCTGCGTCGGGTTGATCTCACCCGACAGCACGCGCGCCTGGATCGCCGTCATGCTGCCGACCTGGAACGGCGGGAACGTCTGCCCGCGCGAGGCGTCCGGCACGACGCGAATACCAACGCTCAGCCACTTGTCGCCGTCGATGATGTCATCGCCGCCGCCGCCCGTGATGAGGTCGCTGCCGCCGCCGCCGAGCAGGATGTTGCCTGCCGCGAACACGAAGGCCGCCGGGTCCATGCCCTGCAGTGTTGCAACCGAAATGCCGAGAACGTCTGCGAAGCCTGCGATGCGCAGTGCGCCTTCGGCGTTCAACTGATCGCCGTCGAATGTCGCTTCCGCCACCGGAACGCCGGGCAGCGGGATGCCATCGGGTGCCAGGCGGTCGTCGCCGATCAGCGTATCGTTGCGCGCCCAGCCCGACATGGCTTCGACGCGGTCGAAGCGGTTGCGCAGAATGTCAGCTTCTTCAGTGGTGAAAATCTTGATGCGCATATCGCCGTAGGCGTCGATTGCCGCATTCTGGAATGTCACCCAGTCGAAGCCGAGCATGCCTTCGTTGCGCATGACGCTTTCGCCCTGCACCATGATGTCGTCGCCGGATTCAGCGTCGAAATCGTTTTCGTTGGTGCCCGCGATCAGAACGTCGTGGCCGATGATTTTCGAATTGAAGAACAGTTCCGAGTTATCGCCCGCAAGCGTATCGAAGCCTTCGCCGCCTTCCAGCCAGTCGTCGCCTTCGTTGCCAAGCAGGAAGTCGACGTCAGGCGTGCCGAGAACGAAGTCGTTGCCTTCGCCGGCAAACACTTCCTTGGCGTCGAACCCGGCGATGACGAAATCGGACCCGGCGTGACCGAAGATCAATTCGCCGATGCCGCCGCCGGCCGAGATGACGTCGTTGCCTTCTTCACCGTGGATGAAGCTCGGGTCGTTGCCGTCGAAAATGATGTCGTCGCCCGCGCCGCCATGCAGTCGGTTGATGCCGTGACCGCCGACCAGGAAGTCGTTGCCGCCCTCGCCCCACAGCGTATCGTCGCCATCATCGGCGATCAGCATGTCGCGGGTCGTGTGCGTACCGCCGAGCACGACGTGCTCGCCGCCCGCGAATTGCAGCTTCTCGTAGGTCTCGCCCTGGAACGTCACCTGGCCGCGATCGACCTTCGGCTGCAAGGCTTCCAGAATAGGATTGTCGTGAACGGCATCAGCCATGCGCTGGCGCGCGATATCGACTTCGAGGATGTAATCGGGCGTGGAGAAGATTTCGCCCGGCAGATGCGACGACAGCGGGTCGCTCAAGTCGGTGTTCAGCTTGATCAGGCTCGTGAACGAATTGTTCTCGAGTTCGGTGATGAAGTGCATGCCCTGGGTGCGCGACAGGTAGTAGAAGCGGTCGCCGTTCTGCAGCTTCTCCATCTGCACTTCGAAAACGAAGTTGAACGTCGAGCCGAGCATGCCGCCGAACGGGTGGATCTTTTCAGCAAGACCGCCGATCCAGAAGTCGACGTTATCGAGGCCGCCGAGCTGATCGACATATGCGCCGGTGCCGTTCAGGAAGTCGATGCGATCTCCAGGCGCGCCCGCGCCGCCAAGCACGAGTGCGGTTGCTGCCGCGCGCTTGCCGTCCAGCGTCAATTCCGACGTGATGGTGCTGTGCGTGCCGTAGGCCGCCACGAAATTGATGATCGACGCCGGGTTCTTCAGGCTCTGCGCGAAATCGATCCAGTTATCATAGGGCCGCAGCCACTCGCTCGACGTCTGCGCGAAGAAATCGCGGCGCGCGTCGTTCAGTGATGGCACACCGGCTTCACGGCCGCGCGCCAAGTTGACGGTGGCGAGATCGAGCGGCAGGCCAAGCAGGTTGTTGCGCAGGGCTTCCGTGACGAATTCGTCGATTTCGTTGCCGCGCTGTTCCGTCATGCCGCGAATGATCGCGCCGGCGGCCTCTTCGGACGTCAGCGTACCGGCCGTACCGCCATCGTGGAACGCAAGCGGGTTGAGGAACGCTTCAATGAGGCCGATGTCGTTCTCGGAATTGTCGATGTTGGTGCGCTCGACCGTTTCGTTCAGCATCGAATGGCCGAAACGATAAACGGTGTGCGCGAACTCGGCGACGATGGCAGGATTGACGTCCATCGTCGGGTTGAAAATGAAGAGGTCAACCGCCGGCTGCACCTTGCGTGCGAATTCTTCGAACACGAGATGCTGATACTGCATTTCAGTGCCGAAGCGCGCCGCCTGGAACAAGCGTTCGCCGTTCCAGCTACCGTCCGGGAACTGCCATTGCGCGATGAAGGCCGGATCGCCCGATCCGAGGATGATTTCCTTCGTCTGCTCGACGAGGCGGTTGTGTTCCGAATGGAAAACGTGGTGGACGGCGGTCAAACCGATGTTTTCGTTGCCGCGACCGTCACCGGTAATGAAGTGCGCATTCAAAAGTTCGTCGTCGTATTCGGTATTGCGGCCCGTCAGCGGATTGACGGCGACGGCGTTGCCGGCGTCGGTATCGACGTCGGCGACGAGCTGGCCGAGGTTGTTGACGACAGGCGCGGCGTTGTGAGCGATGTCGTCGAGGAACGCGTGATTGGTGCGCACCACGGTGGCGCCGGCAATGCCGAGAGCCGACGGATCAAGACCGTCCGCCGAGCCTTCAACCAGAACTTGGCTGCCGTCCGAGAGACGCACGACGAGCTGCGCATAGCCGTTTTCGCCACGCAGGAAGCGGCCGTACTGATCGGTTGCGAGCAGCGGCACGTTGGTGACATCGAGATCGGTCAGCTCGATGCCGAGCATCGCCAATGCTTGCGCTTTCACATCCTGCCAGGTCGGCAGACCGTTGGTGCCACCGCTGCCGTTCAGTAGCTTGCCGGTTGCCACCGCATCGCCGTTGGCGTCGAGCACATACTCACGCAGGAACACCTGATGCGACGAATGCGACGTGTACGTTTGGTTTTGATCGACGAACGGCGTGGTGATGTTGATGGCGTCGGGAATGGTCCGCGTAACGACCATGAAATTGGCATTGCCGCCCGGAACATAGAGCGGATCGTCAGGCAGCAGCGGAACGAACACGGTGCCGTTGTTGCCCTTCGGCACGAGATCGAGGCCGTGGTCGAAGAACTGGCCGAACAGCGTCATCCACGAGTTGAACGGCGCCGAAATGCCTTCGTCCGGCGCGATGTTGGGGATCGACAGCGTGCGGTTGTCGGAAATGTCGATGCCGTAATCGGTGGCGAGAACACCCTTGAAGGTCTGGAATGCGGCTTCGGCTTCGGCCTGCAGAACGACGTTTAACGGATCGGCGCGCAACGCCAGATCGGCGGCTTTCAATGGCTGATAGGCCGTTTCGATGGCCTGACGCGCTGCGACAGCGGCCGCCCCATCAATGCCAACGAAGAACAGCGCAGCGTCAATCGCAGCACCGTTGTTCGGCGTCTGATCGACGATCAGATTCGAGATCGTGCGGGGCGCCGTATCGACGACGCTTCCCGGGTTGTTATAGTCGGTGTTTCCAATAACGCCGCCGGGGGCCGGCCCATTGGTATCGAACGGCACAGGCGGCGCGGTCCCATCCCGGTAGTCCGGATCGAGCAGGCGCGCAAATTCCTGATCCGCCGCGCCCCATGTTTCGCGGCCCGGAATGATGTTGTTGAACGTGCCGTCGACGGTCCGCAAGCCGTAAGGCAGCAGCGGGTTGGAGATCAGTTCCGAAAGCGGCGTGCCGGCGACGACTGTTCCCGGCGTGGCGCCTTCCTTGGTGGCGTTCTGTTCAGCGATCTGGATCTGGAGAAGAATGAATTCGAGATCGGCGACGTTGAACGAGACCATGACCCAACTCCCTTGCTTGGCTGCGGCCTGCGTGCTGTTGCGAAATTGCGCACGTGCAGGCTCTAAAAATTTGCAAAAGGGAACGGCATCCGCTGAGGCGCCGATCCTCTCTTGTCAAACTTGCAGCGATGACAATGCCGAACAAGGAACCAAGGCAGGGCGGTTCAATCGGCTGAGGTCGGTCAGGAATCGGACCATGGTCTGCTATCGACTATCGCCGTAGGTTCGCACCGAAGGTCTCTTGCCGATCAGCCTGCAACGCCCGCTCAATAGCGACAATCATTGCGCGCAACAGGTGCTTGGCTGAGAGGTGAGGAGGCAACGCGATTAAGCAAACGCTTCAGGCTTCCGGCATCGTTAGCTTCATGCCGCGCGGCGCCGTCGATCGGATGCGCCGTAAATCTAAGAGAGCCTCACGCAACACCGCTGCACGATCGCAGCGCTAAGCCTGCCAAGTTTGCAACCAACCGCGCGCTCATCTGTTTTGACAAGCCTCACATTTGAAAAAATCATTCGGTCGGCGGCACGGTTCCAGTTGCAAGTTATACGCATTAGCATCTTCGATCATGACCCCATCAGCTAAAACATGCTTAATGTGACCACGTTTCGAGTTTTGACCTGTACTGCGTCATTCCAGGAGACGGCCCACTGAATTCACACCTGCCGGCCAGCGCGACAGACCAGTCCT
>JBOFCQ010000244.1:0-2562 GCA_051646145.1 Hyphomicrobium sp.
CCCGCATGGCACGACGTGATCGAGCGCGCGCTACCGCATCTCGCGCCCGGCGGCCGGCTGCACATCGTCGATTTTGGCCGTATGCACGGGATGCCCGCTCCTTGCCGCCTGATGCTGCGCGGTTGGCTGACCCGCTTCAGCGTTACGCCGCGCCATGACCTTGCCGACGCGGTGCGTGATCTCGCCGAGACGCGCGGCTTTTCCTACCGCGTTACGGAAAGCCCGCGCGGCTATTGGGTCGAGGCGACCATCGTTCGGTCTTAGTGCGCAGAAATCGTGGACGCAGCTTCCACCGCCGCGCAAAACTTTCCATGTGCCATGCGCCAACGAAAAAGCCCCGGATCGCTCCGGGGCTTTTCATTTTTTGCGCTTCTGTACGCCACGGGTAAGTCGGCTGTCGCATGGCGTCCGGGCCTCTGTCTGAACCTCGGGCATGCCGAATTCAGACAGTCGCGCTCCGGACGGCCACGCGCCGTCTTAGAAGCCCATGTCGCCCATGCCGCCCATGCCGCCGCCAGGCGCGCCGTGGCTGTGGCCGCCGGCGTCCTTCTTCGGCATATCGGCGATCATCGCTTCCGTCGTGATGAGCAGGCCGGCAACCGAAGCGGCGTCCTGCAATGCGCAACGCACGACCTTCGTCGGGTCGATGACGCCCTGGCTGACCAGATCGCCGTATTCGTGGCTCTGGGCATTGTAGCCGAAGGCGTACTTGTTGTTCTCGAGGATCTTGCCAACGATGACCGAGCCATCTTCGCCCGAGTTGGTGAAGATCTGGCGAGCCGGCGTCTGCAGCGCCTTGCGGACGATCTGGATGCCGACCTTCTGGTCTTCGTTGTCGGCCTTCAAAGCTTCGAGGGCCTTGATCGAACGCAGCAGTGCAACGCCGCCGCCCGGAACGATGCCTTCTTCGACGGCCGCACGGGTTGCGTGCAGCGCGTCGTCGACGCGATCCTTACGTTCCTTGACTTCGACTTCGGTTGCGCCGCCGACCTTGAGAACCGCAACGCCGCCAGCGAGCTTCGCCAGACGTTCCTGCAGCTTTTCGCGATCGTAATCCGACGTGCTCTCTTCGATCTGAGCCTTGATCTGCTTGACGCGGCCTTCGATCTCACCCTTCTTGCCGACGCCGTCGACAATGGTGGTGTTTTCCTTGTCGATCGTCACCTTCTTGGCGCGGCCGAGCATGTTCAGCGTGACCGTTTCGAGCTTGATGCCGAGGTCTTCCGAGATGACCGTGCCGCCCGTCAGGATGGCGATGTCTTCCAGCATGGCCTTGCGGCGATCGCCGAAGCCCGGAGCCTTGACGGCTGCAACCTTGAGGCCGCCGCGCAGCTTGTTGACGACGAGCGTTGCAAGAGCTTCGCCTTCGACGTCTTCAGCAACGATCAGCAGCGGCTTGCCGGCCTGAACGACAGCTTCAAGCACCGGCAGCATCGCCTGGAGGCCCGACAGCTTCTTTTCGAAGAGAAGGATGTAGGGGCTTTCGAGATCGACGATCATCTTCTCGGCGTTGGTGATGAAGTACGGCGAGAGGTAGCCGCGATCGAACTGCATGCCTTCCACGACGTCGAGTTCGGTGTCGAGGCTCTTCGATTCTTCAACCGTGATGACGCCTTCGTTGCCGACCTTTTTCATGGCTTCGGCAATCTTCGCGCCGATTTCGGTATCGCCGTTGGCCGAGATCGTGCCGACCTGCGCGATTTCCTCGTTCGACGTCACCTTCTTCGACTTCGTCTTCAGTTCGTCAACGACGGCCTGAACGGCCATATCGATGCCGCGCTTCAGATCCATCGGGTTGGCGCCGGCTGCAACCGACTTCATGCCTTCGCGCACGATAGCCTGGGCCAGAACCGTCGCGGTGGTCGTGCCGTCGCCGGCGAGATCCGCCGTCTTCGAGGCAACTTCGCGCAGCATCTGCGCGCCCATGTTTTCGAACTTGTCTTCGAGCTCGATTTCCTTGGCGACCGTCACGCCGTCCTTCGTGATGCGGGGCGCACCGAACGACTTTTCGATGACGACGTTGCGGCCCTTCGGACCGAGCGTCACCTTGACGGCGTTGGCGAGGATATCCACGCCGCGCAGCATGCGCTCGCGAGCGTCCTGCGAAAACTTTACGTCTTTAGCTGCCATGTTGAGCAACTCCTGAGTTAGCTGATGTCTTGGGGAGAGTGAGCGTGGCGCGCCTTAGGCCGCCTTGGCCTTTGCGACGCCATCGAGAATGCCGAGGATGTCGCTTTCCTTCATGATGAGAAGGTCTTGGCCGTCGATCTTGACTTCGGTGCCCGACCATTTGCCAAACAGCACGCGGTCGCCGACCTTGACGTCGAGAGCGTTGATCTTGCCGGCTTCATCGCGAGCGCCCGGACCAACGGCGATGATTTCGCCCTGCTGCGGCTTTTCCTTCGCGGTGTCGGGGATGATGATCCCACCCGGGGTCTTGGTATCTTCTTCGAGCCGTTTGACAACGACGCGATCGTGGAGCGGACGAAACTTCATGGGGCCAACCTCATGATCTCATTGATATTTCTGTGATTTGTTGATGGTAGCGATCCCCTGGGCCGC
>JBOFCQ010000271.1:0-4797 GCA_051646145.1 Hyphomicrobium sp.
CCAGCCGGGATCGCAAGCATCATGGCGCCGCGCCTGTCTTTGTCGCTGTCGACATCGCGCACCGATTGCGCGTGTGCGGCGTTGCCATCCATCGGCAGTTCGAACGAGAACGTCGAACCGGCGCCGAGCACGCTTTCAACGCGCAACGCGCCGCCCATGGCGTCGGCAAGCTTGCGGCAGATGGTGAGGCCGATGCCCGTGCCGCCGAAGCGGCGCGTCGTCGATGCTTCGGCCTGCGTGAAGGGATCGAAAATCGACGCCAGTTTATCGGCCGGAATGCCGATGCCGTTGTCGATGACGGAAAAGCGCAGCGCTGCTTCCCAAGCTTCCACACTGTCAGCATCATGCCTGCCGACATCGACTCGGACGAGCACGCCGCCGGCCTCGGTGAACTTCAGCGCGTTGTTGACAAGGTTCGACAGGATCTGACTGAGGCGCACAGGATCGCCGACCACCTCCGCCGGCACATCCGGCGCAACATAGGCCGCAAGCTGGAGACCCTTGGAAGCCGCACGCTCGCTGAACAGTTTGACGATATCATCGACGATCGCGGCGGGCACGACGCTGACGCGTTCGAGCGTCAAATGCCCCGCCTCGATCTTCGAGAGATCGAGAATATCGTTGATGATCGACAGCAGCGTTTGCCCGGACCGCAGGATGACTTCGCAATGGCGTTGCGCGCGCGGCGTCAGTTCGCTCGCGGCCAGAAGTTCCGCCATCACCAGCATGCCGTTCATGGGCGTGCGGATTTCGTGGCTCATCGTCGCCAGGAATTCCGACTTGGCGCGATTGGCCGATTGGGCCGCATCGACCGCTTCCGCCAGATCGTGGGTGCGGGCGCGCACTTCATTTTCGAGGCCAGCGCGGTGATCGGCCAGCGCTCTGTCGCGCGTGTTGATCTCGCCCATCATGCTGTTGAACGCATCGACCAGTTCGCCGGTCTCGTCGTGGCTGGAGCGGGTGACGGTGCGCGTGAAATCCTTCATATGACGCACATCCGACATCGCCTGCTTCAATTCGGCGATGGGCGTCGCGACGGCACGCTGCATGCGATACGACGCCAGCAGTCCCGCCAGCGCCGACATCACGCCGGCAATGAGCGCTGCCTTGAGACTGCGGCTCAGCGCATCACTGACGTCGGAAATATCGGCGATCAGCAGCAATCGCCCGATCGGCTTGCCGGCATGGCGAATTTCGGCTTCGACGGGGTGGGTATTCAGATTGAAGACATCGCGCCGCGTATTCTGGCTGACGAGAATGCCGGTGCCGAACTGAAAGACGGTCAGTCCCGTGCTGTCGCGCACGCTGATGTGCGTGAGATTGGGAATGGCACCGATGCCCTTCAGCGCGTTGGCAACCTGCCGCCGGTCTTTCGCGGCCAACGGTTCCGACGCAGCAGCGGCCAGAGCATTGGCGATGCCCTGGAACTCGGCGCGTCGCGATGCGCCCTGATGATCGGCCTCGCGAAATGCGCCGAGCACCGACGCAATCAGCAACGCCGGAATGACGGACAGCAACACGACTGCCGTCAGCTTGTTGCGGATTGATCGGTTGTACCAGCGCCTCAAGGCAGCACCACGCGAGGAAATTCTGCACGAAATCAATTTGATTAACGCAATAAGGTTTCAGATCCGTGAGTGAAACGTGATCGAGAACACGCCGGCCCCACGCAAGAATTAAGCTGCACTAAAGGATGATCGGGCAAGATCGGCTTCCGGAATTGCAGTGCGCCTCAAATCGATCGGCACATAGAACGCCTCCATGAGCATGACGCCCCCAGTCTCCGGACACCAGGACGCGGTGATCCTCGTCGCGGACGACGATCCGATCTTCCGCTCGTTGATCATCGCCAATTTGAAACGTCTCGGCGGTCACATCGTCGAAGCGGCCGACGGCGCGGAAGCCTGGCGGGTGACGCGTTCGCACACCTTAAGCCTCGCCATCGTCGACTATGATATGCCGGGCCTGGATGGCATCGCGCTGATCCGCTGCCTCAGAGGTCACGCAAGCACCCGCCATATTCCAATTGTGATGTGCACCGCGCGCACAGAACTCGCCGCGATGCAGAACGCCATTGAAGCCGGCGTCAGCTCGTTCCTGAACAAGCCGGTTGCCTGGGGCACGTTTCAGCAGCACATCAACCACCTGATGCGCCTCAGCCGCAGCGCGGTCGAGACCAATGCAATGATCGACAATCTCGCAAGCCTTGCCGCGGCCAAGGACGCGCAGGTGGCAGACCTGGTGCGCAGCCTTGAGGCAATGCTTCGGCCCGCGTCTGTCGCGGCCGACACACAGCACGCCGAAGCGCAGGCGGACTTGCGCGCAGCCGTCGCCCGGTTCACGGCAACCTATGAAGCGCTGACCAGCGATCAGCAGGCGCTCGTCCGCGGCCTCGCGAACGAACCGGTTGCAGCGGCAGCGCGTCCTCTGTAAGCCTGACAGCTTTCTCTTGAGCGACCTCACAAGTTTTGGCACGCCCACGCGTCGCATTTCGACACAGACATTTATGGTCGAAAAACCGACATTTCTTAAAGTCTGCTTTGCGCGCGCTTCAGTCATCACCTGTTAAGCGACCTCGGCCACCCTGACGATTGCATGTTCGCAGTCCGTTTCACGAGTGGCAATGAGATCGTTGCGTCTACGAGGTCTGGCAAGGGATGAGCACGGCGTAATTCTGCTGAAATTCGCCTTGTTCCTCCCTATCCTGTTCAGCGCCATGGGCATGGTGATGGACTTGTCGCGCTATATGGCGGACCAGTCGGCGATGCAGCAGGCCGTTGATGCCGCAGCACTCGCCGCCGCCAAAGAGCTGAGCCTCTCGGACCGCAAATACGAAAATTTGGAAGGTATCGCCGAAGCCACCATCGCGGCGTATCTGACCGGAAATCATCGCATCAACAGCACGGCCAAACCGATCGTCAAGACGGTTGTGACGCAGGACCCGGTTGAAGTTTCCGTGACCGCGAGCCTCGATTACACCTTCGCCATGGGTCAATTCACCGGCCTTGGCACCGCGCCGATTTCCACACGCGCCGTTGCCATGGTGATCGGCAAGCCGAACATCTGCGTGCTTGGCCTCAACCCGGACGAAGGCGGCACGATATCGCTCGAGCAAGACGCGCGCGTCACCGGCAAGAACTGCGCTGTCTACTCAAACTCGTCCCACAACAACGGCCTCAAATCGAAGAACGATGCCAGCATGACGGCGGCGGTCATCTGCTCGCGCGGCGGCAGGGAAGGCGGTCCGGGGAACTTCTCGCCCGAGCCGCTGATCGATTGCCCGAGCTTCGATGACCCGCTGGCCTCGCGCCCCGAGCCGACGGCCGACCCGTGCGACTCCAAACTGCCGACTACCGTCACCAGCGCGATCGAACTCGAACCCGGCACCTATTGCGGCCTCGACATCAAATCCGGCGGCAACGTGACGTTGCGCGAAGGCGTGTTCATCTTCAAAGACCTGCCGCTCCGCGTCCGCGACGGCGGCACGCTGACGGGTGAAGGCGTGGGGCTGTATTTCACCGGCGCCAATGCCAATTTCAAGTTTGACCGCCAATCGACCATCTCGCTTTCGGCGCCGACGTCGGGCCCAATGGCCGGCCTTCTGGTATTCGCCGGGCGGTCGCAAAGCAGTTCGCTCCAATATGAAATTCTCAGCGACGACGCGCGCGTGATGGTCGGAACGATCTACATTCCGTCCGGCGAATTGCGCATCGATGCGACGAACCCGATCGCCGACAACTCCGCCTATACCGCCATCGTCGCCGACAAGATGCGGCTCTACGGCGGCCCGCATCTCATTCTCAACACCAACTACAACAACACCGAAGTGCCCGTGCCCGACGGCATTCGCGGTGCCGGTCAACCCGTGGCATTGACCCGGTAGGCCCATGTACGAAAATGTGCAGTCCCTGAGGGTCCTCGTCGCCGACGACGATCCAATCTTCGCGTCTCTGGCCCGCTCGTGCCTGGAGAGGGCCGCGTGCACGATCGATGTCGTAGACGATGGCGCGGCGGCCTTGGACGCCTTGAGCCAGGCCCACTACGATGTGGCGCTGATCGATCTCGCCATGCCGCGCATCGACGGGTTCCGTCTGATCGCCATGATCCGCGGCACGCCGCATTTGGAAACGCTGCCGCTGATCGTCATGTCGTCGCGCAATGACGTGGCGGCGGTTGAAGAGGCGTTTCATATCGGCGCCAACGCCTTCGAAACGAAGCCTGTCAACTGGGCGCTGTTTCCGAGCAAGATGCGCCACCTCGTGCGCAGCAATGCCCTCCTCGCGGCGCTCAAAGCCGAAGTGCGGCAGTTGACGAAAGCGGCGAGAGCCGCCGCTGTCCATAAAACCTGACGCGCGGGCCTAAGGCCGGCCCCGACACGTTCCGCCACGCACGCCGTGTGCGACGCGCTGCCATGCATTACCGGCTTAGCTGGGTTTCGCTCTCGTCACTGGTGCGCTGCCGGGGGCCTGCTTACATCTACCGTCATAGTTCGAGATTATTGCACTATGGAACGGTGATGGCGCCCGCCGCCGCACGTTGAAGGAGAGACCCCATGTCGACCGCACAAAACGCCAATTCATCAAGCACGCCCGGTAGCACGTTGGGCATATCTCAGGCGCCTGATCTGCTGTCGCCGGTGCGCCTTGGAGCGCTCGATCTGGCCAATCGCGTCGTCATGGCGCCGTTGACCCGATCGCGCGCCAGCGCCGATGGCGTGCCGCAGCCGCTAGCCGCCGAGTATTATGCGCAGCGCGCCACGGCCGGCCTGATCATCACCGCCGCAACCCAGATTTCCTT